>JALRIV010000072.1 GCA_023255275.1 Crocinitomicaceae bacterium | reverse complement strand
TCAACCATGGACCTTTACATGATACCTGAAAAATCAAGAGTAGAAGTAAAAATGGGCGCGATCATGACCATGACAACCATTGTAGACAGTAAACAAGAAAAAATGTTATTGCTAATGGGTGGTATGATGGGGAATAACGCTATCCCATCCACTTTTGATGATTTAAAAGCCAATGACAGTCTTAAATCAGATATAAAAGTAGAATTGGTCAATGAAACCAAAAAAGTAGCTGGTTACGATTGTAAAAAAGCCTTGGTAAGCGATGAAGAAGGTAATTCATCTGTGTTTTGGTATACCGAAGAAATTCAAGTAGAAAAAGAAGGACACATGTACTTAAATAAAGAAGTTCCAGGATTTCCGATGGAGTACGACATTAATCAGAATGGGATGATCATGAAGATGACCGTTACTAAAGTGGAAACGAAACTGGATAAAACAGCCAAAAAAACATTATTTAGTTTGGACATTCCAGAAGGTTACAAAGAAATGACCATGGAGGAAATGCAAACGATGGGAATGTAAAAAAATATATTTTTTTAACTTTAAAGGGAAGACGTAATATGCTTCCCTTTTTTTATATGAAAATGAACGTAGTATTTTTTACCGGAGCAGGAATAAGCGCTGAAAGTGGCATTAAAACTTTTCGAGATCACGACGGACTGTGGGAAGGTCAAGATTTAATGGAAGTTGCTCATATCGATGCGTGGAACCGACCTACAGAACAGTTAAAACAGCGCCAATTAATCCTTGAATTCTACAACCAACGCAGGAGGCAATTAAAAGAAGTGCAAGCTAACAAGGCACACCTACTCATTGCTGATTTTGAAAAAAGATTTCCAAATACGCATATCATTACTCAAAATGTAGATGATTTACACGAACGAGCAGGAAGCAAAAACATCATTCATTTACATGGAGAGCTCTTAAAAGCGGAAAGTGAAAAAGATAAAAAATTGGTCGTTCCATGGACTGAAGACTTGAACCTTGGAGATTTAGCTGAAGATGGGCATCAATTAAGGCCGCACATCGTTTGGTTTGGAGAACATTTACCTCAATATGAAATCGCAGCTAAAGTAATTCGAGAGGCCGATGCCATTATTTCCATTGGGACATCTGGAGTCGTTGAGCCTGCTGCATCCTTATTTTTTGAAAAAAATAACCAAATCAAAATGATTGTAAACCCGGTCATCGACCAACACTTAAAAAAGAACGCCCTCACCTACTATTTATTTGAAGAGCAAGCAAGCACTGGGGTCGAAAAAGCCATTAAACAATTAGAAAATTTAGACATTTCCTAAAATTGTTTTAAATTTACGTTATGAAAGCACTTGTAGTTGAAGACTTTAAACTCATCTCCAAAATGTGGGTTAAAGTTTTAAAAGATTTAGGATATGAAGAGGTGGAAGTGTCAGAACACGCTGATGAAGTCTTGGAAGCTGTGTCAACATTTCATCCCGATTTGATTTTCATGGATATCAACTTACCTGGATCATTAAACGGCTTAGACTTAACGGAAATCATCAGAAAAGAAAATCAACACACGAAAATCATTGTACTTTCAATACATACTGAACCCTCTTATATAGAAAGAGCATTTCAAGTGGGTGCGAATGGGTATTTAACCAAAAACTCTCCTGTTTCAGAAATCAAAAAAGCCATTGAAACCATTATGGACGGAGGTAGTTATCGTTGTCAAGAAATCACAGATACCCACTAGAAATAGATAATTAATTCCGTTCCTTTACCCGGTGTGCTGTAAAAATTCAACTTCGCATTAATCAGCACCCCTCTTTTTTCCATATTTTCTAAACCAAATCCTTTTTTCACTTTTTGGATATCAAAACCAATTCCGTTATCTTTTATTTTGACGTAACGAATATTTTTACGTGTGCCAAATTCACATTGTATCTGATTACATTTTGCATATTTAATGGAATTATTGGTGAATTCTTGAATGATTCGGAATAAATTATAGGCATCTAAGTTTCTTGTAAATTCAATTTCATTTTTTGGATCGATGATGATTTCAAATTGAATTTCATTCAATGCATCCAAACGCTCGAACAAGGCTCTCACCCCGGGGATAAGTCCGTTATTCAACTCAGGAGGAGATAAACTATAACATAATGCTCGGGTTAAATTCAACCCATCTTGCACAATTTCCTTACAAAGGCTTAATATATCATAATCGACCTTACCCCCATCGTCCAATTGATTCATGTACAGATTCAGCGCCACCAAATATTGGGCTAATCCATCATGTAACTCCATAGAGAATCTTCTCCGTTCATCATCTTGGGTATGGTGAATTAGAATTGACTTTTGTTTTTCAAAATCGCGTTTTTGTGTGACATCTTGAATGGAGCCAATGATCCGTTCCACCCTGCCTTGCTTATCCCGAATGAGATAGGCTCTGTCGATGACATAACGGTAAGTTCCATCTACATGCAACAAACGATACTCATTGGTCCAATTATTTTCTCTCGGACTTTGGATCACTCGCATGTAATAATCCTTACTTTTTTGAAAATCTTCTGCATGAATGAAGGCTTGCCAATTTTCAATTTTCGGATAGTGATCAAGGGAGTAACCAAACAAACGCGTAAATCCATCAGACCAATGCAAATCATTTGTTTTTAAATCCCAATCCCAAATGGCCTCGTTTACGGCTTTAGATACATAAGTAAAACGATTATTACTTTTCTCAATTTCAATTTTGGCTAATTGCTCTTCATTGATATTTACAATAGAACCATAGTAATAGCGATTACCCAATTCATCGCGTTTAACAATGGCCATTACTTTTACCCAACAAAACACTCCTGTCTCATTTTTAATTCGGAAAACGTGTGAAAAATCAGCTCCTGCAAGGTAGCAACGAAACATTTTATACCTCAATCCAATAATTTCTGACGAAAGCATGTAGTCATTCAATAACAAGGGATTTTCTTGAAGTTTCTCGATCGGAATGTGTTGATTTAATTTCAAAATCCCCGATGAAATAAAAGGGAATTTCAAATTCATATTTTGATCAACCTCCAATTGAAATAAAACGAAGGGAACAGAGTCCGTAATATCTTTCAGGAACAAACTATTTTTGCGAATGGTGTTTTCCGCTTTTTTACGTTCGGTAATGTCATCAAACTCCAATAAAAATTGAATATCATTACCTGTAAAAAGTGGTCTACCCCCTAATGAAATCTCTATGGTTTCCCTTTCAGAAACAGCAAAAGTTGTTTCTATTAGAAAGGGTTGGAAATTAGAAATATTTGCTTTAATCTGAATTAAATCTTGCTCGTTTTGTATTAAATTCGTGAACAATACAAGAATATCTTCATAGATTAAGGAGTCGGAATAATTTTTAAAAATATTTCTAAAGGACTGATTCTTCCATATAATCAAATTATCATTTCGAATGGTAGCAAAACCTTTATTCGATGATTTGGCGACTACCGATAATAACTCCAATTGATGGAAGGTGTTTTTGAAATCAAAAATATTTTCAAAGGTGTTTTTAATTAAATCGGAGATTTGTTTGAGGTTTATTATTTGATCAACCCTTTCGTTGATAATCAAAAACAACACCCCTATGCATTCTTTATCCTTTCGAAACAATGGAACGCTTTTGATGATTTCAGCCTGCTCAAAGCAATTGTAATCAAACAAGTTCGGTTCAATTTGCTCCTTTCGATTGAAGATGAGCTCCTTATTTGCTAAATTTTCAAAATTATGTAAATTGATTTCAGAATCGTTAAACCCATTTTTATTTCCATTTTGAACACTACATGCTGCAAAAACTAATTCATTTTTAATTTGATCTAATGCGAAATAGGAAATTTTCACATTTGGAATCAAATACTCAATGGAGCGAATCGTTTGGGACAAAATTTCATAATCGTTGATTTGGTTCTGTGTGATCAGATTGACAGCCGTTTTTTCAATAGACAATAACTGGGTGCTCACCTTAAAATTGGTGACATCTTCTAAAAACAAATTGATTTGCTCATAGGAAGGAACCACCTTTACATTGACCCATAAAAAAGCATGGGCTAAATACATGTTTTTTTGAGCCTCATCGTCGATTTTGATCCCACGGCAAAAGGTTTCGAAATTTGACTCCTCAAAAGTGGGTATCTTGAAAATATTCAAGTTAGAAGAATTTATTTTTAGAAACTTTTTTGCACTCTCATTGATGTTTTTGACATAACCGGTGGGTGAAATGGAAATGTATCCATCACGGGAATTGGTTAATAAATTTTCAAAGGTGAAATTAAATTCCAATAACTTACGTTTACTTTCTCGTTCAGATGAGATGTCACGAATTAAAACATAAGTATAAATGACTTGATCGTGCAGTAAAATAGGATTAAAACGCAAGTACAAATTAAGGGGTTGGCCGGAATCTAGCGAGAGTTCATCGTACAATTCAATGGTATTACCCTTTTTTAAATTTTGAATCAAATCTCGATATACGGAGTCCTCATGATTTTTAACGATCTGAGCCAATTGCTTTTCTTGATGCAAATCATGTTGAAACAATGCCGTGAACAGCTTGTTTCCCGCTTGGTTAAAATCTTCCACCAAAAATGATCGATTCAGCAAAATATAACCATCTTGACCAGATTTTAATATCTGAATTAATTTTTGATTCAAAACAGAAAATTCCAAAGCATCATCCTGCTCGCCCTGAGGTAAATGATTTTTTTTATGGTGTTGGTATTTGTTGATGGCAAAATACAACACTATGCCAGAAAGAATAAAAAAGAAAACCCCCTTTACAAAATGAAACCAAAATGAATTGACGACAGATAAGTCTTTCAAGGAATAACCAATGATAAAATCGGTTAAAAAAAGCCAAATGATTCCAAGAAAAATATAATAGAGGGTAAATCTTATATTCGAATTCATAAAGGGTTAGCATTGATGTAAACAAGATAATTAAAATTTTCTTATCCTGCTCTATTTCATAAAAAAAACAATGCCCCTTTTATTTTTTAGAATTGACAAAAAACACTTTATTGATATCAACTTGTTCCTTCAAATGATTAAAAAATAACAGTTCATTCTCTTTGGACAAGCAATCCGATGGGAAAAATAAATTTAGATCATTCTGGTACGTGAAAAAAATCGACTCTTGATGCGTCTCCACTTTCCTTAAACCTTTAAAATAGAGCACATTTACATCCCTATCTGCATGAACAACGGCCTTTTTAGTGATACCAACACGCCATGATTTTTTAGCATAACCGATGATGCTGAAAATAAAATTATCTGCAGCGCTAAAAGCGAACCCAATGGCAGGGATAAAAGCCTCATGAGCCACGTAATACAAGGTTAAACCGACAAAAAGAAGGACTAAGCCTTCCATGAAATTATAGACAAGTACGCGCTTCACTCGCTCTCTACTTACCTCAACATTCCAAACAAATTTTTGAACCTTATTGGCTAAAATCATCCCAGTCCAACGACGAACTGACCTTCGGATATTAATGATCGCAATCAATAATCCTAAAACTAAAAAAGCCTCGAATTTGTAGGGCATATATTGTCCAGTCGTTTTTAAAAACTCGATGGGCATGTCGAAACCAACAATAATGGTTAAGCCCATCGTTGGTAACAGGACAAACAATAAAACCGCGTTGATAAATCTATTCATTTGGGATTAATTTGAGACGCATTTTTAACGTTTCGATTCGTTTGTTGGCTTGATTCACTTTTGACTCAACTTCCTTTTTCAAAGCATCTGCCCCTTTAGATTTCGCGAAAAACCCTAAGTTATTTTCCAATTGTTGAATTTCACCTTTGAGTTTATCAATTTGTTTTCTCAATTCGAATTTTTCATTTCGGTATGCACTTGCAGGATCTTCGCTCGATGCCAAAACATCTAATCTTGCTTGAAAGAAAATACTTTCTTTCTCTTCACCTTCTAATTTTAAGGCTTGATACCAAGTATCGATTGCTTTTTTAAACTCTTGGAAAACCGCATCTTTTTCTTTCAAGGGAACCATGCCGATTTCATTAAATTCGGTGGTGAATGATTTCAACGCAGCTAAATCTGCCTTTTTGTCTCCAGAAAGCGCAAAAGACTGAACCTTAACGATTAACGCTTTTTTCTTTTCAAGATTTTCAACAAAAGCAGATTCTTGCTCATTGAAATGTTGGTCTCTTTGATTGAAAAAATGATCACATGCCGCTCTAAAATCCGACCATAATCGCTGTTCAAATTTATGTCCTGCATGCCCCAATTGCTTCCAATTGTTCTGCAATCGTTTTAATTGCGCAGCGGTTTCTTTCCATTCGGTAGATTGTTTTAGTTCCTCTGCTTTTTGAATTAACGATTTCTTTTGCTCCGCAATATGGTTGTATTTTTCCGCAACGATTTTAAAGACCTCTTTTTTCTGGTCGAAAAAGGCATCACAAACTGCTCTAAATTCTTTCCAGATTTCTTCATTTTCTTTACGAGGACCAAAGCCAACTGCTTTCCAATCGTTTTGAATCTGCAATATTTTTTTGGTTGCCTCCTCGTACTCCTTTCCTTCTTTTCGATCTTTAACCGATTCAAAAATGGCTTTAGTTTTTTCTAAAAGCGCTTTCTTTTGGTTTAAATTTTCCAATAGGGCATTACGCTTTTCATCGTAATACTGGTTCAGTTTTTCGTGAATTTTTCGAACATTTGACCAATATTTTTCTTTCAACTCTTCCCACATTTCATTAGCTACCGGCCCAACTTCATCCCATTCAGATTGAATTACTTTGAAATGTTGTTCGACCTCTTTCATCAAAGTTGAATCTACTAAATCCGTTAAACGTTGAATTAGCGCTTCCTTCAACTGTTGATTGCGCTTTAAATCGTGTTCTTTCAAATGCTTGTAGATATTCATCTGATAGAAGAAATCTTCAATCAATTTAGAGTATGCACGTTGAATTTCTTCGCGTTTTTCCCTAGGCACGTTTCCAATTTGCTTCCATTCCTCTTGAATGTGCTTGAACTCTTGGAAAGCTGCGCCAATATTCTCTTCCTTTTCAATTGTTTCTTGCAAACGAGCAATTAACTGTTTTTTCTTACGTAGACTTTCAGATTCTTCCGCATTTTTTAATTCTTTAGCTTTATTTCGAGCATCTTTATAGACTTGGTACACCTCATAAAAAGCATCTTTTAACGGTTTGATCCAAAGATCTTCTGGAACTTCTTCTCCCTTTTCTGTCGCCTCTAATTGGGCCACTTGCAGTTTGCGTTCCTCTTCTAAAATATAATCTTCAAAGCGCGTTTTTAGTTCGTTAACTTCCCTACTTACTGACAAAACATCTTCGTTCAGGGCAAGTTGCTTTAACTCTAAAAGGTGTACATTATTCTCCATAGCAATTCTTAATACGTTAATTCCATATCGAAATTAGTCAATCTTACAAATTCATTTACGCGGTGATGCAAATCAGCCTTTGTGATCTCCATCAAACGATCCGTTCCAAATTTCTCAACACAGAAGGAGGCGAGAGCCGAACCATAAATAATGGCACGTTTCATGTTTTCAAAGCTCACTTCACCGGAAGCGGCTAAGAAGCCCATAAAACCACCTGCAAAAGTATCACCAGCTCCTGTTGGATCAAAGACCTCTTCTAAAGGCAGTGCTGGCGCGTAGAACAAATGATTTTCATGAAAGAGCAAAGCTCCATGTTCACCTTTTTTAATGATCACCGTTTTAGGTCCCATGGATTGAACCATTTTAGCCGCTTTTTTCAATGCATATTCGCCCGTTAATTGTCGCGCTTCTTCATCGTTAATAATCAATATATCGACCATAGAAATGGTTTTCTTTAAATCATCCAATGCAATATCCATCCAGAAATTCATGGTATCCATAGCGATTAATTTCGGACGTTTCTCCAAACGATTGATTACGGTAGCTTGAACTTGTGGACTTAAATTTCCGAGCATTAAAAAAGAACTGTCTTGATAGGAATTTGGTATGATCGGATCGAAATCACCCAATACATTTAACTCGGTAATCAAGGTATCTCTTGAATTCATATCGTTGTGGTATTTACCCGACCAGAAAAAAGTTTTTTCACCTTTTTTCACTTGAATCCCCTCTGTATTCACTCCTTTCTTTTTGAATGTTTCCAACATACTTGAAGGAAAATCATCACCTACAACGGCAACCATATTCTGCTCATCGATAAAGAAAGACGAGGAAAGGGCGATGTACGTTCCTGCACCACCAATAATTTTATCTGTTTTTCCAAAAGGGGTTTCAATTGCATCAAAAGCAACACTTCCAACTGTTAATAAACTCATTTTTATTTTTTTAATACCCCACAAAGATAAAAGAAACTATGGATAGCTTTAAACTTTTTTATGTTTAATCGCTAAAATTAAAAGCTCCTATAAACGATTCACAACATATCATCGTTGATAAATAATAAAAGGATGTGCACAACGTTTATTCGCAGTAAGGTAACTTTGTAAGGTGAGAAAATTACTAATTAAAATAGCACTTTGGTTTTTTGGGGTAATCGCCTCACTGGTATTGATCATTTCCCTGGTTTTATACCTCTATAAAGATGAAATCTGCCAAATGGTCGTTCAAAAAGCAGAACCTTATTTAAAAACAAAGGTTAGTGTGGCACAAATCGACCTTACTTTTTGGAGTACCTTCCCCAAGTTGGCTGTCGATTTTAACCAAGTTTTCATTCAAGATGCCTTGGAAGGAAGCACTCTCCAAGATACCCTTTTGTACACCGATCAAATTCGATTAAAATTTAACCCTGTTGATATTTATCATGAAAAATACCATGTAGAATCCATTGAGATTGCACCTGGTGCCTTACATCTTAAAACCACTTCGGAAGGCAAGGTAAACTATGATATTTTTCAAAGCGATACTAGCTCTGTAGCAGAACCTTTTAATTTAAATCTTGAAAAAGTTCACATCAACGGCTTACATTTTGAATACGCCGATCAACAAAGCGATCAAACCCACCAACTTCTCATTGAAGATTTGGCACTTATCGGTAAATTTTCTGAAAAAGAATTCAATCTTCAAACCAAAGCTACAGCTTGGATTAAGAAGATTAAAAGTGGTGAAATTGCCTTGATAAAAAATCAAAAAACGAATTTCGATGTATCCTTATCTGTCAATACCCAAAGCGGATTGTTTCAACTTGAAAAATCGACCATTTTCATCGCTAATTTACCGTTCACGGCTGCAGGAAAAGTGGATGAGCACCTCATCGATTTTCAAATTAACTCCAACAACATTCAACTGACCGATTTTTTAAAACACTTCAACATCAGTCAATCTGAATCAATCGAGAAATTACAAGGTAATGGTAACATCGATTTTCAATTAAAACTGTTAGATGAAAGAAAAGCGGATGAAAAAATGCAAATCAACTGCGCAGTAAAAGCAATCAGAAACCTATTAATCTTGATGATATCCCCTTGGATGATAAAGAGACCTATGAGTGGTTGACGAATGCAAATACCACAGCGGTATTTCAATTGGAATCCAGAGGTATGAAGGACATGT
>JALRIV010000071.1:300-9563 GCA_023255275.1 Crocinitomicaceae bacterium | reverse complement strand
CAAAGTTATTGAGATTCAACTTGCGAGAAGTAATACTTAACACATTTTGTACTTGGATATCGTGCAATAAGTGTAGGTCATAAGTCGAATTGGATTGTCCGGTGATATACAAATCATAGAAGGTAAGGTTAGCGTTAGAAGTATTCACATAATGGTCATGATTCGCATTATTATAAAATTCAACGGTACCAATACCAGCATTGAATGTTCCATTCACAATAAAATCTCCATTGTGAACAATTAATATCCCATTACCTTGAAAATCAAGTGTACCACCAGACTCAATGGTAACATGATCTCTTGCTTCAATTAAACCATTCGTATCGAAAATTAATTTACCTCCATTTTTAATGGTTATTTTGCCGGCCTTCATATTGATTGTATTGTAAGTTCTAGGATAATTAACCACACACGTATTCGTACCGGATATTACGACATCATCATTGTAACCAGGCTCAGAAGAAGCCGTTGAGAAATCGGTCCCATCAAATACATACCAATTCGAAGCGGTATTATATGCGCTATCGGCTGTATTTACTCCTGAAATGCCCCCTTTCCATACATAATCACCAGCTGTCAAAGCGGAAGTAGCAACAGGATCCACTTTAGTTACCAGGACATCATCTGATGATGAACAGCCATCCATAGTAGCTGTTAGCGTATAGGTGGTTGTAGAAGTTGGTGAAGCCGTGGGATTAGATACCGATGCATTGGATAATGTACCTGCATTTGACCAAGCGTATGCAATCGTTTGAATTCCCGAAATCAAGAAATCATCAATACCAATATTTGACATACCGTAATCTGAGGTACATTTAAAGATGAATTTAACGCTTGAATTACCCACATAAGCACTTAAATCAATCGTGATTTGAGTCCATGATGTATAAACTCCATAACTCGCCGAACCAACTTGGACATCAGCTCCTGTTCCAACACGCACATATGCCTTCAAGACATCTGTTCCACTGCTATTGTAAATCCAAAAACTTGCTTGAGCACCTGAATAATTACTCAAATTAAAGGATGGGGATTCTAAGGCATCTGTAGTCCCTGAACTGACTGTATAGGAATTAAAATAAGTACAGTAGGAAGAATAACCAGGATAGGTCCAAGTATTTCCTGAACTAGAGTTAGACAGAGTATTCTTATAACTTGTTGTACTAGTCCAGCTTGTTGGTATTCCGGCATTGAAACCTTCAGACAAAACTGTAACATTACTAGACGTAGGCACACCTATCCCTACTGTTCCACCAGGACAAAAAGAAACATCGGATCCTGCATTTACGGTTGGTAATGGCTTTACCGACAGATTATAAGTTTTTGTTTGCGAACAAGCCCCATTACTTTGAGTAGCGGTTAACGTGTAAGTCGTATTCACTGTATTTGAAAAAACAAATCCATTCGTAGCATCACCACTCACCCCTGAACTTGGTGACCAAGAATAGGTATCATAATCACTTGCTCCAGCACTAACAACCAACGGACTTGAATTTGAACCACTACAGGCTGTTCCAGATGAAGCTGACATTGTTAAAGGGGGCGCTATTACAAATGAAATTGGGGAGGAACTGTTAGATGTTCCACCAGCTGTGGTGACCACAACAGCTCCTGTTATACTTGAAGCGAGGTTGATGGTAATGGTCGTGGCAGTATTAGACGCAAATGAAGTAAAATTAGTACTTCCAATACCAACGTTTGTCGCTGCACCTAATCCCGTTCCAGAAATCGTTAACACCGTAGAAGCAGCAGCACATGTATTCGCAACAGATGCAGATGAAATCACAGGCAAAGATGGCGATTGAACCTGTAAGGTATAATCTTCAAATGAACCATAAGAACCTGTGTAGCAAGGGGAACTAGGTCCTGCATCCGTATCCGTACCACCAATTCTCATGCGGTAGTTACCTAAGCTTACATTACTTGGAATGGTAAAACTTGCATTCAATGTGGTAGGATTGGTTCCTAGAGATAACCCCGTGTAGACCAATTCCGTAGTATTATCAAACGTCATATCATTATTCCAATCGACCCAGATTTTAGTACCATAGGTGTAACCTGTTGAATAGGTAATCGCAACGGTAATGGAATTCCCTAAGATCCCCCCTCCGATAAACGAAGTATAATTGCCAAAATTCCCAGACTCCGATCCTGTCGCATTCGATACCGATGGAGAGTCACCAAAGGAAACATTTGTAATTCCTGACCCATCTACAGAACTTGGCGCAGGAGCACAATACATAAGTGTAATTTGTACTGGATTTGATGCCCCAACAGATCCTGAACAAGTCACATTACAACGATAGTATGTATTTGCTGTAACCGTGGCCGCATAGGTAGCATTGGTAGCACTTGAAATATCAGACCAATTCGCATTATCAGTTGAAGATTGCCATTGGTAAGTTACTCCTGTTCCCGATGTAGAGTTTGCTAAACTTAAATTAACAGTAGCTCCTGAAGCTACCGAATTTGTATTAGAAATTGTATTCCCTGGACTTGGAGTCCCACTACAAGCGGCTGTAAAAAGTACTGTAAATTTATAATCCTCTGTTTCTCCAGAAATTCCACTATTGCAATAGGTTGGGGAAGTCGAGCTGTAATTCGCTACCACACGCATTCGATAATCTCCCATTGAAGCAGAAATGGGTACCGAAAATGAGGAAGAATAAGAAGTACTATAGGAAGTTGATAAATAAACTTGCTCCCCGGCATCAGCAAAATCTAAATCATTATTCCAATCTACCCAAATTCCTAAACCGGATGAACCTTGAATATTAGCACTGAAATTAACAGATTGACCAGCGTACTGAGAAACCGACATGGTAGAATAATTATTCGCAAATCCCGTTGCAGTGAAACCGGAAGAAAGATTAGAAATATTGGACACCCCATTAGTGGTTGAAAAATTATTTATATAATAGGATGAGCTTGAGGAAGTAGAAGAGCAATAGGTCAGGTTTATTTGAGTCGAATTGGAAGCAGTGGTTACTCCAGAGCAAGTTACCAGACAACGAAAATAAGTGGCTGCAGTAATGGTAGGATTATACGTTGAATTGGTTGCACCTGCAATGTTATTCCAAGTTGAGTTATCAGTAGACGATTGCCATTGGTAGGCAACTCCTGATCCTGAAGTGGTATTTTGTAAACTAAGGTTTACTGAAGAACCGTTTGCAACAGCTGATGAGGACGCAATTGTATTTCCTGGGGAAGGTGTTCCAGAACAAGGGCTAGCATTCGCAAATACCATTTGCATATTTGGTCGGTTTTTATTTGCTCCAGTTGCCGTTGGGGGTGAACTCGGATTCGGATTCGTACCATCGCTGTAATAATAAATATTTGTATTTACTGAACCGGTTGTGTACCTCCAATATGCCGCAGTTCCATAACCACTTACATTTTCATCAATCGCTACGACAACATTGTTACCCGAATACAAAACAGGAGAAGACAATGGGATGGTAACCCAGCCAGCTGAGGAGGGCAAGGTTACTGGGCCACTGTATGCCAAAGTCATATTGGATAGTGGTACCCATGAAGAAGTCGTGAAAGACGTTTGAGTCGTATTTCCAAGGTAAACATCCCATATATTACAGTTGGTTAGATTACCAGTACCTGACCAATAATATGCGATTGATGTAATCATTTGCCCGCTTGATGCTCCACCCAAACTAATTTCTGAGGCAGTATACAATTGTTGCGAATAATTAAAATTGTAATAACTTTGAACAGGAGAACTTGTAGAAGTACTAGTTCCCGTACCAAAAGTAACTGTTACTTGAGCTAATGATTTCTCATGAATTGAACTAAAAAGAAGGATTAAAAAAGCCAAAATCTGAAATGATTTTGGGCGATGGAGAGTTTTCATAATTGTAGTTTTAAAAGTGTAAAAAAACAAATGTAAAATTGATGCCAAAAAACAAAAAGGCCTTTTATTACTGGAAATTTTGAAAAGTTGTATAATTAACGATTTCCCATTTCAGGAAGTATTGTCTAAAAAAAGGAAGGTGAATACCTTCCTTTTTCAATAACCTTAAAACCCTCCAGAATTAAGCTTATCTACACCATAAAACTAAATTTCCTAAACCTCATGGAATGGAATAAATAAGATGCATAAATCGACAAGAAAAAATGATGCCATTTCCTAAATTTTATACTATTACTAGCTACGCGAATATGACTAGTCTCTTTTTTTTCCCAAAAAAAGAGACTGTTATTTCATTTTCGGAAAACATGAAGGATTAAGTTTTCCTATTTTTTATAAAGTGATAAGCTTTTAAAAAATAATTATTGAACTCCGCTTCCAATTGGAAATACCAAATCGGGAACAGAAAAGTAAAAGAAAATAGGATTAAGGAAGATAAAATTTCCAACCATTGTGAATCGATCCAACTGATCACTAAGTTATGTAAAACCACATTTAATATAAATAAACTAAGCACTACAAACTGATTCTTTTGAAAAGGATGTAATTTAAATGCAAAATAAACAAATAACAATCGACCAAAATTATACAAGATAATTGCCATTGATGTTGAAATTGCCGCACCAACAATTCCGTATACCGGGATTAAAAGAAGATTTAAAAAAAACACTGACAATATCAAAAATAGAGTAAATACAATCTCGTATTTGTACTTTTTAGATGTTGAGAAAATGGCTCCATTAAGTCCAAAATACATATCTACTAAACGACCTATCATGATAAAGAGAAATACCCAAATTCCAACGCCAAATTCAGGTTTTAAAAAAGTAAATATCCAATCAATTAAAATCCATAATATCCAAAAAGAACTCAATCCGATAATTAAAGCAACACTGCTGACCTTTTTATAAAGCTCCTCCATTTTATCAAATTCACGATGCTTCCAGTAATCAGCAATTAAAGGCGACCCAACCCTAACAATAGATTTATAGGGTACTTGCAAGGCTGAAGATAAAAAAATAACCGTTGCATAAACCCCAGTAGCCTTAAGGCCAATTAATTGGGCAATCATCATCACATCAAGAGAGGTAACAAAAACAGTTCCCAAGGTATTAAAATAACTAAAAGCAGAAAAATAAATGATAATTTTTTGAAAACGTTTGGCAATTCGAATGTGTTTAAAGGATACATTTAACTCACCCAGTTGCTGCAAATAAAATAGCAACATAAATGTTGGAATGATGTAAATTAAACTGTGTAGAATAACGAACCAATGAAAATTAATCCAGTTCATCCAAAGTAAGAGTAACAAAATTGTTAAAGCCAAACGTAAGACGATTTCATAAGCAAAAGCCGATAAAATGTTTTTATAAAAACTGCGCAAAAAAACCTCTAAAACCAAGTATAATACATATGCAATCCCAATTGGAAATACCCAATAATAATAATCGATAAAAAGGGCCGATTTTTGAACGTAAATGTTTTCAATTTGACTTTTAAGTAGTAGAGCTATGGTTAGACAAACAATAATCCCAATCAACACAATGAGCAACATTAAACTCAAAAAACCATAATGATTATTGGATTTATTCTTAAAAAAGGGAACGAATTTCCAAGTCGCGTATACGGTTCCAAAATTGGCAAACTGAGCAAATAAAACACCTACCGCAATAATCAAATTGATCAATCCGATTTGTTCCGTCGTTAAAATCAAAAGAAATAACAATCCTTTATTCAAATAACCCAAGCCAATTCCCCCGTAGGAAATCAACATAGTACGAAAAGCATCTTTTTGTATTATACCCATAATTCTTGGACAAATATAAGTCTTCTGCTTCAAATTTCAGTTCTTGTGTTTTTATTCCTTAAATTTGCGTCATCTATGGAACGTAAAAAAGTACTGATCATTACTTACCATTGGCCTCCTTCCGGCGGGATTACTGTTTTGCGTTGTTTAAAATTCGCTAAATACCTGAGGAATTTTGGTTGGGAGCCCATAATTTTTACCGCTAAAAATGCTTCCTATCAAGTTGTTGATTACCACAACGAAAAGGATATTCCTGAAAATATTGAATTGCATCAAGTACCTATTTTTGAGCCTATCAACGCTTTTAAAAAAATTTCTGGAAGGAAAAAAAATGAAGCACTTCAAAATATCACTTCAAATTCCACAAAAAAAAGAACACTCATTGATAAACTAGGCATGTGGGTACGTGGAAATTTTTTCATCCCTGATGCTAGATACCGATGGATCAAACCTTCCATAAAATATTTATCCTTATACCTAGAAAAAAATCCTGTAGATGCGATTCTGACTGACGGTCCTCCTCATACGAATACCGTTATTGGGTTAGAACTTTCGAAAAAATTTGGGATTCCATGGTTGGCAGATTTTCAAGATCCATGGACACAAGTAGATTACTACGAGAAACTATACATTGGAAAACGAGCTGACAAAAAACATAAATTACTGGAACAAGAAGTTTTTCAAAATGCTCAAAAAATAACCATTGCAAGTCCAACCTGGAAAAAAGACCTTGAATCTATTGGTGCAAAAAATGTGGATGTCATCTTTTACGGATATGATGAAGAAGATTTCAAAACTTATAGACCAATAGCATCTGACAAATTCATAATTTTCCATGGCGGACTTCTAGGTAATGATCGGAATCCATCACAATTATTCAAAGCGCTACAGGCTCTAATTCAAGAAAATCCAAGTTTAAGATCATTGATTCAAATCGAACTTGCTGGAGAAGTTGATATTGCTGTGATAGAATCCATCAAAAAATACAATTTAGAATCTAATTTGACCCTGTTAGGGATGATTTCACGAAAAGAAGTAATGCAAAAATATGCTCAATCTTCCCTACTCCTTCTCCCTATCAATCAAGCGAAAAATGCACAAGGAAGAGTTCCTGGTAAATTATTTGAAATGCTCCGAAGTCAAAAACCGATTCTTGTTTTCGGACCTAACAATGGGGATGTCAAACAAATCGTAGAAAGCAAAACACGTGGAATTTCTTATGAATATGAAGACTTTCATGGTATTTATCAATTTTTAAAATTAGCATTGGATCAAAAACAATTCATTAATTTCAGTCCGGAAGAAAATGTTGATGAATTTTCCAATGAACAAATTACAGGAAAAATAGCAAGGTATTTGGATGAAATATCAAAACGATAAAATTGGATATTGCTTTCTCGTGAGCAATGAAACAAGGGATTATTTCTTATTACTTCCCATAATTTATTACCTTGAAAAATACGAGGGATTCAAAATTTCATTTGAATTTATTTGGGATGCTCACAAAATTAGAAAAAACCCACCTGACTTGGTCATTCTACCCAATGTTCGTGGACAATTATTGTATTACGAAGTGGCTAAATACTGTCATGAAAATGCTATTCCAGTTTACCACAATGATTCCGAAGGAAACTTCAACACGGAAATAGATTATGATTTTTGGGCCTACAATGCATCAAAAAAATACTATGCGAATTATCTTTTTACTTGGAATCGCCTCGTTAAAAAATTCTTACTTGACAAGTACCCCTTAAAAGAGGAAGAGGTTAAAATTACAGGAGCGGTTGGTTTCGATAAATACCAATATCTACCAAAGGCTAACCGAGAAAAACTGTTGAAAAAATACAACAAAGCCCATTTTAAAAAGGTCGTCGGATATGCCGGCTGGGCTTTTGGCAAGTTATTCAATCCAGAAATTAACGATGTGCTCTCCAACATCAACAAACCAGGAGAAGCTGGTAAAATATGGCTCGCCGAACAACGCGATCAAGTGGAGGCATGTTTGAAATCTGTTATTGAAAAATATCCCGACATTTTATTTATTCTAAAAAAACATCCTAGGGAAAATTTCGAATCCGACTTTAGAGATTCTCGAAACGAAATGAATCAACTTCTCCATTTTCCAAATGTTTTATACTTAAAGGATGAGGAAGAAATTCAGGATTTGATTGGTATTAGTGACCTTTGGATGGCCTTTGAAAGCACCTCAATAATGGAAGCATGGTTGATGCAGGTTCCTACCTTGATGATCAATCCAGACCCTAACTTTCATCGGGTAAACCTTTACAAAGGATCTATGCTCGTTCACCATAAGGAAGCCCTTTTGAATATTTTTCAAGAAATTTTTGAAGCAAATGATTCATCCAAATTATTTGCCAATGAAATTTTAACAAAAAGAACTGAGATCATTCAAGATGCCATTGGATATGCCGATGGATTTAATCATTTAAGATGTCTATTTTTCTTAAGAGAAGGATTGCAAAGCACGTTTAACTCAAAGAAAAAACCAAAATTAAACTGGCGTTTTTTAAGACTTTATGGGTTATTGCATTTTGGTAAATATTTCTATCATTATTCACTTTTTAAATCCATTCCTAAATTAAAAAAAACAGTTTGGGTATTTGAAAACTATCAATTGTCCGAAATAAATCACAAAAAAAAGTTGCATTATCCATATTTAGATCAATTTTATCAATCCAAAGATTTGGATCAACAAATTAAAAGCCAGGAAATTTGGGGAAAAATTGAATGGTAAGATTAGCTTCCTAAATTGACAAGAATTAATATATTTGTATGAAGACATATTAATTCGAAAAGTGAAAGAAAAATCCATATTAATCACAGGGGGCACAGGTTCGCTCGGAAAAGCACTAACCAAGCACATTTTAACTAAACATCCAGAAATCAAACGATTGGTCATTTTTTCCAGAGATGAACAAAAACAATTTGAAATGGAACAGGAATTCCCGACAAGAACCTACCCACAAATTCGTTATTTTATTGGAGATGTAAGGGATTTAGAAAGATTGGAGCGTGCTTTTACAGGAATTGATTATGTTATTCATGCAGCTGCCATGAAACATGTACATATTGCTGAGTACAACCCAGATGAATGTGTCAAGACAAATGTTGGTGGCGCTGAAAATGTAATTAAAGCAGCTCTTAAATCGAATGTTGAACATGTGGTCGCGCTTTCCACCGATAAGGCTTGTGCTCCAATCAATTTATATGGTGCCACAAAACTTACCTCAGATAAATTATTTGTAGCGGCAAATAATATCAAAGGAAAACAAAATATCAAATTCTCTGTCGTTCGTTATGGAAATGTGATGGGCTCCAATGGATCTGTTATTCCTTTTTTCATTAAAAAGAAAAAACTAGACAATACGCTGCCGATTACCGTAAAAGAAATGACCCGATTTAACATTTCCTTGCAAGGTGGTGTCGACATGGTCATGCATGCACTAGAAACGGCTTGGGGTGGAGAAATTTTTGTTCCTAAAATCCCTTCATACAAAATTACAGATGTTGCTG
>JALRIV010000071.1:0-290 GCA_023255275.1 Crocinitomicaceae bacterium | reverse complement strand
CAATTGCGAAAAGCCAGAAATCGGTATTCGTCCGGGGGAAAAAATACACGAAGAGATGATTACCTCATCCGATTCATTCTTTACCTATGACCTTGGAAAATATTACGTCATCATTCCACAAACTCCCAATTGGCCAATATTGGATTTTGTAGAGGCATTTGAAGCAAAAAAAGTACCTGTCGGATTTTCATATAACTCTGAAAACAACACCCAATGGGAATCCGTTGAAAGCTTAAGAAGCTTAATTAAGGAGCATGTCGACCCAACTTTTGAAGCATGAATAAAATAAT
>JALRIV010000070.1 GCA_023255275.1 Crocinitomicaceae bacterium | reverse complement strand
TGTCTATGGCTGCTTGCAAGCGGAATCCATAATCAATTAAATTCATTTTACGTGCGCGGTCGCCGCCATACATGGCTCTAATTTGGGGTAAAGTGACATGACTTTCGTCCACGACCATTAAAAAATCATCGGGAAAATAGTCCAATAAGCAGAAAGGCCGTTCTCCAGGTTTTCGTTGGTCAAAATACCTCGAATAATTTTCAATCCCCGAGCAATAACCCAATTCTCGAATCATTTCTAAATCGTAATTGATGCGCTCATCCAATCGTTTTGCTTCTTCCAGTTTTCCTGCTTTTCTAAAATTTTCAACCTGTACGACCAAATCTTCGCCAATTTGATCAATCGCTAATTTGGTGTTTTCTGGAGAAGAAACGAAGATGTTTGCAGGGTAGATGTTGATTTCATCGTATTCATCAATCTTCTTGGAAGAAATGGGGTCTATTAAGGTAATTTTTTCAATTTCATCGCCCCAAAATTCGACCCGTAAAGCTTGTTCGGCATAAGCTAAAAAGATATCGATTGTATCTCCAACTACCCTAAAATTTCCACGCTTAAAATCTTGATTGGCTCTGGTGTATAGATTTTCCACCAATCGAAATAGGAATTTGTTTCTTGATAGTAATTGTCCTTTTTTCAAATGGATAATTCCTTTCGCAAATTCATTAGGATTTCCAATACCGTAAATACACGAAACCGAGGCTACCACAATGACATCTTTTCTGCCAGACAATAGGGAAGAGGTGGCTGAAAGTCTCAGTTTTTCGAGTTCATCATTAATGGCTAAATCTTTTTCAATATACGTGTCGGTTACCGGCAAGTAGGCCTCAGGCTGGTAATAATCGTAATAGGAAACGAAGTACTCTACCGCATTCTCTGGGAAAAACTGTTTAAATTCTCCGTACAATTGGGCAGCGAGGGTTTTGTTATGCGATAAAATCAGCGTAGGCTTGTTAATTTGTTCGATGACATTCGCTACCGTAAATGTTTTACCACTTCCAGTTACACCCAGTAAGGTTTGATGCTGCACTTGATTCCTCAATCCTGAAACCAATTCTCTGATGGCATCCGGTTGATCTCCAGTTGGCGTGAAATCGGCTTGTAATTTAAAATCCATAATAGCAACTAATCCAAGGGCTATTCATATGAAATGACAAAAATATCCTCGTTTTCTTTTTTAAACAGTTTGTTTTCGCGCGCGTAAGTTTCTAATTCTGAGGAATATTTTAATCGTTTTAAGGTCGATTGAACTTGGGTTAGATTTTTTTCCGTCTCTAAAGATTCGGTGCGTAAATTTTGCAATTTTCTATTTTGAGAAACAATCGTGAAGATGTCAATGTCATCAAAGAAAAGAGAATAGAGCGTGAACACTAAAATCGTGACCACATACTTATTTTTCCAATATTTCCATTTCAATATTCTCATGTCATAAATTTACGATGTTTTTTTTGTTTGAAAAGGATAAGAACTAAAAGTTATTGAGGATGAAATGTTAAAAAAAAAGGTGAGCATTTCGCTCACCCTCCTTACGTAAAGTTTTTTTAGAATAACTCTTTGTATTTGGTGTTGAAATCTTCATCTTCTTTAAAGAAATCAGCATATTTGTCTAATAAGGTTTTTCCTTTATCGGTTTGCTTTAAATTCACATAGCTCTCAGCAGATTTCAAAATTCCTAATTTAAAAATGTTTTTATCCGCTTCAGAAAAAGAATCCAAGTTGATGTTTTCCGCTAATTTATCAGCTTCTTTCCAATCTTTCATAGCACCACCTTTGTCTTTCTTTACGTATTTACAAGCTCCAATTAAATACTTCGCTCCAATCACATTCTCTGTAATTTTTTGATATTTCATGGCCCACGTAGATACTTTAATAAAATTTCCACCAACGTATTCCGCATTTAAGCGATCAAACAATGAGTTTTGAAAAAGCGTGATGTATTCCATACTTAAAGGATCATCTTTTAACACGTTCGCTTTCTTGTCTTTTTTCATTGCATTTGCTAAGGCACTTAATGCATCCATGTACGCATTACGAAATTTCTCATCCGTCGTGTTGGTCATAGAAATTTTATAAAGACCTTTCGATAACCAAATGAATGGGATTGGATCCGACATGGTTTCCTCTTTCAACGTGTACTTTTCAGCCGCTTTAACTAATTTTTCATAATTGGCATCGGCGTATAAAATTTTTAAATCATCGTAATTAGGTGATTGTGCGTTGATTTTTAAACTTCCAAGTAGGATTAAACCTAATAATAGTATGTTTTTCATAACTCTAAATTTTTGTATTCGTATTGAATCTATTCAATAATGATGCCTAAATTAAAAACTTTAAGGATTTAATCGAAACTTTTTATCAATAATTTTAAAATATCGATAGCTGCTGAGGCTATTTTAGTTCCAGGACCATAGATTCCAAAAACTCCAGCTTGATAGAGGAAATCATAGTCTTGTTGTGGTATTACACCGCCAGCAACTACTAAAATATCTTCCCGACCTAAGGCCTTCAATTCTTCAATCACTTGCGGTACAAGCGTTTTATGTCCTGCCGCCAAAGAGGAAACGCCTAGGATGTGCACGTCATTTTCAATAGCTTGTTTTGCTGCTTCTTTGGGCGTTTGAAATAGAGGACCAATGTCGACGTCAAAACCAATATCGGCGAAGGAGGTGGCAATCACTTTGGCACCGCGATCGTGTCCATCTTGCCCCATTTTGGCAATCATAATTCTTGGTCTTCTACCTTCTAATTCTTCAAATTGAAGCGTAAGTTCTTTTGCTTCATTAAACGATTGATCTTCCATAGATTCAGTTGAATATACCCCACTAATGGAGCGAATGGTTGCTTGGTAACGTCCAAACGATTTTTCCATGGCCATTGAAATTTCACCCAGTGTTGCTCTATTTCTTGCACACTCAATTGCAATTTCTAATAAATTTCCTGTTCCGGATGCTGCAGCTGCCTCGAGTTTGTTAAGACTTTCATCGGTTTTGGCTTGATCGCGGTTGGTTTTCAATTCGTTAAGTCGGTTGATTTGCGCTTCGCGAACTTTTGAATTATCGACCTCTAAAATTTCAATCTTTTGTTCGTCTTTGTAATGGTATCGATTCACCCCAACAATGATATCTTTTCCGCTATCAATACGCGCTTGTTTACGAGCAGCAGCCTCTTCGATACGCATTTTTGGTATTCCTGTTTCGATGGCTTTTGTCATTCCGCCCAAAGATTCGACTTCTTGGATTAACTTCCAAGCTTCTTGCACCAAGTCGTTGGTGAGCGATTCGATGTAATAACTTCCTCCCATGGGGTCAATGAATGGAGTGATGCCAATTTCTTGTTGTAAATAGATTTGGGTGTTACGGGCAATTCTTGCAGAGAAATCGGTCGGTAAAGCGATGGCTTCGTCCAAGGCATTCGTATGTAAAGATTGCGTGCCTCCAAAAACCGAAGCAAGAGCCTCGATACAAGTTCTAGCGACGTTGTTAAAGGGATTTTGTTCCGTTAAACTCCATCCAGAGGTTTGACAATGGGTTCTTAGTGCCAAAGATTTTTCCTTTTTAGGGTTGAATTCTTTAACGATCTTCGACCACAATAACCTTCCAGCTCTCATTTTTGCAATTTCCATCGCATGATTCATTCCAATTGCCCAGAAAAAACTTAATCTTGGCGCAAAATCATCAATTGCCATTCCTGCTTTGATTCCTGCTCTTAAGTATTCTAATCCATCTGCCAGCGTGTATGCTAATTCGATGGCTGCTGTCGCACCCGCTTCTTGCATGTGGTATCCTGAAATGGAAATGGAATTGAACTTCGGCATGTGTTTCGAGGTATACTCAAAAATATCCGCAATGATCTTCATCGAAGGGGCAGGAGGGTAGATGTAAGTGTTTCGCACCATGAACTCCTTCAAAATGTCATTTTGAATCGTACCTGAAAGTTGATTTTGGCTAACACCTTGTTCTTCTGCAGCGACAATGTAAAATGCCAAAATCGGAATTACAGCTCCATTCATGGTCATGGATACCGACATTTCATCCAATGGAATTTGGTCAAAAAGCACTTTCATATCCAGAATTGAGTCGATGGCTACTCCGGCTTTTCCAACATCACCTACTACGCGTTCATGGTCTGAATCATAACCTCTGTGTGTAGCTAAATCAAAAGCAACCGAAAGACCTTTTTGTCCTGCGGCAAGGTTTCTTCGGTAAAAAGCATTGGATTCTTCTGCTGTACTAAATCCAGCATATTGACGTATGGTCCAAGGGCGGATACTGTACATGGAAGTATAAGGTCCTCGTAAAAAAGGAGCCAAACCAGAGCCAAATCCCATGTGTTCTAAATGCGAGGATTCGGAAGGTTTGTAGAAGTTTTTCAAGGGGATTTTTTCAGCTGTCAAGTAATTCTCAACGGCATCCTTTTGAACTACATGAGGATCTTGTTTAAGGGTAATCTCTTTGGGGAATTGTACTCTTTTCATGTGTTTAAATTTCGTTTTCAAGGATCAAATTATTCAACCCCAGGCAAGAGAAATTTTGTTCATGCTTTTGGTTGTTTTGTTCTGGATTTAAGAATTGATTGATCCCAATCAAAATGGATTTTTTATCTTTTAATGCTTGAATTCGTTTCGAAACCGTTTGTTGAATGGAATGACACAACCCATTTTGAGCAGCGGATGATTGGATCCCTCCTAAATTTTCGATTTCAAGGAATTTTGCCCACGATTTGCGAGCTAATTCCTCTGTTAAAAATTCAAGGGTGTAGCTGCCACCAATCGGATCGATGACTTTATCGAAATAGCTTTCTTCCTTAAGGATCAAAGGGATGTTAACCGCTAACTGCGTGGCAAATTCAGAGGCTCCATTTTCAGCCAAAGCATCGTAGGGATGTACAAAAAGTAGATCAACCCCTCCAATGATGGCACTCATTGCTTCTGTGCTTTGTCGAAGCAGGTTGGTGTATGGATCTTTCAACGATTTATTTACCCAGCCAATATGAGCGCTGATTCTTGCTTGCGTGCTGCATGTGTGCTCAGGTTGATAGGCCATTAGTAGATTTGTCCACAAGGTACGAAACGCCCTAATTTTTGCGATTTCATATATATATTGATTTCCAATACCCAATTCGACGTGAAGACAGGCACTGGCAGTATCGATGGGTAATCCTAAATGCGTCAGTTGATGCAGCACTTCTTGAGCTTGAGCGATGACGTAACTCAATTCTTCAAGGTTATTGGCTCCAGTTTGCTGCACTAGAAAACCATTGATGGAAAAATAAGGCAGCGGATGATCTTTTAAGAAATCCACAGAAAAATCAGGTAAATGGATGGCATCCAATGGGAAACTAAACCGAATGTGGGCGTGTGCCGTCGTTGGAAGAATCTCCAAAATTTGTTTAGTGAAAGTCCAAGAATTTACTTTAAAAATAGTTTCAATGTATTGAAATTCAATCCCTTTAAACAATTCACTTAAAGAAATAGTTTCATCTGAAATTTCAAAATACAAGGCATCTACTCCTTTTTGTAAATATTGAATGGCCTGATCGTTTGCTTTTTTAGCATCCGCCACTTCAATTTTCAAACCATTATGCCAAGCATTGTCTTCGGATAGGTAACCTCGATCAGCAGTTAAATTGTCGAAGGATTCTTTTGACGATGAAGCATGTTCAGCCGTTATATAAGCAGGACATTTAATTCCTTCAATATGATGGTCGACCCATTCGTTTTCAAATTGGTCTGTTTTTAAGTCTTTAAGTAATTGACTTTTCCATTCTTCTAGAGATGGTTTTTTAAAGTCTTGAAAGAGCATCATTGTTTTTTTAAGTTTAGAAAGACATAAGTTGCTAAAAGCGTTGTGATTACCGGAGAAATGAGTATTCCTAGGTAAGGTAAATGAAAAATGAGTTGAAAAAACAAGCCTGCAATGAGTATAGTAAACAGATGACTTTGGAAGAATTGTAAACTTTTTGAAATCCCATATCGGTGTCGTTCTAAACTCGGATCAAAAAAAGAATAACCAATGAAAAGGGAGGAAATGACTAAAAAGGTCAACTCGTTTAAATAGGGAATGTTGAATAATTTGGTCACCATCCAGATGATACCTAAAAGCGTGAATTCGATTAAAATCAATACAAATGAAAGTACAATCATTCGAATCAAATCTTTGAAGAACTTGTCCAATTTAAAGATATATTCTTTTCCTTGGTAGTCTTTTTCAAATTTTTCAGACAAGGCAGTATTGAAGGGAGCAAGAAGGGTTAGGATGAAAAAAATATAAATTTGAGTGATGATCAGACCCAAGAATTTACTGGTTTCACTGATGATAAAGACATCTAAATTGGAAATGGAATCCGTGATGAATAAAATAAAACCGAAAAATAAGGAAACGATTAATCCGGGTAAAAAAAACAATACATATTTTCCTTTGGCGAATTGATTTAATACGTAGATAAATCCAGAACTATATGCCTGTAACGTTTGAAGCATTCGTTGATGTGTAAGTAATTTTAATGTTTAAGCAAATAACTTCATAAATGTAAGTAAAATAGAAGCAAAAATGAAAATTCCTAAAATAAAAATAGAGTAGGAGGTATATCCTTTTCTTTTGAAATATTGATAGTTCAAAAAGCTAATCAAGGTAGCCAGCAGAAAAAGAAGTACTAACGGATGTTTATGCAAGTAATCCAAATTGTTCAAAATGATGTGTCAAATGTTTTGCATGCAATTTCAACCATTGTTCATGGTTTAAAGGTCCATAATAGGGGTGCGGCGATGTTTTTCCCTCTTCATCAAAATAGGTTTCAAAATCAATCCATTCCAACAAGTAATCATCAATTGCTAGTTCTATTTCTTCATGCACTAGAGGAACAGGATTTGGAAAAAAATTAACAACAATTTCTCTTGCCATGGGTTTGTCGCTCTCTAAAAAGGCTTGCATTTTCTCGAATTTTTCTTCTGGAATTGCATAAGGGAATTGTTTCTTTCCATTCGCAATTTTTAAAGTTTCCGTGAGGTGTTCAATCATTCCTTGGGCACTTAAATTTCCCCATAACGGTTTTTTATTCGGATCCAATTGATCCATGATTGCCAATACATTTTGAATTTCGGTGTCTACAAATGCCATACGTAACTTTTTTGTTCAAACTTAAGGAAAAAGGATGAATATTTTAGAATTCATTAGGAGTTCTTTAGAAGAATTAAAGTAGAATCCTTTGTGATAAATTCAGGTAACGCGCCATTATCAACGATAACGATAGGATAGTTTGATTTTTTAGCGATTTTAATCTGTTCCTCTGTCGGAATAAAATCGTATCCAATATGGGAGGTGTAAAACATAAAATTCACATGACCATAATCGGTAAAATGTTGATTGAAAAATACATGCTTTTGCTGCTGAAATCTTGGGTTCAAATTGACTTGATGAATGAATCCCATTTTATCTTTGAATTTTTGAAGGTAAGCAGGATTTTTTTCGAAGGTATGCATTTCTCTAATCTTTCTAGGTTTGAAAACTGTAAAAAGTAGAGCAAATAGGAGTATTGTCCGAAGCAAAGGATTTATTTTATGCAATACTTTTACTTTTTGAAAGTAGTTGAAAATTTCATGTATGAGAGTCGCTAAACCAATGAAAAGAATTGGGCTAACAATGATGGTGAAGGAGACCATTTTCGTTTTTGCTAGACTGTAAAATAAGTAAATAACAAGCACTGAACAGCCAAAAGCCAAACGATAGGCTTTGTTTTTTGATTTCACCATAGATAAAATCCATCCCAGTAGAATTAGAAGTGGAATAAATGTACCACTCCCATAAATCGAAGAAATGTGCTCGAAATGAAACCAAAAAGTTCCTCCATGTCCTTCAAGTGCCTCAGAAAAATGCAAGGCATTGTATTTGAATTCAAAGGCAGCTTCTAATGGAAATGAATGGAGGATATACCATTGCCATGGTAGCATAATCAAAAGTGCACCTATGAATGCAAAAGTATAATATTTCCAAGTTGACCACCTAAAAATCGGATTTGTTTTGTAATTGGAAAGAATCCAGACGAACCAAATACTAAAAATCAAAAGTCCGACGAGCCATTTTACTAAGATGGCGCAACCAACCAATAAACTGAGTAAAAATAAAAAGCGACGTTTTTTTGAATTGATATATTCAAACCAAGCCCAAATACTTCCGGTAACATAAAATAAAAAGGCAACATCATTGTGATCGGTACTGATACTTCCGCTAACGATTTCCAATTGGTAGAAAGAGAAGGTAAATAATAAACATGCGATATAGCCTACACGTTCAGAAATTGCTAATTTACCCATTCGATATATGAAGAATATCATGACAGAATGCATGATGATACTCGGAATTCTAACAGCTATTTCATGTGTTCCAAAAACTTTCAACGAAAGTGCAATTTGCCATAAAAAAAGGGGTTGTTTATGAAGCCAAATATGGTTGTTTGTCCATGATTGAAAATGGTATGGCAAAACGGGAATTTGACACAAAACTGGTTTGAATGGATTTTCCATCATATTTTTGGCTACCAAAGCGTGATATTGTTCATCCCAAATATTTAAAAAGGGATTTAAAGAACAAATCATGAATCCGATAAATAGGGAGGATAAGATTAATAGGGTTAATGAAAAATGAATTTTCTTTTTTTCAAAAAGAAATAGCGACAAGATAAGGCATCCAACAGCGAATAATAAAGTAATGAGTTGAAATGTTTCTAAATAATCAAACATAATAAACAAAAAAAAGGGCTGATTTGAAATCAGCCCTTAAATATAGTAAAGAAAAAATTATTTTCCTTTTTCCATTTTTTCTTTTAATTCAGCTAAAGCATCTAAATCACCTAATGTAGATTTTTCATTATTTGAATTGTTTGCTTTTACTGCTTGAGATGTAGCTGTTCCTCCTGTTGTAGCTTTTTTACCTCCTTTAGAAGCTGGTGTAGATGGTTTATCTTCTCCTTCTTCAAAAGTACGTGTATGCGAAACAACAATTTTCTTAGCTTCTTTATTGAATTCAATTACTTTGAAATCTAAAGTTTCCTCGATTTTCGCGTTGTTACCATCTTCTTTTCTTAAGTGTTTAGCAGGACAAATTCCTTCAACACCATAAGGTAAAGCAACAATACCAGATTTATCTTTATTTTCAATAATTGTTCCTTGGTGTACAGAACCTTCACCGAAGATTGTTTCAAATACATCCCATGGATTTTCTTCCAATTGTTTGTGTCCTAAAGAAATTCTTCTGTTCTCACGATCGATCTCTAACACAACAACATCCATTAAGTCACCTACTTTACAGAATTCTGAAGGGTGCTTAATTTTCTTTTGCCAAGATAAGTCAGAAATATGGATTAAACCGTCAACTCCTTCTTCTAATTCAACGAAAACACCGAAGTTAGTGAAGTTACGAACTTTAGCAGAGTGCTTAGAAGCTACTGCATATTTGTTCTCGATTTCAGCCCATGGATCTGGCATCAATTGTTTGATACCTAAAGACATTTTTCTTTCTTCACGGTCTAACGTTAAAATCACAGCTTCGATGGTATCACCAACCGCCATGAAATCTTGCGCAGAACGTAAATGTTGAGACCAGCTCATTTCAGAAACGTGAATTAAACCTTCAACGCCTGGAGCGATTTCAATAAATGCAC
>JALRIV010000006.1 GCA_023255275.1 Crocinitomicaceae bacterium | reverse complement strand
ATGTGATTGTAAACGGAGTGACATACAGTTCATCATGTTTTCTTCCTGCAGTGGTCAATCAAGAACCCATCACTACTCAGTTTTTACCCGATGGTTTTTTTGGTTCCGCACCATTTTATCTGACTTTTTGGCGTTTCAATGATCCTGTTGGAGAAGAAAATTACTACCAAGCGCGGGTCACTTACAACGACACCATCAAAGACGGAGTTTTCGATTTAATCATCCAAGATGACAAATTAATCAATGGAAACTTAGCGCAACGTCCGATTTTCACAAAATTATTCCAACAATTTGATACGGTGGAGATCGAAATGCGTTCTATTTCTAAAACTGTATACAATTATTATTACGAATTACAATCGCTGGGTGGAGGACAAAATTCAGCGGCACCTGCAAATCCGAGTTATTATTGGACGAACAAAGCTTTGGGCTATTTTTCTTGTTATGGAACAAGCACCCAATCACTCATCATTCAATAAAAATTGATAAATTAGTTGCAAATTTAAATCTAATGAAACTTGCAACTTTCTTCTGTCTTTTGATAGGACATAGCTTATTTGGTCAAATTGAACTGAACAATTTAAAATATGCATCCGATAAGGCAGATGAAGCGATTTCAAAAAAAGCCTATACTAAAAATCAATCGAGCAAAATACAATTTGTAAATCCTTTAATTGGCACAGGCGGTCATGGACACACCTATCCTGGGGCAGCTGCTCCTTTTGGCATGGTGCAGTTAAGCCCTGATACTCGCTTTGATGGATGGGACGGCTGCGGAGGTTATCATTACTCGGATTCGATCATCTATGGATTTTCGCACACTCACTTGAGCGGCACAGGCGTTTCCGATTACGCGGATTTACTGCTTGTCCCCCAATCGGGCAAACTAAAAACCAAAGGATTATTTGAATCAAAAGAAGGTTATGGGGATGTGTTTGACCATCAAGAGGAAACCGCACAACCCGGTTACTATGCAGTCACTTTAAAAAAACAGCAAATTCAGGTTCAATTAGCCGCGACAGAACGCGCAGGAATGCATGTGTATCGTTTTGCTAAGTCAGAAAAAAAATACTTGCTCATCGACTTAAATTACCGCGATCAATTGCTCGCTTCAGATTTAAAAATCATCGATCAAAAAACCATACAAGGCCATCGAATTTCTAAATCATGGGCGAATGAACAACATTTTTATTTCTACCTTCAAACCAACACACCTTATTCCAAAGCAACCTTCATCCAAGACCAAGGACAACAAAAATTGGCTTTAGAATTTGATGAAAGCGTAGCCCAAATTATGGTTAAAGTAGGTATTTCGGCGGTCAATGAAACAGGAGCAAAATTAAATCTTGAAAGCGAAATCCCCGATTGGAATTTTCAAGTAATAAAAACAACAACACAACGAAAGTGGAATGAGGAATTAAACAAAATTGAGGCTAGTTTTCCAACAAAAACACAAACTGTCATTTTTTACACCGCGCTATACCATTCCTTCCTCAATCCCAATCTATTCAATGATATGGATGGAAAATACCGTGGTTTAGACCATCAAATCCATGAATTGCCGAAAAATGAGCGTCAATACACGGTATTCTCCCTGTGGGACACCTATCGCGCTACTCATCCCCTATTTACTTTGGTGCAGCAAGAAAGAACGAATCATTTTATTCAAACCTTTTTGAGGCAATTTGATCAGCATAAAGATTTACCAGTCTGGGAATTGGCTGGAAATGAAACCGACTGTATGATTGGCTACCATAGTGTTTCGGTCATTGCCGATGCTTACCTCAAGGGGATCCAACAATTTGACGAAAAAAAAGCACTCGACGCGATGTTAGCTACTGCAAATCTAGATGAGTTAGGAAAAATCAATTATGCCTCAAAAGGATTCATCAATGCAGGCGATGAACCCGAATCCGTTTCCAAAACCCTCGAATATGCCTACGATGATTTTTGTATCGCTCAAATGGCAAAAGCAATGGTAGAACCAAAAATCGAACAAGAATACACGAAAAGATCCTTTCATTTCATCAACAATTTTGATCCAAAGACCAAGTTCATGCGAGCACGAAGAAATGCTTCTTGGTACGGACCCTTTGATCCAGCAGAGGTAAATTTTAACTACACCGAGGCGAACAGTTGGCAATATTCCTTATATGCACCGCATGCAGTTTCCGTGTTGACCAAATTGCTGGGAGGTAAAGATTCATTGGAAGCATGGCTTGACCGACTATTCACCACAAAGATGGCTTTAACAGGAAGAGACCAAGCTGATGTTACGGGTTTAATTGGCCAATATGCCCACGGAAACGAACCTTCTCACCATATGGCTTATTTGTATAATTACACCCATCATCCCTCCAAAACAAATCAATACATCGATCAAATTCAACGCGAAATGTATCAAAATTTACCTGATGGTTTATCTGGAAACGAAGACTGCGGACAAATGTCATCTTGGTACGTATTAAGTGCCTTAGGACTTTACCAAATTGCACCATCCCATCCTTGGTATGAATTTGGCAGACCCATCGTTCAGGATGCACAAATCAACCTAGAAAATGGCAAAAAAATTACTATCGTTTGTGTGAACAACAACGAAAAAAATAAATACATCGATTCGATATACCTTGACGGAAAAGCATATTTTTTAAATGGTATCAGCCATGATTCGTTATTGAACTGTCGCGAAATCAAATTCATCATGAGTGCTTATCCCCCTCAAAAAGAACGTAAAGCAAACGAAAGCGCTCTTCAAATAGCAGATTTATCAAAAACGAATTTTATACCTGCACCTTATTTTGTTAACGAAACCAACGTATTTGATCAACAACTTTGGATTGAAATCGCAATTCAACCTAAAATCAACCTAAAGGACGCTTACATCGAATACCGCTTTACAAAAGATACCACCAAACTTTTCAAGTATGTAAAACCATTTTTGATATTGGAAAGTACAGAAATTGAAATTCGACAGGTAACAAATTCGGGGAAAAAAGCCTCTCCATGGATCAATACGCCATTTATCAAACGAGATCCTAGTATTCATTTAACACTTACTGGAAATTATGCCAATCAGTATGCTGCATCAGGACCAAACGCATTAATTGACGGCATCAAAGGAGGAACCGAATTCAGAACAGGCGATTGGCAAGGATTTCAGGGTCAGGATGTCCGTGCAGAAATTTATTTTGATGAATCACGAGTGATGAACGAGATTCAAGTCTCTTGTTTGCAAGATATGAAATCTTGGATTTTCTACCCAAAAGCGGTGCATCTTTCCTACTCCTTAAATGGGAAAGACTTCATAACCTTAGGGAACACGTTTCAAATCCCAATGTTTAGCGATTACGCACACCCAACCAAGGAAACTTTTCAATGGATCCTTCCTACGAATTCCAAAATAAAAGCAATTCGTGTTGAATACCAAAACTATGGGAAATGTCCCGAATGGCATTTAGGAAATGGAAACGACACCTGGTTATTTATCGATGAAATTGAATTTAAATGATAAAAGGTTCATTTTAAAGGATAAATTCAATTTTCAATTATGAATATTATTGTATTTTAGCAACCGTAAATTAAATAAAGAAGAATGAGACAATTTAAATTGATGTTACTTGCCTTTACCTTTATCATAGGTTCATTCGCAAGAGCAGACGAAGGAATGTGGTTTTTAATGTTTTTAGAACGATTAAATCACCGCGATATGCAGAAAATGGGATTACAATTGACTGTAGAGGAAATTTACAGTATCAATAATCACTCGTTGAAAGATGCGATTGTCCAATTTAACGGAGGATGTACCGCAGAAATGATTTCAAAAGAAGGATTAGTATTGACAAATCACCACTGTGGTTATGATGCAATCGCAGAACTTTCCACACCAGAGGCAAACTATTTGAAAAATGGGTTTTGGGCAGCCTCTAAAAAAGATGAATTAAAACCTAAAAGTTTATACGTTCGTTTCTTTGTCCGAATGGATGATGTTTCAAAACGAATTTTAGCCAAAGTTAACGATGGAATGACTGAGGAGGAGCGTGAAAAAGCAATCGCCAAAGAAATCAAATTAATTGAAACGGAAAATAACGACGGCGGAAAATACACCGTATCTGTAAGATCATTTTTTCAAGGAAATGAATACTACTATTTCGTTTACCAAGATTACAAAGATGTTCGATTGGTAGGAACACCCCCTGAAAACATTGGTAAATTTGGTGGAGATACAGATAACTGGGAATGGCCAAGACATACAGGAGATTTTTCCATGTTTAGAGTATATGCAGATGCAAATGGAAATCCAGCTGAATACTCAACAGCAAATGTTCCCTTAAAACCTAAACACCATTTACCGGTTAACCTAGGAGGAGTTCAAGAAAATGACTTCGCTATGATTTTAGGATATCCTGGAAGAACCAATCGTTGGATGCCAGCAGGAGGAATCGACCAAAACGTAAAATACGCTTATCCAGCTTGGGTAGAGGGATCGAAAACAGGCATGGACCAGATGAAAAAATACATGGAAAAAGACGAAGCTGTCAATTTAATTTACGCTTCTAAATATGCAGGTGTAGCAAATTACTGGAAAAACCGTCAAGGAATGATTGATGCATTAACTAAATTCCAAACGGCTAAACTTAAAGCAGCTCAAGAGGCTAAATTCAACAAATGGGCAAATAAAGCTGAAAATAAAGCTAAATATGGCAATGTAGTGTCGACTATTAACCAGTATTACCAATTAACAAATGAAAAATCCAGACACGATAATTACTTAATGCAATTATTAAGAACTTCTTCTTTCGGGGTAATTTCTAGATCAATTGGAAAACAAATTTCAAATTATGCGCAAGCAGACTCTGCAACTAAAGCAGCCATGCGCCCTGAAATGGAAGCTATGATTCATGGATTTTATGCAGAAATGTACTTGCCTGCTGAACGCGACATTTTAGCAGCTCAATTAAATTTATACGCATCAAAATCCGGATATACGTTAGCTCCTTCGGTTATTGCCATGAATGGACAATACAAACGATTTGTTGACGCAGCTTTTGAATTAAGTATTTTCGGATCTGAAGCAAAACTTTTAGCATTTTTAGATATTGCTGCGGATGGTATGGTAATCAATGATCCATTATATGTTTTATCGGACAACCTCATTACGCATCTTAGAGCAAAATCAGAAGAGTTGATGAAGGCAGAAAATGATTACAGCGCAGCATTCCGTTTATTAGTGGATGGATTAAGGGTTTCAAAAATGGCGCCAATTCAATATCCTGATGCTAACTCCACCTTAAGGTTAACCTATGGTAAAGTAAGGGCATTACCCGCTGACAAAAGAAATGATGCAAAAGTTAACTATTACACGACCATGGATGGTTTAGTAAAAAAATACAAAAAAGGTGATGCTGAATTTGACTTAGAGCAAAAAATGTTAGACATGGCAAAAGCTAAAGATTATGGTCGTTATGCTGATAAAAATGGCTACATGCCTGTTTGTTTCTTAACAGACAACGACATCACTGGAGGTAATTCAGGTTCTCCTGTTTTAAATGGAAAAGGAGAATTGATCGGTCTTGCTTTTGATGGTAACATCGAAGCGATGGCAGGTGATGTCATTTTTGACAAAAAACTTCAAAGAACCATTAACGTAGATATTCGTTACGTGCTTTGGATCATCGAAAAATATTCCAATGCAAAACACATTGTTGATGAAATGGATCTTGTGAAATAATTAATTACCATGAATTGAAAAAGGCACCTGTAATGGTGCCTTTTTTTTGTCTATTATTTTTAAATGAAAAAAAATAGTTGTACATTGAAATTGAAAACATTTACTATGCAAACTCTTTCAAAAACTACCGTTGAACTTTTTCAACACGAGTGCAATATCATTGAATTACTGTCTGTCGGAATAGGGATTATTGATTCAAAGGGTAACTTATTCCGCATGAATAACTACTTCGAGCGAATATTTCATCGAACAAAAGCTGAACTTGAAAAGGTAAACTTTTTAGATTTAATTTCAGATGAGTTGAATCAAAAAAAACAAATTCATGAATTTCTACAATCAGGTAGCGAGGAGAAAATAGAATTAGATCTTATTTTACACACTCAAAGTTCGACGAAATTATGGGGACATTTAATCTTTCAAAAAATCACTAATTTAGAGGAGGATGAAAGTTTTTACGTATTGCAAATTACTGATATCACTAACCTAAAAGAACGGGAAATATCCAAATTTGATTCCTACCAAGCCTTTAATTTTAAGCAAAATGCTGAAGAAAAAGAAAAATTGAAAAACCTAATTAAGGTTGCAAATGCAGGAACTTGGGAATGGAACGTTCAATCGGGTGAAGTTTTTTTCAATGAACGTTGGGCAGAAATTCTTGGTTACACGTTAGAGGAATTGCAACCCATTTCATTTCAAACATGGGTAAACCTAGTTCATCCTGAGGATAATGAAAGAATTACAAGAAAAATTCAAGATTGTTTTGATCAAAAAACAGAATATTTTGAAGATGAAGCACGAATGCGTCATAAGAATGGCAATTGGGTTTGGGTACTTGATCGCGGAAAGGTCATTGAATGGACAAATGATCAAAAACCTTTAAGAATGATTGGTGCTCATTTGGATATTCATACACAGAAAGCTCAAAGTGAAATTCATAATTTGCAAAAAGCAAAATTAGAGAACATTATAATTGGCGCCAACTACGGTACATGGGAATGGAATGTTCAAACTGGAGAAACCAAATTTAACGAGCGTTGGGCTGAAATCATTGGCTATACTCTTGAAGAACTTCAACCGATTTCTGTTGAAACCTGGCTTCATTTCGCTCATCCAGACGATTTAATTGAATCTGGAAAAAGATTACAGGATTGTTTCGATAAAAAAACGGAATATTATTCCTTTGAATCTCGAATGAAACATAAAAATGGAGATTGGATTTGGGTATTGGATCGAGGAAAGGTTATGGAATGGACTGAGGATGGAAAGCCATTAACCATGTATGGAACTCATTTAGATATTACCGAGTTGAAAAGGAATGAATTTGAAATGGCTAAAAGTGCCCAACAATTTAAAAATTCATTTCAATATGCCGTAATTGGTAAAGCGATTGTAGGATTAGACGGAAGATGGATTGAGGTAAACAATCAAATTGCAAACTTTTTAGGTTACCAACCCAACGAATTAAAAAATTTAACGTTTCAAGAAATTACCTATCCAGATGATTTAGAAAGTGATTTAACAAAATTAAAAGACTTATTAGCAGGAAAAATTACACATTATATCATCGATAAACGTTATATACATAAGTCAGGGAGGATTGTTTGGGGAAAACTTGCTGTTTCTTTAGTCAGGGACGAAAATAATCAACCGGTTCATTTTGTCTCACAAATATCAGATATTGATGAATTAAAAAGAACAGAACAAGAACTGAATATTACTTTAAATCAATTGCAAGGGGTGTTGGAAAGTAGCACCCACGTATCCATAATCTCAACAACAACGGAAGGCATCATCACCTCATTCAATAAAGGCGCAGAAAATCTATTGGGTTATTCTTCGGAAGAACTCATAGGGATCCACTCTCCTGCACTTATCCACAATCTGGATGAAGTTCTGAAAAGAGGAGAGGAATTAAGTGAAATCTATCAACAAAAAATTGAAGGTTTTGAGGTGTTTATTCATATCCCGAAAATAAATGAGTACGAAACCAAAGAATGGAGTTATGTTCGAAAGGATGGTAGTAAGTTTCCAGTGCAATTAACGGTTACAGCTATTAAAAATAAAAGCAGTGAAATAATTGGGTATTTAGGGATAGCAACAGATATCTCCGAATTAAAAAAGGCAGAACATGAATTGAAATATATCTTAAATTTAACCAATGAACAGAATGATCGTTTATTGAATTTTGCCCATATTGTTTCGCATAACTTGAGAAGCCATGCAAGTAATTTCTCTATGATACTTAATGCTTTAGAGGTAGAGGAAGAAGAAAGTATTAAAGAAGACATGACCAATATGCTTAGAAAAGCTTCCAACAATCTGAATGAAACAGTTCAAAACTTAAATGATGTGGTTTTAATCAATACCCAAATTGGAGTAGCGATGGAACCTATCCTCGTAAAAGATTGCATAGGTAAGGCGATTGAAAATTTAAACAGTCAAATCAAATATGAAGACGCATCTATTGTCAATGAAATTGACCCGAATCTAAAAGTTTATGGGGTCAAAGCTTATCTTGACAGTGTATTTTTAAACTTAATCAGTAACAGTATTAAATACCGTTCAAAGGAGAGAAAACCCATACTAAAAATTAGTTCTGAAATTCAAGAAAATCGCGTTCAATTGTATTTTGAAGATAATGGATTAGGAATTGATACTGAACGTTATAAAGATAAGCTTTTTGGCATGTACAAAACTTTTCATGGTAACGAGAATGCAAGAGGAATTGGTTTGTTTATCACTAAAAATCAAATTTTAGCTATGAAAGGACAAATCGATGTGGAAAGTAAAATTAATGTAGGTACAAAATTTATTATATCTTTAGATTATGCAAATTAAAAACGTAGCTATCATTGACGACGATCCCATTTTTGTAATGATTGCAAAAAGAATTTTTGAGGTCAATCAATTGTGTGATGAATTTCACTTATTTAAAAATGGACAATTGGCCTTGGATTTTATTTTAGAAAAAGTAAACCAACAACAAACTCTACCCGAATTATTTTTATTGGATATCAATATGCCCGTAATGGATGGTTGGGAATTTTTGGATGCTCTTGAGCAAATCGAAAACTTACCTCCCATTAAATTATTCATGGTGACATCTTCAATTGATCCAAAAGATCAAGAAAGGGCAAGACAATACAAATTGGTCAAAGATTTTGTTGTAAAACCTATTACGCTGGAAGCAATTCAAAAATTAATCGACTAATTGATTTAGAAATTCAAAAGTATCTATTCCATCCGCATAATCGGTAAGATTTGGGCATTGAGATTGTCCAAAAGGAATATATTGCTCACCAACTACTGCCTGAATATCGGAGGCATGTGTTTGCAAATATGTTTGAACTTCGGATTCATTTTGATAGGTGTGGTAATGTAACATTCCTAGCGGTGAAAAAAGGACTTCTGATTCCTTTAATAAAACAAAGTGATTATCCAAAATCGCTTCTCTATTCATCAGGTGAATGGCCTTTTGATAATCGTAGTTATTCGCATATTTATGGTGATTAACTATGTCACCAAATTTGACGATTCCATTAAAAAAAGTATCTATCACATAGTTTTTTGGAATGATTAAATGGGTCACATTTCGACATCCTAAACCAAAATAACTGAAAATGTCATGTCCTAAAGCTTCCATTTGATCAGGTGTTTCATTTCCCGTTAAAACAGCAACTGAAGTTCTGTTTCTTCGAAAAACATGCGGGTATTTCCCAAAATATTGTTCAAAATATTTCAATGAATTATCACTCCCTGTAGCGATAACTGCATCCAAGTCTTTCATTGGTCCTTCAGCAAAAAGGATGCGATCTGAAAGCAACGGTTCCCATGCGCAAAGTAATTTTGATAAAGCAGGTAAAAGTGTTTTATCATCAGATGACAACTTACAGTAAGCAATATTTCCAGATAATAAAACCGTTAAAAAATCATGAAATCCAACTAAAGGAATATTCCCAGCCATGATTATTCCTACTCGTTTCGGCGATTCTGAAAATTGATAATTCGAAACCCACTCTTCTAAACTCTTTGTATTTAATTGGAGACCTAACTGTATGAGTGATTTTTGAACATTTTCAGCAGTAAACCAACCATTGTAATGAAATTGCTTTCGAATTAAGATTTGCAATGCTTCAAATTCCTGTTCTTCAAGCTGCAAGTCAGCATGATATGCTTGTTGTTCACCTAGGGCGAGGAATAACTTTCCTAATTGACTAAAGGCTTTGATTAATTGACTTCTTTTCACCCTGCAAAATTACAATACTTTAAGCATTTTAGAAAAAAAATGAAGAAATAAACAAAAGAATCGTTCAAACGTTTTATTTTTGCAAACAAATTAAAGAAAATGGCAATCATTATAACAGACGAGTGTATAAATTGTGGAGCATGTGAACCGGAATGTCCAAACAATGCAATCTATGAAGGAGGTGCAGAATGGCGATATTCTGATGGAACTTCTTTAGTTGGTAGAATCACCACGTTAGATGGTAATGAAATCGATGCAGATCAAAATTTTGAACCTGTTGACATGGATGTTTATTATATTGTTCACGATAAATGTACCGAGTGCGTTGGTTTCCATGACGAACCTCAATGTGCTGCTGTTTGTCCAGTTGATTGTTGCGTAGACGATCCAGATTATCGAGAGTCTGAGGATGAATTATTAGCCAAAAAGGATTTTATGCACTTGTAAACCTATTTAAACCATCTTACGATGGTTTTTTTATTTACTGCAAATCCCCTAAAAATTCATTTCTTTCTCGTAATTTTGTATTTCAATGAATCAATATAAAAAAGTTGCATTTTATACCCTAGGTTGTAAGCTGAATTTTTCAGAAACTTCTACCATTGCACGCCTATTTGAAAACGTAGGATTTGCCAAAGTAGATTTTGAAGAAACTCCAGATATTTATGTCATCAATACCTGTTCTGTTACAGAAAATGCGGATAAAAAATGCAAACAATTGGTTAAAAAAGCGCTCAAAATAAATCCAGAAGCATTTATTGCCATCATTGGATGTTTTGCACAATTAAAGCCTGTTGAAATTGGAAACATTCCAGGAGTGGACCTTGTATTAGGAGCAAACGAGAAGTTCAATATCTTGGATTATATTGATGAGAAAACGAAAAAACTAGAAAAATCTCAAGTAGCTTTCGACCACATCAAAAAAACAAATGAATTTATTCCTGCATTTTCTGTGGGTGACCGTACAAGATCATTTCTAAAAGTTCAAGACGGCTGCGATTATTTTTGCACCTTTTGTACCATTCCATTAGCTCGCGGAAAATCAAGAAATGCAAGTATTGAAAAAACGGTTAAAGAGGCTGTTAAAGTGGCCCAAACCGACGTTAAAGAAATCGTGATTACAGGGGTGAATATTGGGGATTTTGGCCAAGGGAAAAGCGATGAAAATTTCTACGAACTGGTGAAACAATTGGATGAAGTAGAGGGTATTGAACGTTACCGTATTTCTTCTATTGAACCGAACTTACTCAGCAACGAAATCATTGACTTTACCTTAAAATCATCAAAGCGATTTGTTCCACATTTTCACATTCCTTTGCAGTCAGGAAATAACGATTTATTGGTCAAAATGCGCCGTAAATATTTACGTGAATTGTACGCTGAACGGGTATTGCATATCAAATCGAATAGAGAGGATTGTTGTATTGGTGTGGATGTCATTGTTGGTTTCCCTGGAGAAACAGACGAACAATTCATGGATACGCTAGACTTCCTCAAAGACTTACCGATTTCCTATTTACACGTCTTTACCTATTCTGAAAGAGCCAACACAACAGCGGTTAAACTAGGTGACCCTGTGCCGATGGAAAAAAGAAGGGAACGAAGTAAAATGCTTCACATTCTTTCTGATAAGAAAAAACGTGCATTTTATGAAACTCAAGTGGGTTCGGAGCGCACTGTTCTCTTTGAAAATGAAGAGGATTCCGGAATGATGTATGGTTTTACAGAAAATTACATCAAAGTAAAACTTCCCTTCCAAGAAACGTTTATGAATACGTTACAATCCGTAAGATTAACTGAAATTGATCGCGATGGGGTGATGAAATGTGAACTTATTGGAGTTCCTCAGACAACCAATTAATTCCTTTTTTCAAATGGGCTAAAGTAAATGCTTCCGGACTGTTCGCACTCGGCTTAAAATCGTATTCCCAATTGGCGCTTGCAGGTAAACTCATCAAAATCGATTCTGTTCTTCCTCCTGAAACCAAGCCAAATTTAGTTCCACGATCGTTCACCAAATTAAATTCGACATAACGACCTCTTCGAAGTAACTGCCATTGTTTTTCTTGTTCAGAAAAAAGTAGATGTTTACCCAGGTTCACTTGCTCTTCATAAATAGAAGGGAAAGCTTTCCCTAAGGCTAGACAAAAATCTAAAATTTGTTCCTTTGCTATTCCTTCAGACGCCTTTAAATGATCGAAAAAAATGCCGCCAATCCCCCTAGTTTCTTCACGATGAGGAATGTAAAAATAATCATCCGCCCATTTTTTGTAATCCGCATAAGCATCATGCGAAAAAGCATCACAGATTGATTTCAGATGTAGGTGAAATTTACGCGCATTTGCGGGAACGATGTAATGGGGAGTTAAATCAATTCCTCCACCAAACCAATATTCTCCCGTATTCAATTCAAAATAACGTACATTCATATGAATGATAGGTACTTTTGGGGAATTCGGATGCAGGACAATGGAAACTCCGCTAGCAAAAAAAGTATCACCTTCCATTTGCAATTGCTTTTTCATTAAATCGGTAACGGGTCCTTCCACCGCTGAAAAATTCACACCTCCTTTTTCAATGACGTTTCCCTTTCTAATGATCCGGGTTCTCCCACCACCACCTGCCTCACGCTGCCACAAATCTTCTTCAAACTTGGCTGAGCCATCCACTTTTTCAAGGTACTGGCAAATGTAATCTTGTAGGGATTTAAATTGGTCTTGAATCAAATCAGCTGTCATTATTCTTGGCAATTGATTAACTGAAAATTTTCTTGCTTCAAGATAAAGGTATTGGTGTTTTCATAGCCATTCCCCTCCCCTTTTTGAATCAAATTAAACGAATTCATCAAGCAGTCCACCTCTTCAATATGCAATAAATAATGTGCGCCGAAAAAATAAACGACATCAAAACCTTGAACTGCGGTTTTACTTAAATCCGCTTGATAGCTCGAACGGTAAATTTTATTTAATGCTTTGATTTTATCGTAAGTATAATTTAAATCATTTGGTGAGCAAAAGTGAAAATGGTATTTGTTCCGATAATTGGATTTAATTTCATCCATATTAAGCCAATCTTTTGTGCCCATTAAAAGTAAATCATCCGAATTTATTCGCGTATCAATTTTGATTAAACTGTTAATGACTTTATTCGCATATACGCGGTCGTTTGAAGGCGCAACTAAAATGTATTTAGTGCCTTTTTTGAGGTAAGATGAAAAATCCTGTATACTAGCTTCAATGGCTTTTTCCTTTGAATTTTTTAAATAGTATTCTCGAAAACTAGCATATAATAATTGGTCTGCGTCATGAGATGGTTTGATGAGAATTACCGTCTTGTCGGTTTGATTAGCAATAACAAACCTTGCCAGATTTTGAATTTGAGTAATTTCACTGGCAACCGTTTGAAAAACATAAGGATTATCGAGAATCAAACTTGCATTTGCTGCCACAGGACAAATCATATTGATTTTTTGAACTTTACAATAATCCGCCACCAATTCTCCACCTGCCGTTAAAAATGGACCAACTACTGCATCCAATTTCACCTTGGACATTTTTTGAATCACGGCTTTTATTCCCTCTAAATCATTTCGAGTATCAAAGACGTGAACCTTTGCTTTCAACCCCATTTTTTCTAAAGAGTCTAAAGCCAATTTAACCCCCATGTAGAACTCTGTAGCAAGCACACTTCGAGAATCGCCTTCCGATTTATCTAGGTTAAAAGGAAGTAAAACACCAATCGTGTACTCGTTTTTATCTGCAAAGAAACTGGATCTCGAAGCTTGAGGAAGTTCCTCTTTTACTTTCGCTTCAGGAACTTGTCGCACCTTCACTTCTTCTATTTTTTCTTTCTTAATAGGAATACGTAACACATCACCGGGTTGAATTTTGGTGCTTTTCAATTCATTGATTGCTTTCAAATCTTGAACCGGAACCATGAACCGTTTGGAGATCGAATAAAGTGTTTCACCATCAAGAACTTGATAATCAATAATACTATCGGTTACACTGATGGAGTATTTCTGTGGAATGTTAACCTCAGCATTCGTTCCTTGATTGGATGGATTTTCATTCACAATGAGTAAATCACTTTGAATACGTTCTAGGTTTTTATCTACCCCAGGGATTAAAAGTTTTTGTCCGACTTTAATGCCATTTTCGCATCCAGGATTAGTTTTAACAATGACATCTGTGGTAACTCCGTAGGCCTTTGCAATACTATACAAGGTTTCTTTTGGCTGAACTTCATGCTGAACCTGAACTAAGGGAACAGGAATCAAGATTTTTTGCCCCTCCTTCAATCCTTTTTCAGCCCCTGGATTTTCAGCAATGATCTCTTGAAAATTAACACCATATTTTTGCTGTAAACCATACAAGGTATTTCCACTTTGTACCCAATGCACGTAGTATTTTTTACCATTTTTCAACTCGGTTTCAAAAGTCCCCGGTTGCGCAAATAGCGTAAATGTTAAAAAGTAAATGATTCCAAAAAGTACTAATTTCATCCTAAATATTTTTATTCCCATTCAATGGTCGCAGGTGGTTTTGAACTAATGTCGTAAGTTACGCGATTAATCCCTTTTACCTGATTAATAATTCGGTTTGAAATCTTTGCTAAAAACTCATAAGGAAGATGACACCAGTCCGCAGTCATACCATCTGTTGATGTCACAGCTCTTAGTGCTACCGCATTTTCATAAGTACGTTCGTCACCCATTACACCAACAGATTGAATAGGTAAAAATATCGCTCCTGCTTGCCATACATCGTCGTATAATCCATCTTCCTTTAAACCATTAATAAAGATTGCATCTACTTCTTGCAAAATTCGTACCTTTTCTGCAGTAACCTCTCCAAGAATACGAATTCCTAAGCCTGGGCCTGGAAATGGATGTCTACCTAAAATGGCTTGATCAATCTGTAAAGATTTTCCAATTCGTCTTACCTCATCCTTGAATAACAACCTTAAAGGTTCTACAACAGCCAACTTCATGTAATCTGGCAAACCGCCTACATTGTGATGGGATTTAATCGTTTGAGATGGCCCCCCATTCACAGAAACCGACTCAATCACATCGGGATAAATAGTTCCCTGTCCTAACCATTTAGCATCCTCTACCAATTTAGATTCCGCATCGAAAACATCAATAAAGACTTTACCGATAGCTTTACGTTTTAACTCAGGATCGGTCAAGCCAGATAAGGCCTCATAAAAAGCTCCAGAAGCATCTACTCCTTTCACATTGAGTCCCATTCCTTTATAAGAATCCAACACCGATTGGAATTCATTTTTTCTTAATAAACCATTATCCACGAAAATACAATGTAAATTCGTTCCAATCGCTTTATGCAACAAAACAGCAGCAACCGAAGAATCTACACCACCAGATAAGCCTAAAATAACTTTATCATTTCCGATTTGTGCTTGAAGTTTTTTCACTGTTTCTTCAACGAACGAATCAGGTGTCCAATCTTGATGGCATTTGCATATATCAACAATAAAATTCTTCAACAATATTGAGCCCTCTGTAGAATGGTAAACCTCTGGATGGAATTGAATCCCATACGTTTCCTCCCCTTCAATAGCGTAACCAGCTAATTCTACATCATGGGTACTTGCAATAACCTTATAATGGTCGGGAACTTTTTTAATCGTATCTCCATGGGACATCCAAACTTGAGAGTTTTGGCTCATCCCCTTGGTTAGTACATGCGTTTGATCAACATAAGATAAATTGGCTCTACCATACTCACGAATGGTGGAAGGTAACACTTCACCTCCAAAATTTTGCGCTAAATATTGAGCTCCGAAACAAACCCCTAAAAGCGGCATTTTCCCTTTGATAGCCGACAAATCAGGACGTGGTGCGTTTTCATCTCGGGTTGAAAATGGACTTCCTGAAAGAATAACCCCTTTAATGTTTGGCGTCAATTCAGGACATTTATTCCAAGGATGTATTTCGCAATACACATTCATTTCACGAACTCTACGCGCAATCAACTGCGTATACTGTGAACCAAAATCTAAAATTAAAATCATTTCATGCATAGCGCAAAGATAATAATTTCACTTCGGATTTTAGAGAAATGAGCAAAAATTCAATGAAATAAAAAACGCCCCAAGCCATTAAGGATTACAACGCTCACATGCCGCTTGAATCAAATCCTCATCCGTTATGACAATCTTCTTTTCTTCCTCATAAGCGCAAGACTTACAATGCAACACCTCTGCGCTTGCAAGTGAAGTCGGTGCATCACAAACCATACAGTTTAAATCATATTTCAAATGATCCACCCAAAAATCCGGGGTTTTACATTTTGGACAAACAGACTTCATTCTGGCTACTAAGTTGTTTACAGCTTCTTGAATAACCAATTGGCGCGTTGGATTCAAATGTGCACGCATATCAGTCTCCACATATACCTCCTCGTTCAACTCCTTCAAAAAGTCAAATATCAATTTAAGGTGTTTTTCATTTCTTAAGGCTTTAAATACAGAATTTCCCTCCTCATTTTTATCTTTAAGAATTAGCGCATGACTAGGAAAATTAACCTTCCTTGCAAATTGAAGTAAATCTTCATATTGACTAAAAACCCCTTTTTTAAAGTTAGACACCACACTTTGGGCTTTTCCAATAAACATGCGATCCTCTTCTAAAGACCTTAAACATACCACCTCTTCATTCACCGTTGTAAAAGGAAGGAAAGGGTGTTCAAAAAATGAACCTTCACTGGCGATAACAAAATCGAAATCTTGCAATTCTGAAATCATTTTAGTTTTATTGATTACTGTTTCTATCGCAGTTCCCAAACGCTCTTTTTCACCAGAGAAGGTTCCCCAAATATCTGTATCCAAATTGGGTATTAAGACCGACTCCATTTTAAAATTAGCCTCCAAAATGGGAGCAATTAATTTTTCTTTTTCATGCTTTGTAACTACAGCTACTTTTTTATTTTCAAAATTCATATCAAACAATTATTGCGTAATAAATAGGAAGACCAATCGTAATATTCACCGGGAAAGTGATGGCTAAAGCCATGGGCAAATAGAGTCCCGGATCTGCCTTGGGTACCGACATTTTCATAGCCGCTGGTACAGCAATGTAAGAGGCACTTGCTGCTAAGACCGCCAAAATAAATCGATTCCCCACTTGATCTGTTAAGTAAACACTGACCAAGGCTACAATCGTACCATTGATAAGCGGAATAAGCGTCCCGAACAAAAGGGGTGTCCATCCAAATTGAAATAAACCTTTTAATTTTTGTCCAGAAACTATACCCATATCCAATAAGAAGATCGCTAAAAAACCTTTAAACAAGTCGTTTGTAAAAGGTTTGATTCCTTCCGCTTGTGCATCATTCGCCAACATTCCTATGATTAAACTTCCTAGAATTAATAAAACACTTCCGTTAGTTAGAGAATGGGAAATCAAATGACGTGTTTTCATCTGTGCAGAACTATTGGCGTATTTTTTAACTAAAATTACACCCACTACAATGGCTGGAGCTTCCATTAAGGCAAGAATTGCAACCATATAACCGCTCGAAGGAAATCCAAACGATTCAATAAATGAAATTCCTGTCACGAAAGTTACCGCTGAGACAGATCCATAAGCAGCTGCAATTGCTCCTGCATTTTCAACACCAAACTTCTTTCGAATTAAAAAAAAGGTATAAAGGGGAATAAGGATAGCGATGAGAATGGCAAAAATAAATTGCAAAATGAGCTCAACCCCAATTGCACTATGCGCAAGTTCTTGTCCCCCTTTGAACCCAATTGAGAATAATAGATAAATGGAGATAAACTTGGAAGAATTGGCAGGTATTCTTAAATCACTTTTTAGGCGAACCGCTAAAATCCCTAAGACAAAAAATAATAGTGCTGGATTCGTTAAATTTTCAATTAGCAGACTGATTTTCATGATGATTATTTGGTTAAAGTGTTGAAACGAATGAAGTTGGCAAACTCAGAGTTGGCTTGGGTAATCGGCAAGGAATAAATAGGCACGGACTGTCCTAAAAACTGCACTACTTGCTGTTCAATGGTCGAAAACAAGGTAGCTCTGGTTTGGACAGTCACTACGGTTCGAATTTCTTCCTTGACTTTGCCAGCCTCCATATAAAATGCCCTGTTATGCTTATCCAAGGTGCCTTTTGCAATTAGTTGTTGATTTAAAAGTTGAATGAGCAAGTCTTCAGCTTTCTTATCTTCATTTACATAGATTAAGATTTGTATCATTTTATTTTTTTCTGCAAATATCTACACATCAATCCATATATTTTTATTTATATTTGTAATGAATAGTATAAATATTTTTAATGCATTATACCTTACATCAATTGATTGTTTTTCACAAGGTGTGCGAGACAAAAAGCATTACTAAAGCAGCGGAAGAATTATTTCTTACCCAACCTGCTGTATCGATTCAGTTAAAAAATTTTCAACATCAATTTGATATCCCGTTAACAGAAGTCATTGGAAGACAACTCTATATCACTGATTTTGGAAAAGAAATTGCCTTGGCTGCAGAACGAATCATTCATGAAGTATCCCGAATTAACGACAAAACACTTGCTTACCAAGGTCAACTCTTTGGGAAATTAAAAATAGGAGTGGTTTCAACAGGAAAATACGTTATGCCATTCTTCCTCGAATCGTTTTTGAAAACACATAAAGGAATAGAATTGTATCTGGATGTTACAAATAAAAAAAAGGTCATTGAAAGTTTGTATTCCAATGAAATTGACTTTGCTTTAGTATCTATCTTACCTAAAGACGATCAGTTTGAAAGCACTCCCCTGATGGAAAATGAGCTTTATTTGGTAGGTAATAAAAACACACCAAGAATCAAAAAGCTTTCTGAATTAAATAAAACTTCATTTATCTATCGAGAATTAGGATCAGGGACAAGAATCACGATGGAGCAATTTTTACAAGCGGAAAACACCATCGTCCAACCCACCCTAGAATTGGCTACTAATGAAGCGGTTAAACAAGCGGTTATTGCAGGTCTTGGGGTTTCAATTTTACCCATCATTGGGATAAAAAATGAACTTCTACAAAATGACTTACACATCATCTCTATGAAACAACTCCCCATCAAATCGACATGGAACTTAATCTGGTTGAAAAACAAACGGTTAGCACCAGTTGGTGAAAAATATTTAGAATACATACAAACGCATAAGCAATCAATCATGGAAAAACATTTTAGTTGGACTAAAAACTTTAAAAAGGCATAAAAATCAAGACACATTGTCAGCCTACTAAAATTGGAACGATTTATGACTAAAAGAAATATCCGATTTTGAAAAAAAGCGAGATTATTTATTAAATTTGACGTTACATTTTTATATTACAACACTATGGTTGCAGGATTATTAAAGAAATTATTTGGAGACAAATCAGAGAAAGATAGAAAAGCATATCAACCTTATATAGACGAAACCAATCGATTTTTTCAAGATTACAAATCACTTACGGATGATGAATTACGTGGAAAAACGAATTTCTTTAGGTCAAAAATTCAAGAAGCTACCAAAGATCTAGAATTAGAAATAACCCAATTAAAGGCAAAAGCAAATAATCCACTTACGCCCATTCAAAGTAAGGAGGGAATTTACGAAGACATAGACAAATTGTCATTAGAAGTAGATCAAAAAATTGAGGAAGTTCTTTTAGACTTATTACCTCAAGCCTTTGCTGTCGTAAAAGAAACATCCAGAAGATGGGCTGAAAACGGAAAATTAGTCGTAACAGCGCAAGATTTCGATCGCGAATTAGCCTTAAAGAAAAATGGGGTGCATATTGAAGGTGATCAAGCTATTTGGGCGAATGAATGGGATGCCGCTGGAACTCCTGTCAAATGGAACATGGTACATTATGATGTTCAATTAATGGGTGGAGCCGTGCTTCACAAAGGAAATATTGCCGAGATGCAAACTGGGGAAGGAAAAACGTTAGTGGCGACTTTACCGGTTTATTTAAATGCCCTATCAGGAAAAGGAGTGCATTTGGTTACGGTGAACGACTACTTAGCAAAACGAGATTCAGAATGGATGGGACCTTTATACCAATTCCATGGTCTTTCCGTTTCCTGCATCGATAAAACGCAACCCAATACGGAAGAACGAAGAAAAGCTTATTTAGCTGACATTACTTTTGGAACGAACAACGAATTTGGTTTTGACTACTTAAGAGATAACATGGCTAGTTCTGTGGAGGAATTAGTACAAAGAAAACACCATTTTGCGATTGTCGATGAGGTAGACAGTGTATTAATTGACGACGCACGTACGCCATTAATCATCTCTGGACCTACACCAAGAGGTGATGAACACGAATATTATGAATTAAAACCAAGAGTTGAAAATATAGTTGCCAGTCAAAAAGAATTTGTCAACCAATGTTTGGCTGAAGCTAAAAAATTATTGACTGTCATTAACAATCCTGGTTCTGATTCTAAAGAAGCAAAACAAATGCTGGAAGACGGAGGTATTGCCCTTTTAAGAGCCTTTAGAGGATTACCTAAGAACAAAGCTTTAATTAAGTTTTTATCTGAACCGGGAATTAAAGCTCATCTTCAAAAAACAGAAAATTTTTATATGCAAGAACAAGGAAAGCATATGAAAAAAATTGATAAAGAACTTTTTTATGTGATCGATGAAAAAAACAACACCATCGAATTAACTGAAAAAGGAATCGATTTAATTTCTGGAAAAGATGATAGAGATTTCTTCGTGATGCCGGATATTGGGGCAGAAATAGCCAAACTTCAAAAAGAAAACTTAGATAAAGAAGCCTTCTTGGAAAAGAAAGATGTTCTCGTACGCGAATACAGCATCAAATCTGAACGAATTCATTCGGTTACCCAATTATTGAAAGCGTATTCCCTATTTGAAAAAGAGGTGGAATACGTCATCATGGATGGTAAAATCAAATTGGTCGATGAAAAAACGGGACGTATCATGGAAGGTCGTCGCTATTCAGATGGATTACATCAAGCGATTGAAGCCAAAGAAAATGTCACCGTCGAGGCAGCAACACAAACCTACGCAACGATTACGCTTCAAAACTATTTCAGAATGTACCATAAACTTTGTGGTATGACAGGTACAGCTGAAACGGAGGCTAGAGAGTTTTGGGATATTTATAAATTGGATGTTGTCATTATCCCTTCGCACCGACCAATCATCAGAAAAGATCAAAACGATTTAGTATTCAAAACTGCTCGTGAGAAATATGCGGCTGTCATTGAAGAAATTGGAAAATTTGTCGCACAAGGAAGACCTGTATTGGTGGGGACTACAACGGTTGAAATCTCAGAATTATTGAGCCGAATGCTGAAAATGAAAGGCGTAAACCACCAAGTATTGAATGCGAAATACCATCAACGTGAAGCAGAGATTGTTGCTGAAGCTGGAAAAGCGGGCGCAGTAACCATTGCAACCAACATGGCAGGTCGTGGAACGGATATTAAATTAGGAGAAGGTGTTAAAGAAGCTGGAGGTTTAGCGATTATAGGTACCGAACGACATGATTCCAGAAGGGTTGACCGTCAGTTGAGAGGTCGTTCTGGTCGTCAAGGAGATCCAGGATCGTCCATTTTCTTTGTGTCGTTGGAAGATGATTTAATGCGAAAATTTGGTTCAGAGCGTATTGCTAAATTGATGGATCGCATGGGCTTAAAAGAAGGTGAAGTGATTACTCATGGAATGGTTTCGAAATCCATTGAGCGAGCGCAGAAAAAAGTGGAAGAGAATTTCTTCGGAATGCGTAAACGTTCGTTGGAATATGATGATGTGATGAACGCGCAACGTAAAGCCATTTACAAGAAAAGAAGAAATGCCTTGTATGGTGAGCGATTAGATATCGATGTGGACAATATGTTCTATGACATGAGTGATCTAGTGGTTGCGAATAACATCAACCAAGATTTCGAGACTTTTGAAATTGAATTGGCTCGTATTTTAGGCATTAATCCTCCTATCGACGAAAAACAATTTCAAACGGCTAGTCAAGATGAATTGACCAATGCCGTTTACGAGGAAGTATTAGCGCATTATCAACGCAAAAACGAGAAGATTACGCAAAAAGCACTTCCGCAAATTCAGCATGTGTATGCTACCATGTCGGATCGTTATAAAAATATGGTTCTTCCATTATCCGATGGAAGAAAAGAAATGGATTTGATTGTCAACATCAAGGAAGCAGCAGAATCTAATGGTGAAAACTTAAAGGTAACTTTAGAAAAGAATATTATTTTAGGTGCTATCGACAACGAATGGAAAGAGCATTTGAGGGAAATGGATGATTTAAAATCAGCTGTAAATAATGCTACTTACGAGCAAAAAGACCCATTATTAATCTACAAATTAGAATCGTTTGAATTGTTCAAATCCATGTTGAATCGTTTAAATTCAGAATCGGTAGAATTGTTATTAAAAATGGATTTAGCTCTTGGAGAAGACATTCAAACGACCTCTAAAAAAGCGGTTGAAAATCATTACCAAAAAGCGGAAATCAGTAATCAATCTGGGACAAACGCACCATCTTTTGAAGGGAGTCAAGGTTATCAACAAGCCATTCAAAACAGTATGCCTGTGAAGGAGAAAACACAACCGGTGAAAGTGGAACCAAAAGTGGGTAGAAATGATGCTTGTCCATGTGGAAGTGGTAAGAAGTATAAGCAATGTCATGGTAAATAATGTCAACATTTAAAAAAATTGGAATCATTGGCGCTGGTAATGTTGCTTTTCATTTGGGAGAGCTACTACTGGAAGAAAGATTTCAATTGACAAGCATTTACAGTAGAACCAAAGATAAAGCAGATCGGTTAGCAGAAAGATGGCACATTGAGAGCCTATCCAATTGGAAAGATTTCAAATGTGATTTGATTTTGTTATGCATTCACGACGATGAAATCGACTCCTTTTTGAAGCAGTATGATTTGAACATTCCGATTGCGTTTACTGCAGGAAATGTACCCCTGATGAACTACCCAATACGGCACTATGGTGTATTTTATCCTTTGCAAACCTTTACGGCAAATCGAACTGTGACGAAGAATTTTCCAATTTTAATTGAAGGTAATTCAAAAGAAATGGAACATGATTTAATGGACTTAGCTAAAAAATTAAGTCTAAAAGCAGATTATGCTACCTCAGCACAAAGAAGTCAATACCATTTAGCTGCTGTGGTGATGAATAATTTCATCAACCATTTGATTTATTTGAGTAAACAGAACTTAACGGAAAAAGGCTTACACCCTCAATTTTTGGATGCCTTACTCCAAGAAACTTTTGAAAAAATCAAAACCATTTCTCCTTTTGAGGCCCAAACAGGTCCAGCCAAACGAGGAGATCTTTCCACAATTCAAAAGCATGTAACGATGTTGGACAGCCCACTCAAAGAAATTTATCAAGAAATTACACAAAGCATTTTAAATACTTACCATGAAAAGTTATAAAGAATTATTACCTGCCATTTCTACCTTCGTTTTTGACGTTGATGGCGTACTTACGGATGGAAGTGTGATTTTACATGCAAACGATTATCTGAGAATATTAAATTCGAAAGATGGGTACGCACTTCAGTATGCTGCCAAAATGGGTTATCACATTTTCATCATCACAGGTGGAAGCTCAGAATTGGTGAAAGAACGACTTTTAGAATTAGGGGTTAAGGAAGTTTTCTTAAGAGCTTCCGATAAAAAAACCGTTTATCAGGAGTTAAAAGCGAAGTATCAATTACAAGACACTGAAATCTTATATATGGGTGATGATATTCCTGATTATCCGATTTTAAAACAATGTGGGGTATCTACCTGTCCGCAAGATGCTGTGATGGAAATCAAACAAATCTGCCATTATCAATCTCCAATTTATGGCGGCAAAGGCTGTGTAAGAGATGTTATCGAACAAACGTTAAGAGTGCAAGGTAAATGGTTTAGCGAACAAGCCTTTCAGTGGTAGCTATTGCTTGACCAAAACCTTAGTAAAAGGAATTTGATCACGGATCCCTTTTAAAAGATACATACCTGACGACAAATGAGCAACTGATATCGTTTCTAAGGCATCATTCTTTAGAAAACGCATCAACACCTCCCCAGTTGTATTCATCAACAAAACTTCATACGTAGAAGCTGATTCATCCTTCAAAGTGAGCGTTTCATGCATCGGGTTCGGATAAATTTGGAGACCTGGAATATCCTCGATGGAATTTACAGTTAACAGAGGTTCTACTGGAGGTAAGGCACTGATTGCCGGGTAAGTAGTGTTTGGCCCAATTTTCACCAAATAGGCATTCGAACCACCCACACTAAATTGCTTCATAGCACCCACCATTACAGCACCACCATCATTAGTAGAAATTAAATCATGAGCCTCATCTTCCTCCTCAAATACGAGATTCATCTGAGCATTTCCCCACCACAAACCATTATAGTACATCGCGACATATTGATCATTTTTAAAAACAGGGGAAGCATTCTCTAAACTCAAGTTAAAATAGAAACTATTGGAGGGACCAAACATACAAATGTGGTTATATTGGTAATTATTGCCATTGAAAGTTAAATCCTCATTGACCACATTCCCGTTGAAATCTAAATTAAATATCAATCCAGAATGTTTGTTTTGAAACGGTTTTTGTCCCCAACCCAATGCAACAATTTTATTTACATCTTTTTGCAGGTCATTGATCTCATAATTCCCAAAACTCCCCAAAGTATCTACATCTAAGATATTTCCCGAAGTATCAATTTGCATCAAAAATCCTTTATCCATTAATGAATCTGCTTCAAATATTTTCCCACCAATGTAAAAACTCGTGTCATTCTTTGAAATAATCGTATTGGCAATATCATCGCCACTTCCACCCCAATTTTTTGTCCATAAGGTATCCCCATGTTTATTGATACGCACAATATAAACGTTCCCACTTTCATTATTCGTTGAGAAGGTTTGTCCAACGAAAATAAAACCGGAATCAACCGTAGGTTTCGCATCCATGATTTTCTCCCATCCATTTCCACCGTAATTTTTGTTCCAAAGGAGATTTCCATTCATATCGGTTTTTAACACAAATGCATCAAAATTTCCATCAGAGGTTGAATTCCCATAACCAAATAGATAAACTCCTGAATTTGGCACAACAAAAACCCTTCTTGCAATTTCAGATTCGCTACCGCCATAATCTTTTGACCATTTGAAATTGCCTTCTTTATCCAACTTCATGAGAAATGCTTGGTCATTATCTTGAAAACTACTTGACGATCCAGTAACAAAATAAGAGCTATCCGCTAATTGAGCAACTCCGTGCGCAACGTCGTAACCATTACTCGAAAACACTTTAAAAAAAGCATTTTGTGCAAATACGAAGGAACTTGTCAACGATAAAAAAAACAAAATTATTTTCATAAGCGTAGATTCAGTTTACATTGTACACTTTGACCAAAGCCCTTTTGGTAGATCATTCCTACGATATTTTCCGAACCAATTCCTGCATTAAATTTGGAACCTTCATAGTGCAGGTACATTCCTCCAGAAAATTGCGTAAAGCCTCCATAGGACGCGTGAGCACCTAGATGAAGATGTTTTCCTATTCGATACTCCGCTCCTCCGTATATTAAAGGTAAATTCGCCAAGGTAGGATAAAATCGAACGCCATAAAATGCTTGTAATCGTTTCGAATTCATCTGATCCACAATTTTACCAATTTCAATAAGTGCTGGGAGCATCACATAACTGGTCTTGGTAGATGTTTGCACTCCAATAGTATCTAGCAATAAGTCCTTGTCGCGAAGAGCAGATTGATCACTGAGTAATTCTTGAAAATTAAACCCTTTAAAATGAAGATCAATATCCAAATCAGCATGTTGAACCTTCTGAGAAACGCAAGCAAACCCAAGATTACTCACTTTCAGTTGCAATATGGCTGGACTATGACCTTCTTCATTAATTTGAAGGTATAGCGCTCCATCCATTCCGAATCCAAATCCCTTAGTGAAAAAAGAAGCATTGGAATACTGAAAATTACCCTTCGTCGCTAAGGAGATGGAATCTGCATTTGGTGCATTCGTCAGATATCCACTGGAGATTTTCCCTTGTGCAAAATCCGAAATATTATAATAATTCAATCCGATGTTGGCATGTGTTTTTTTATGGATAAGTCCAAATCCAATTTTTTGAAAACCGATAAAATTAAATTGCGTTCCATTCAAGGAGATGCTTTCTCCCAAATAGGATGCATTACCTTTTAGCAACATCCCAAAGATTGACTTATTCGTTCTAATTGCTCCTAAATAATCGGCGCCCGCTTTAATTAGATAGCCCCATTTGTCATTGCCAAAAAGCGCTGCTTGTTCATTTCGATACGTGAGTTCAACATGAGTACCTGCCCCCATTCGATAACTGGTTGCTTTTGAAGATAAACTTCTATCTTTCATCGATTCGGTGATTTCCCCACCAAAAATAAAGCGATCCATGATTTCATTCCTAATTCCTGTACTACCGATGAAAGCCGACCCCTCCAATTGCAAATCATGCACCCTCTTGGATGTATCGTACCCATTCGGCAACAAACCTTGAGCATTACTCAATTGAAAGCTGATTATTCCTAAAAAAGCAAGTACATATTTCATCTTACATCTTGGTTTGATAGGTTATTTTTGCTTTCGCTTTCATCGATAAAAAAGCTTTTTCTGGAATCGGAAAAGCCTGATTCTGATTATTCGCAGGATTGGGTGAATTGAACATTCCTTTGACTACAATCTTATGCACTTCCCCAAGTTGTTGAGCTTGACTTTCGGTTAAAGTTAATTCCACATGTGAATTTTGAGTAAATATCCCATAAGTACTGTTGTAAAAACCAGCTAATCCAGATTCAATACCACCCACACTGACTATGGAAAACAAGTTTTGGTCACTTGCATTTAAAAACTCCAATTGAAAACCAGCAGAGTACGGAAAACCATTCGTGAAATCAATCAACAGGGTTCCTTTTTCGATATGGGATGATTCCAACTTATTTTGGAAAGAAAAATCGAAAGTGTCTCTGATTTGTAGTCCATCTACCCCTACTACAAGTGGCAATTGCGCTTTTAATTTCAATTGAATACGACTGGTTTGGAAAATCTCGTCCCATCCTCCTGAAGTATTCCCCCAAGGATTTAATTGGAACAAATAACCAAACGTATGCGCATCTCCTAAATTTTCAAGATAGGCATTTAAATTACTGTTGGTGGAATTAAATTCAATGGCTTGCGTAGAAGGGGTATAGTTATTCCATGCACCAACAGCAGGATTGATTGGAACATTTTGATTCATGGCACCCCCACTTAAATTCACCTGTGTACCTTGTGCATTTTCGCTCTTGATTTGAGTCAATTTGATTTGTGCATTTACCTTACATCCATTGATCACTTCCAATTGTACTGAAGCATTAGGTGTCGTAATCGTTCCACCAGTTATTTTTCGGAACAAATCGATACGTTCGATTAGTGTATCTGAAAGAATCTGTTGTCCAAAATAACCGCGAGCGTAATTGATCTTGATAGCTTTAAACGATGCATCTACTTTGAAAACATCTGAATTTTGAATGGTAACACTCGGACCGGTTGGACTTGTCACCACAATCATCTGCGATTGAATTCGGTTAAAAGAAGAGCCTTGAGCCCCTGTCAAATCAATAGTATAATCGCTGATATCCAATTCTGTTTCAATTTGTCCAGGAACAGCGTTCGTACCCATAGGAGCTATAAATTGCTGTTCGAAGTCTACATTGTTTTTCTTTACTCCAGGCAACTTAATGGTAAAAATAACATCCGTTTCAATTGGATTATAAACTTTCAAATGAATCTTACCTTTTGCGATTTGAATTCTTTTCAATTCCAAATCTTCGACATTGATTTGATGTTCTTCGATCTGATTGGTAATACTTGTGCCTGGAGCAACGGTAAAGTTACTTGCTGCAATATTGAAACTTTGAGAAATGGTGGTATCTTTTAAAGTCACTAAATCTTCAATACCAATGTCTAATAATGTTCTGGTCAAATTGACCTCCAAATAATTTGAGGCATCAACAGCAAGTGTGGAGTCATTGATATATTTGTCCAAGGTCAGTGTGTCTAATACAAGTGGCAACTCCCAATTACTCGACCAGCTTGTCTTTTTTTTATGACAAGCAATCAAGGATAAAACCATTGAAAGGCATAGCAAGTATTTGAACATCGTCGACATCATCAGTTAAACGCTGCATTTTCAAGGATGGTTGCATATCCTTGTCCAACACCAATACACATAGTAACCAAAGCGTATCTTTTATTCGATCTCTTCAGCTCCAAAGCAGCAGCGTGTAAAATTCGAGCACCACTCACCCCTAGTGGATGTCCTAATGCAATGGCTCCACCATTGATATTTAATCTTGGGTCAAAGTCATCGATTCCTAACGTGCGTGTACAAGCTAAAACTTGAGCTGCAAAAGCCTCATTAAATTCAAGCACATCCATTTGATCCAAGGTTAACCCTGTTCTTTCAAGTACTTTTCGACAAGCATAAACCGGACCGATACCCATAATTTTTGGTTCAACTCCTGCTATAGCAGCCCCCACAATTCTTGCTAAAGGGGTTAATTGATGTTTTTGACAAGCTTCCTCAGAAGCAATCAATAAAGCAGCGGCGCCATCATTTAAGCCAGAAGCATTTCCAGCCGTGACGGTACCCTCTTTTTTAAAAGCAGGCTTCAAATGGGCAAGGGTATCTATCGAAGTGCTTGGTCTTGGAAATTCATCTTGATCAAAACATAAAGGATCTTTCTTTTTTTGAGGAATCATCACGGGAATAATTTCCTGCTTGAAAATACCATTTTCTTGAGCTTTTTTAGTTTTTTCTTGCGACCATGCTGCAAACGCATCCTGGTCTGCTTTAGAAATATGAAATTGTTCTGCCAAATTTTCAGCCGTCATCCCCATAGAATCAACTCCGTATAATTCTTCCATTTTTGGATTGATAAAACGCCATCCAAAAGAAGAATCGTACATTTGAGCATCCCGTCCGAAAGCACTTGACGTTTTTGAAATTACCCAAGGACCTCGAGTCATGTGTTCAACACCCCCAGCAATGTAAACATCACCAGCGCCATCTTTAATCGCACGAGCCGCATTAATAGTGGCTGCCATTCCTGAAGCACATAAACGATTTACAGTTTCACCTCCTAGTTCAATAGGTAATCCCGCTAACAAACCAGCCATTCTCGCGACGTTTCGATTATCTTCTCCCGCTTGATTAGCACAACCTAAAATTACATCTTCAATGGCCTTTTGATCCAAATTCGGATGTTTATCTATTAATCCTTTAATCGCTATAGCCGCTAAATCATCTGCGCGAACGCCAGAAAGGGTACCTCCAAAATTACCAATAGGTGTTCTAACCCCATCCACTATATAAACTTCTTTTGACATGCTTTTTAATTTCGTTGCCTAAAAATAATACTTTGATTTTAGAAAATGAATGTTGCTCAATATTTATTCATAAAATCCAATAAATAAGTAAGAATTTTTAAATTCGCAATAAATTAATACACTTCATGAATTATTCGAAAATCACCCCCGAACACCTGCAATTTTTTAAGTCCATTTTAGGAGAAAATTGTTTTACCGATTCGGAAAATATTGCAAAATACAGTCATGATGAAACGGAGGATTTGTCCTTTCACCCTGAAATTATCTTAAAACCAAATCATACCGAGCAAGTTGCTGACATCTTGCGCTATTGCAATGAGCATTCCATTCCCGTAACCCCATCTGGAGCACGAACCGGATTAAGTGGTGGAGCCTTGCCCATTCACGGGGGTGTTGCGTTATCCATGGAAAAGTTCAATTCCATTGTAAATATTGATGAACATAATTTACAGGTGACTACTGAACCAGGGGTAATCACAGAAGTTTTACAAAATGCAGTCAAAGCGGTCGGTTTATTTTACCCTCCAGATCCTGCGAGTAAAGGAAGTTGTTTTATTGGGGGTAATATTGCTGAAAATTCAGGTGGCCCAAAAGCGGTAAAATATGGCGTAACGAATGAATACGTATTAAACCTGGAGGTAGTTTTAGCTAATGGAGAAGTGATTTGGACTGGAGCAAATGTGCTTAAAAACGCAACAGGCTACAATCTAACCCAGCTGATTGTTGGATCGGAAGGAACCTTAGGGATTGTGACGAAAATTGTCCTCAAGTTGATTCCCCATCCAACCCATAATGTGCTAATGTTAGTTCCCTTCTTTGATGCCGCTGAAGCATGCGAATCGGTAGCGGCACTTTTCAAGGCTGGTATCACTCCAAGTGGCTTAGAATTTATGGAGCGCGACGCACTGTTGTGGACTCAAGATTTTATAGGCGAAAAAACAGTTCCTGTGGAAGAAAATCATCAGGCTCATCTACTGATTGAATTAGATGGATTTGATGAAGAAGATTTGATGAAGGACGCCGAAAAAGTGCTAGCTGTATTGGAAGATTACGACACGGATGAGATTCTTTTCGCAGAAAGTCAAGCCCAAAAAGATCAATTATGGTCGTTGAGAAGAAAAGTAGGAGAAGCAGTCAAAACGCAATCTATCTATAAAGAGGAAGATACCGTGGTGCCAAGATACGAATTACCTAACCTATTAAGAAAGGTCAAAGAAATTGGAAACCAATACGGCTTTAAATCGGTTTGCTATGGTCACGCTGGTGATGGAAACTTACACATCAATATCATCAAAGGGGATTTAAGTGACGAGTTTTGGAACCATGAATTAACCCAAGCGATTCGAGAACTATTTACTGAAGTCAAACAAATGGGAGGAACGATTTCTGGGGAACATGGAATCGGTCTCGTTCAGAAAGGGTATATGGATATTGTATTTCCAGCAACTACTCTTCAATTGATGAAGGATATTAAAAAAGTGTTCGATCCCAAAGGAATTTTAAATCCAGGAAAAATATTTCCCGATTAATTTTGAGAAAAATCAAAAGTACCGTTACGCATTTGGTGGAAGACTTTTGCAAGATAGGCTAAAAGAATACGCATCGCATCGAAAGCTTCCTCAGTTTCTGCACTAATTTCCTTTTTTTGCAATCGGAGTAATAGTTTCATATAGAGCGCATTAAAAGCAATCTCAATGATATTTTTATCTTTTAAATTACTCTTATCTTTGAACTCATCAATGAAAGGCATAGCGGCCTCAAAAAGTTGAAGGTATTTTTGATCTTTAGTGATGTTAATCAAGGTATTATGTAAATACGATAATTCCACCAAAACTTCCAGCACTTCGCTCACGTGACCAGATTTTTCAATGCGCTGAGATTGCATGGAACGAACTAAACCTTGATACCATTCTCGGTACTGATTTAAATAGGATTCATCTGGAAATTGAGGTTTAACATATTGCTCCAAGATTTGATCCACATTAAATTGATAGGCACGTATCACATCTTCAATTTGAAACATGTATAACACATATTCCGCGATATTCTCTTGCTTCTTTTGCTGGGCGATGTACATATTACTTTTTAAATTCAGCTTCGATTTCTGATTGATTCTGATTTAAATAATTTACAAATTCAGAAGTAACGTCCATTTCATCTGAAATATAATTAAACTGTCCTCCTTTTCCATTCATAAGTAGGATATCGATTTGATTCATTTCAGAAAACTTTTTACCAAACGCTTGAATTTTATTCATCAAGATTTCAGTCTTCTTCATCACATCCTGCTCTATCTTTGAACCTTCGGATTGCTGATACATCATGATTCCTTGCTCCATTTGTTGAGCGCGCTGTTGAATTTGAATCATTTCATTTTCGGATAATTGTCCGGATTGTGCTCTTTTTTCGTTACGCATGATGAATTCTTGCAACTCATTTGTTCTACGCTCCACTTCTTTTTGAAAAGACAACTGCTTTTTCTTCATCAAGGCATCTTGTTCCTTAAAAAACTTGAAATATTTTGCCACAGAATCAGAATGGTAAAAGGCAATCTTTAACCCTTTCATATCGCGGTCTTTAACCTCCGTTTCGGTTTTCAGATTGGCAACGGATTCTTCACTTTTATTCTTTTCGTTATTTCCACATGCAACAACAAGGCTGCTAGCAACAGCAAATAGGATTAATTTTGATTTCATGATAAGGTATTTTTATTTTTAAATGCCATCTCCCAGTCTTCTCGCATGGAAATGAATCGGTGTAGACAATTGGTTAACAATTCAGGAGTAATCATACGCTCCACTTCCTCAAGTCCTGAAACATCCGTTTCGCCGATTTTAAAAGATTGTTCAAATTGGCCGAGTTCAATTTTCACAATAT
>JALRIV010000069.1 GCA_023255275.1 Crocinitomicaceae bacterium | reverse complement strand
GGTAAAACTCAAGTTCTTAAAGGTGAAATCACTTTTTCAAATCCTCAAATGGCAGGAGCAGGTTATGAACCAGAAATTGTTGGCGCATTATTTTCAAGTTTGAAAGATGGTTCAAGAACACAACCTTTAAAAGGAAAAATGGGGGTTTATGTAGTTCGTATTGATAAAACAATCAAAGCGCCAACTGCTGCTAATTATACCATCGAAAAACAACAAATGTTACAGTCGTTGAAATCAAGTGCGCAAGGTCAAGTACTCGGCGGATTGAAAAAACTGGCTGATGTAGTCGATAACCGAAGATTTTTAAAATCAGGAATTAGAAGATAATCAAACTTGGGGAGCTTTGCTCCCTTTTTTTTGCTATGCGTTTTAGAGTATTAACAGATGAAGAACTTAGTCACTTTGAAGAAGATTTAAAAGGCTTCTTGATCATCAACGGAGTGCATCATGAAGAATGGTTAGCCATGAATCAAAATGCTCCTGAAAAGGCATTGGCTTTAGTAGAGTTGTTCAGTGACATTGTGCTTGAAAAAGTATACACTAAAATTCATTATTTGGAACATCGCTCTAAAGACAGTTTATTGGTTTTTTATGTACAAGACCAATCCATGGAAATGGTCTCATTTTTTAAAAAGCAAGAAGGTTTGGTCGACTTCTCCGCCACAGAAAGTATTCACCAATCATTTTTAAATGCTGCAGATCAAATTGGGTTCAAAAAACAGATCTTAGCTTTCGATGGCCCTCGCATTGACGAAGTGTTTAAATTAATTGAAAAGGGATGCATACCTTCAACAGCATCTTTTTGGCAATCAATCAATCAAATCATATAAATGTAATTATGAAACAAATTATTTTAACCTTGATGTTCGCCCTTCCTTTGGGAGTATATCAGTCACAAGCACAAATTGTGGCACCAAAATTAAGTCCACTAGCAAAATTAGAGACTAAAGTAGGATTAACTGATGTAACAGTAAGTTATTCTAGACCATCTAAGCGAGGAAGAGTCGTTTTTGGAGATGTTGTTCCATATAATGAATTATGGAGGCTAGGAGCTAACGAAAACACTAAATTGACCTTATCAACGGATATGATCATCGGTCAAGATACCTTAACTGCTGGTACCTATGCACTCTTTTTACTGCCAACTGAAAGCAATTGGAAGCTTGTATTTTATAATGATTATTCTAATTGGGGGACTCCGGATGAATTTGATTCCTCCAAAGTAAGTTTGACTTTTAGTAATGCTCCAGTTCGTTTGAATGATGTTGTAGAAACGTTAACGATAGATGTTTTAAACCATACCACATCAACAGCGGACCTTACGATTGCTTGGGATCAATTTAAATTGGTCGTGCCTTGCAAAGTAGATGCCGATACGAAAATGATGGAAGCAATTGCAAAGGTAATGCAAGGGCCCTCTTCATCAGATTATTATCTTGCTGCTGATTATTACTATAAAGAACACAAAGATCTTAAAAAAGCACAAGAGTGGATTCTTCTTGCGGAAAAACAAAAGCCTGATGCCTATTGGATTGTACGGTTAAAAGCTTTAATTCAATATGAATTAGGAGATAAAAAAGCAGCTGTTCAAACGATGGAAAAAGCTTCTGAACTAGCGCTTAAGAATGGAAATAGTAATGCTGCAAAAAATTATAAGAATACCGCTTCAGATTGGAAGAAGTAATATAGGAATCCAATAATAATGAATTCAAAAAGGACTGCTTTGGCAGTCCTTTTTTTGTACTAATAGTTTATACCTACGTAGTAACTACGTAGTACTAAGTGTTATGCACTATCCTTTGTTTATGGGCTAAGTAGAAGTTTGTAGTTTCCTAGTAAAATACATTTATATGGAATACAGCACATCATAGTATTTTACAATCAAATTCGAAAATCTTCTAAATTATTGGTTTTAAGTTCCCTTACTTTGCTTCATAAGAAACCAATAAACCACTTAGTTATGAAAACCATTAAACTAACCCTTATCATCGGATTGCTCCTTAGTAGCAGTTTCACCTTTTCACAAATTGTAAATAATATTTGGGTAACCTTAAAAGATAATCCTTCTATTTCCACTGTTGGTGGTCAAATCACATCACAACAAAAAGAAATTCAAAATTTAATCAATACTTACCATATCACATCCTTTGAAAAATTAGTTCCCACTACAAAAACTGATGCTTTGAAAAATGTGTACGAGATTAATTGCAACTGTGATGAACATGAATTATTAGCACAAGTTGCTCGCATGAGCGACCTATTCGCTAATCCTGAAATTGGTCCTAAATACCAAACTTTAGATATCCCAAATGACTATTCCATTGCCTTCGCAAATGATTGGGCTTTAAATTTGATCAATGCACCAGGTGCTTGGGATGTTACGCATGGGGATACTAATGTTGTCATTGCTATTACTGATGCAAATTATGTATTAGGACATGAGGATTTAGTAGGGAAAGTAAACTATGTTTCTCCAAATAATTATAATTCAAACTACGCGCATGGAACAGCTGTAGCTGTCTCTGCAGGGGGTAAAACAAACAACGGTGTAGGTAAAAGTTCTATTGGATATGATTCGCACTTAGAATTAAGAATGATGAGTTACAATGAAGTATTGTTGGCATCTCAGGCGGGCGCTGATGTGATCAACATGTCATGGGCTGCAAGCTGTTACTTCAGTAGTTACGGTCAAATGATTATCACCGAAGCTTATAATAATGGTTCTGTTTTAGTTGCTGCCGCTGGAAACGGAGGTACATGCGGAGGTGCTTCTAATTTGGTTTATCCTGCCGCATACAACCATGTCATTTCAGTAACCAGTATCGGAGAATTTGACAATCATGAAGGTGCAATTGGAGATCCTGCTTCTTGTCACCAACACAATGCAATGGTTGACTTGTGTGCACCAGGATATTTAGTACCTGTAACTGCAGGAACTGGATGGTATTTGGTAGCAAATGGAACCTCTTTTGCTTCACCAATTGTAGCAGGATTAGCAGCTTTAATGTTGAGTGTCAATCCTTGTTTGAATGCCGACGAAATCGAATACATCATGAAACAAACGGCAGTTAATGTGGATGCTTTAAACCCTGCTTATGTGGGAGGTTTAGGATCGGGAAGAATTGACGCAGCTGCTGCAGTTCAAATGGCGAAAAACTTTACCACCTTACATGTGGATGGAAATTCTGGTATGGGTTGTTTCCCAACAACAGGTTATGCAACGATTAATGTGTTAGACGGACAAGGAGAGATTACTTACAATTGGGCCATTGGAGATACCACACAAGCGATTTCAAATCAAAATGGCGGAATTTTCAATGTTCAAGTGAGAGATGAAAGAGGTTGTTTTGCAGATACGAATTTATTGATCCCTGCTTTCATTCCATTGAGTGCAACGGCAGTTGTTTCTGACGTGACTTGTTATGGTTTGACAGATGGTGCAATCGATTTAACCGTTACAAGTGGTCATCCTCAATACGTGTTTGATTGGACATATAATGCTTCAACTGTTGATACTGAAGATATCGATTCATTGCCAGCAGGAACTTATCGTGTTAGAATTCAGGATAGTTTAGGTTGTATTTTGTACCAAAGCTATGATGTCTATGCGCCCGAGCAGTTAATTCTTAATGCAACTATTCATCAACCAACTTACAATAATGGTTCAATTGATGTAACCGTTACTGGAGGAACCCCAGGATACACTTTCGATTGGTCAAATATCAATTCATCAAGTAACTATGTAAGCGGATTAGGAGCAGGTCAATACTACCTTGAGGTATACGATGCACACGGTTGTTTTGAAGCGGGTGTGTACACCTTAACTTCCAATCAAATTGATGATGATCAACCTTTTGCTACAGAGCTTGGAATTGGAAATCAAACAGCTGGAGTTGAGGAACTCAATACATTAGATGTAGCTGTCTATCCAAATCCAGTTCATGAAGGACAATTGATTCAAATAAAAGGCATTACTGTAGAAGAAATTAAAGTGATGAATCAATTTGGAGCACAAGTGAAATATCAAAAAGGAGGAAATTCTCTAGATTTAAATGAATTTGCTGCAGGAGTTTATTACGTACAAATTTCATCTGCAAACCAAACGGTGATGAAAAAAATGATAAAAAATTAAAGATGGTTTTTTGGTTTAAACAGAGTGCTTTGCGCATGTGAAGTGCTTTGTTTACCGAAAAAAAAGACACTTTATAGTGAAGTGGTTAGTGTTAGGTAAATGGGAGGAGCTGTAGTGGGCTCCTTCCTCTTTTTAATCCACTGCAACCACCCCTTTAATTTCTTCTGAAACCTTGATTAATGATTCTTCTATTCCTGCTTTAATGGTCATGTTACTCATAGAACAATCGCTACATGCACCGAGCAGCCTTACTTCTACCATGCCGTCTTCTCTCAATTGAACAAATTCCATATCTCCGCCATCATCATTCAAAAATGGACGTAATTGATCGATAGCAAATTGAATTTTAGCAATTAAATCCTCTTTCTGTTCCATTTTAGTGTTTTTTAAATTTCAATAGGTTCAGCTCTTGTATAAATTTTTCTGCTAATTCATCAAATGCTTTGGATGTGATTGAATTTTCCTGAAAAACTGCCGGTTTACCAACATCACCTGATTCGCGCACACCTTGTACCAATGGAATATGTCCTAAAAAAGGAACATTTAATCCTTCTGCAAGGTTTTTAGCACCGTCTCTTCCGAAAATATAATATTTATTTTCCGGTAATTCCTCTGGAGTAAACCATGCCATATTCTCAACCAAACCAACGATTGGTACATTTATTCCTTCCAATTTGAACATGTTCACTCCCTTACGCGCATCTGCCAAAGCTACTTCTTGAGGGGTTGATACAATCACAGCCCCATCTAAGGGAACCGTTTGTACTAAGGAAAGATGAATGTCGCCTGTACCTGGAGGTAAGTCGATTAATAAATAATCCAATTCTCCCCAATATGCATCGGTAAACATTTGTGTCATGGCCTTCGCCGCCATAGGTCCTCTCCAGATCACAGCATTATTCTGTTCCGTAAAAAATCCAATGGATAAAATTTTGATACCATAACTCATCACGGGATTGATTTTTGGTGTTCCATCTACATCAATCATGGATGGCCTTTCATTAACCACATCAAACATGGTGGGCATCGATGGACCATAAATGTCAGCGTCAACGATACCGACTTTAAACCCTTTTTTGGCTAATCCGCCTGCAAGATTTGCCGTAACGGTTGATTTTCCAACCCCTCCTTTACCAGATGCAATGGCAATAATGTGCTTTACTTCTGGTAAAATTTTTCGATGAGCCTTAGATTCTGTTGCGCTTAATCCTTTGATTTCACAAGAAAGCTTGATGTCTTCTCCAAATGTTCGTTCTAAATTGAACTTAATCGCTTCTTGCATTCTTTTTTTTGCATGCAACGCTGGATTTGAAATGTTAACCGTTAATTGAATCGCGTTTTCGTTGATGATTAACTCTTCAACAAAATTTAGGGAAACAATATCCTTCTTTAAATCAGGTTCAATGATATTACCTAAAACGTTTAATACCTGTTCTCTATCTAGTTGCATTTTTGTTATTTTATTGGCTTAAATGATTTGATGGATTTAGCCATAAGTGTAATGATTTCTTTCGTAGAACCTTCCTCAGAACTGGAAAGCTCGTAGCTGATGTTGTTGAATTCTTTTTGTCCATAAACATGGTAAGAGCTATGCTCTACACCAACCTTAGGGGATGCATTTTTTGATCCTTTCACCATCAAGGTTTGTTTGTAAACAATAAGATTTTTTTCATTGACTAAATATTCAACTTTAAATATTTTTTGGTTTTTTAATGCGTTTCTTTTTTGAGGAATCAAGTCATTATAGTCGCCGTAATCTTCGATGTGTAATTTAAAATTTGATCCGATAGATATGTCCCAATAAAAATCTCCCTCTTTATGCGAGATTTCAGGTACAGTAGCAGCACCGATATTAGCAGTTTCGTCAGGTAACATAATCGAATAAGACAATTCGAACGGTTTTAAACTGAAACCCTGAAATTCGTAATAATCTTCGTTTAAATCTACAACATCTATTTGCTTTTTAGAAGTAGGATTAGAGTCGCAAGCACCAAGAGCAATTAAGATGCAGAAGAAACCAATTAGATGGAAAAAAGATTTAAATTTCATGTTTTATGCTATTTAAAAGCAAAGATACTTTAAAATTTAAAACAAATATCGATGAACTTTGTTTTAATGGAAATACTATATTTGTTGTGAAGTGGGAGCGTACAAAATCAAAGATATTGAAAGATTAACGGGTATCAAGGCACATACTCTGCGCATTTGGGAAAAACGATATGGAATTTTAACGCCAGATCGAACAGATACCCAAATCCGGACGTATACTGATGAAGATTTATCCTATTTATTGAATTTATCCATTTTAAACAAAAATGGAGTAAAAATCTCACACTTAGCACTTTTAAAACCAGCTGAAATTCATCAAAAGGTAAATGAACTTTTGTTGTTAGATTCGAATCACCTTTCCATTGAAACCATGATCAAGTCCTTGATCGAAATGGATGAAACGTTATTTTTGAATACTATTGATTTTTTGGTGAGCCAAAATGGTTTCGAGAAAACATTTATTCATTTTTTAAATGCTTTTTTAGATCGTATTGGTGTAATGTGGATGACAGGCGCTATTCACCCAGCTCAAGAGCATTTTATTTCGAATTTAATACGCCAAAAAATCATTACTCTAATTGACCAGTTGAAAGTACCTGATGAAAAGTCTCAACAAATCATTCTGTATTTACCTGAAAACGAGTTGCATGAAATAGGATTGTTATTTATCAATTATATCCTTAGAAAAGGGAATTACTCAACCGTATATCTTGGTCAAAATGTACCGATCAGCGGTTTAAAAAAATCCATTGCAGCCATTAAGCCAGTAGCCATTTTATCCTCATGGACATCACCTATCGAAGAAGCTGCCTTCATTGCCTACCAACATTCGCTTATGTCTGATTTCCCAGATTTGAAAATTTATTGTGGTGGTAGACAAATGAATGAATTTCCCGAGATTGAAGGTGTCAGAAAAATTAAAGACTTAAATGAAGTCATTGAAATTTTCGAACTCAAATTAGCATAATTCCTTTCTTACCTATTTCTGGAATCATTTTCATACGCTCGTCTACAATAGTTTCAGGTAAAAACACAAATTTTTTGTCATGCATGACATCGTTAGACCAGAAACTGATCCAATATTCATTGGCTAAACCAAAGACATCTTCCATAATCGGTTCAATTTTGGCAACTTCGTTAGGTAACATGACCTCCAAACAATGCCTTAAAGTAGATGTTTTTATTTTTTCTCCTGTTTGAGCATTTTCACCATAGCCTGTGCTGGTGATGATGATTCCTTCAATGATGTCTTCACTCAAGTTCAATAAATATACATAGTATTCTTTGCCCCCTTCCTCATTTAATTCAAGGGTTACAGCAAAGCCAATTTTTTCTACTTTTGGTCCAAATAATTCTTCTCTCATTTTGCTAATGTTCTTCCAATTTTTAAGTACGGTTCAATATCAGTAGGGTGTCCGAGTTTTCGAATACTTACAGCATCTCTTTTTTTCGTATCAAAATCTTTGGCTCTATGGTGTCCTAATCTCACTATCGTTAAATTTTCATCGGGAATAGTAAAAATATATTGTCCCTTAATCCCTCTACAATAATTAACGACATGCTTTTGTGCGTGATACGTCCATATATGCAAGCCATAGCGATAATTTTCAATGCCTTCTTCTGTTTCCAACTTGGGATTTAGCATCATTTCGTGCATATACCATTCCGGTATGATTTGTTCACCATATAATTTCCCAAAATGCTGAATTAAAAGTCCAATTTTCCCAAAATCTCTTGCGGTGGCATATAGACAACAAAATGATTTTTCATCTCCATTTTCTTTGTCCAAACTCCAATGTGCATCGGATTCGGGCCTTATTTTTTTCCATATTTTTTCTTCACAATAGGCCGAAACCGATTTTCCTGTAGCTTTCTCGATGATGAATCCTAGTAATTGAGAATTGCCACTTTGATAGTTAAATCGTTTTCCCGATGGTTCGACGATTTTTTGTCGATTGACAAGTCCAAGCAAATCATCTCCAAAATAAGATTCAGCATTGTCTGATAACGGATTTTTACCACTTTCTGTCCAACTTAAACCAGAGGACATCCATAGCAAATGGCGAATGGTAATTTTTTCATTTTTAAATCGAGGTAAATAATGGCCAATAGGTTCATCTAAACTTTTGATTTTTCCATCTCCAATTGCAGTTCCAATAAGCAAAGCAACAACCGTTTTGGCTGCCGAGAATGAATTTGATTTGGTTGAAGCAGTATGTTCGCCAAAATAGTTTTCGGAAATCAACGAGTCGTTTTTAAAGACTAAAAAGGCCGTAGACTTTTCTTTTAGAAGGTATTTTTTGTCCGGTTGACTTAAGGCTTTTGCATTGTAACGGTTACTTTTAGGGGTCTGATAAACAGCATCTTTTTTAATCGTAGAATACGGAAAAACTTCAAGGTCATAAATCCCGGGACCTGTCCTTCCTTTTAAATAGGTGTTGGCTACCCCTTTGTAAATATAGGTTCGACCAGATAATAAAATATAAAGATTTACTATAATGAGCAGACCAAGTAAGGTAAAAACGACAATTCGAAGCGTTTTTTTAAGGATTTTCAGAAGTGTTTTCATAAGAAGAAATGTACGAAAAATCGAATTGTTCAGCAAGTTTTCTCAAAAGTATTTCTTTGACCGATTCCATGCTAACGGTTTGCCCTAATTCTTTTTCTAGGGAAGTTACATTTTTACCGACTATTCCGCAGGGAACGATATGGTTAAAGTAATTTAAATCACTTTGAATATTGAATCCGATACCATGCATGGTAACCCAGCGAGAGCATTTAACCCCCATGGCGCAAATTTTTCTAGCTCGAGGAGTTTCTGGTTCAATCCAAACACCTGTTTCCCCTTCACTTCTTACACCAATCACGCCAAATTCAGCTAACGTTTGAATGACAGCTTCTTCCAAGTATCTCAGGTACTTATGAATATCGGTAAAAAAATGATCTAAGTCAAAGATCGGATATACTACAAGTTGTCCCGGACCGTGATAGGTAATGTCGCCCCCACGATTGATTTTGTAGTAGGAAATATCAGAACCTTCAATGTCTTTTTGATTGAGTAAAAAGTGCTCTTCCTTACCGCTTTTTCCGAGCGTATATACATGAGGGTGCTCGCAAAATAACAAGTAATTTTTAGTAGGCGTTGAAGAAACTTGATTTCGTAAAGCTATTTTTTGATCGATGGTAGCTTTAAACAACTGCTCTTGATAATCCCAAGCCTTTTTATAATCAATTAAACCTAATTCTTCAACAATTACTTCTCGTGTCATTAAAATTTTGCTAATTCTGATTTCAAGAAATCAATGATTTTAATATCCATAGGATCCACTTCATTCAAGTCAGATAGAAAATAAGACGCCCAATCCACTATATGAATTAAATAAATGGCTTTTTGAATTTGAGTAGTACCTTTTGCTACTAATTCTAAAACCGGAGCCTTTTTTTCAATGGTAGCTTTCGTGATCGCTAAACGTTTTTGATTTCTCGGAAGAAAATCATTCGTTTGTAAAACAACAGTAACGAAACGGGCATCTCCGCCTCCCCAGCCTACTAATTCATTGTGGTTCATTTCAGGTAAGGTATGATGCCAACATAACAATTTTCCGTTTTCATTAAATTGT
>JALRIV010000068.1 GCA_023255275.1 Crocinitomicaceae bacterium | reverse complement strand
AAACAACGCAATAGATGCGCTATTTGACGATCCGCATAACCCTTTTGTTTCGCTTCGAACAACAAATCTTTTGGCAAAGTATCAAGGTGGTATTTTTCGATTTTTCGCTCTAACTTAATTAAATCCTCAATTTGTTTTAAGAACCAGAAATCAATTTTCGTTTTTTCCTGAATGGTTTTGAAAGGAATACCCAATTTAATAGCATCGTAAATATGAAATAAACGATTCCAACTAGGGTGCTCTAAACTATGTAAGATTTCATTTTGACTGGTTAATTCTTTTCCATCAGCTCCTAAACCATTTCGATTAATTTCTAAGGATTGACAAGCTTTTTGAAGTGCTTCTTGGAAAGAACGACCAATTCCCATGACCTCTCCAACAGATTTCATTTGAAGACCTAACTCGCGGTTAGTACCTGGGAATTTATTAAAATTCCAACGTGGTATTTTAACAATTACATAGTCCAAGGTAGGTTCAAATAACGCTGAAGTAGTTTTTGTAATTTGATTTTTTAATTCATCCAAATGGTAACCAATAGCCAATTTCGCAGCAATTTTTGCAATCGGATAACCGGTTGCTTTTGACGCTAAAGCAGAAGACCTTGATACACGTGGATTGATTTCAATAGCGATAATATCTTCCTTTTCATCTGGTGAAACGGCAAATTGCACGTTACATCCTCCCGCAAAATTTCCAATAGAACGCATCATTTTGATAGACATGTCCCTCATTTTTTGGAATGTGGTATCCGATAAAGTCATTGCTGGAGCCACCGTGATAGAATCTCCTGTATGCACCCCAATTGGATCGAAGTTTTCAATTGAACAGATGATGACCACGTTATCGTTTGCATCGCGTAACAATTCCAACTCGTATTCTTTCCATCCCATTAAGGCTTTATCAATCATTACCTCATGAATCGGCGACAATTGCAAGCCGCGCTCTAATAAACCATCAAACTCTTCAGGGTCGTGTACAATTGATGCTCCAGCTCCACCCAAGGTATAAGAAGGACGAATACACAAAGGGAAACCAAATGCTTGCGCTACTTCTTTCCCTTCCAAAAAGGATTTTGCCGTTGTTTGTGGAGCCATACCGACACCAATTTCACCCATTAAATTTCTAAAGGCTTCACGGTTTTCTGTAATTTCAATCGCAGCAATATCCACACCAACCATTTGAACTCCATACTCTTCCCAAATACCTAATTCGTCGCATTTGATTGCTAAATTTAAGGCTGTTTGTCCACCCATTGTTGGTAAAACAGCATCGATTTTATGGTTCTTAAGAATTTCAACAATGCTTTCGGGCTCAAGTGGTTGTAAATAAACGTTATCCGCTACAACTTTATCCGTCATAATGGTTGCTGGATTCGAGTTAATCAAAGTAACTTCAATTCCTTCCTCTCTTAAAGATCTTGCTGCTTGAGAACCTGAATAGTCAAACTCACATGCTTGACCGATAACAATTGGACCGCTTCCTATGATTAAAACGGATTTGATGGCATTATTTTTTGGCATTTTGCGCTTTTATTTCAATTTTGAATACTATTCGACAAATTGAGCACAAATTTAGGTAATTTAAGGAAAGTACACAAACCTTCTTCTAGGATTTATTAACATTTTTTCAAAGTTGTAAAAGGATTAAAAAATATATTGTAATTTCACTTTAGATTTTGATTCAGTATGTATACCAAGCCTCTAAAAGTATATCAGTTTAAGTTTCCTATCATTACCTTTTTACTTACGATTATTGCGATCACCCTATACTATTGGATGAATCAATATACTCAAGATGCAGATGGAATTGACTCTGATACTTGGGCCTTATTTGGCGCTCCTTCAGCCATCGACATTTATGGCGGACAATTTTGGGGTGTAATTACCAATTCATTTTTGCACGAAAACACCTATCATTTATTGTTCAATATGATCGGACTAATTCTTTTTGGCACTTATTTGGAACAACGCATATCTCATTTCCATTTTTTTATTTTCGGACTTCTTGCAAGTTTTATTACTTCGAGTGTGCAATTGGCCTTAACCGATGATGCCGGATTAGGCATGACAGGGGTTAATTATGCTTTTTTCGGATATTTACTTCTTCGTTCTCCTAAAGACAATCATGCGTTGGTGGTTGCTAAACAAATCCTATTTTTTTTAATGACTGCTTTAGTCATTTATTTTATTGTAGCCAACAATTACTTTGGAGGAAATTTCGGTTTTGAATCGATTGCTTCAGGTTTTTTATGGGGAACTGTTTTTGGATTGTATTTTAAAAACACCTTGAAAGCTATTACGGGAAGTTTGTTGCTTGTCACGCTTTCTCTATCGTTTATCGGTTTGTTTTACAATCCATGGAGTTCTGATTATAACTGTAAAAAGGGTATTACCTATCACGACAGAAATCAATATGCAAAAGCCAGTTACTATTACAAAAAAGCATTAGCCATTAATCCGAAAAATAGTGTTGCCAATAAAAATTTAATTTTAATTGAAATCGATGAATTAAGTGCCTTGGCCTATAAAGCTCATATTTCAAACAATTTCGTTCAAGCAAAACGCTATTACCTTCGTATTTTAACCTTAGATAAGTCGAATGAATGGGCGAGAACAAATTTCAATTCGTTGCCTGAATAAAAAACTATATTTTTGTAAAAACTTCAAGACATGCAAAATCAAATATTAAGTCATTTAGAAATTCAACAAAAAATCACTCGATTAGCGCATCAAATTCATGAAAATTGCTTTGAAGAAAAAACCATTTATTTGGCGGGTATAACCGGAAATGGTTTTGAACTGGCGAAAAAATTCAAACTGATTTTAGAACAAATTTCTGACTTAGAGATTATAGCTTTTGAAATTTTAATCAATAAAGAGGAACCTTGGGCTCACCCTATTCTGTTGGAAACAGATGAACAGAAAATGAAAAATGGCTTCATCATTTTAATTGACGACGTCTTGAACTCTGGAAAAACGATGCAGTATGCTTTAAATCGTTTGTTACAAAGTCCTACAAAAGCGATAAAAACCGTTGCTCTTGTAGATCGCACACACCGACGTTATCCCATAAAGGCTGATTTTGTGGGTATTGGCTTGTCTACCACCCTAAAAGAACGCGTTCAAGTCGATTTGAATGAAAGTCAATCCAAAGCTTTTTTATTGTAAGATGGAAAGAATTACCGAATCTAGTTCCAATTTCAATAATCTCGACCAAATGTCTACCCTGGAACTGTTGACCAACATCAATAGAGAAGATCAAACTGTGGCTGTTGCTGTTGAAAAAGAAATTCCGAACATTGAAAAATTTATAGATGCTTGTCTACCCAAAATGAAAGCGGGAGGTCGTTTATTTTACATCGGAGCAGGTACCAGTGGACGTTTAGGCATAGTAGACGCTAGTGAATGTCCGCCTACCTTTGGCATTCCACATGGTATTGTGGTGGGAATTATTGCCGGTGGTGATCACGCCATTCGCAAAGCCGTTGAATTTGCTGAAGACGACAAAGAGCAAGCTTGGAAGGATTTAGAAGCTTATCAAATCAATGAAAATGACACCTTAGTTGGAATTGCTGCTTCTGGCTCTACTCCCTATGTGCTTGGCGCTATTGAAACGGCCAACCAAAAAGGAGTTTTGACCGCTGCAATTTCATGTAACCCGGGTTCTCCCCTATCACAAATCGCAAAATTTCCAATTACTCCCATGGTTGGTCCAGAATTTATTACGGGTTCAACCCGAATGAAATCTGGAACCGCACAAAAATTGGTGTTAAATATGATTTCATCTACCCTTATGATTCGTCTTGGGCGTGTAAAAGGCAACAAAATGGTCGATATGCAATTATCTAATGATAAATTAATTGATCGTGGAGTACGAATGATTTTGCAAGAACTACCAATCAGTTATGAAGAAGCCAAAAGTTTATTGATTCAAGAAGGTTCAGTTCGAAAAGCGGTAGAATTCTATGTCAACCAACTTAAAAACTAGCCGTCAACACTTCAAACAAGCCCTCATCTTCACCCATAGAATAAGCGTATCGAATAGCTTCTTCAGCTTTGTAAACCCCATCAACGTGATTAAAATCTGAGGCTATCGATTGGGAAGCCAGTATTCCTTGAGCCACATTAGATGGAGAAGATGCTGTCAACATTCGATGTTCAGCTCCTTCGTCTTGTTCCGCTAACGCGATATTCGGCAAGTATAGCTCATCATTTTCCGTCAAGGTATTCGAACTTGAAGATAATTCAGTTTGATTTTGCTCCATCTTTAATGATGAAGTATCATTCATTTTTTGACTTGGACTAATCTTCTCATTTTTTGCCATTTGAACAGCTGGCTTTGCAAGTCTTGGAGTTTGGTTCAATACAAAATACAGCCCAAATAATAACAAACCAACCGCCGCCATCTGATAGAGTGGTTGTTGGTACATTTTCTTTTCTTTGGGTAATAAAAACAAAAATGTACTGTTCAAACTAAAACCATTTCTAGCCTGGTGTTTTTCTTGAAAAACTTTATTTAAGTTCATTTTCAAACCTTCACTAGGCTTGCTATCTTCATCTAGCTTCGCCATGGAATTAAACACCCATTTTAGATGCATAAACTCATCCTTCGTGACACAGACCTCACTAAGTTCTGCCTTTTGGGCTGCACTTAATGACTCATATGTACTATTTTTAATCCATCCAATATGTTGATCTTTCATCTTAAACTTCGATTAATGGGTTAAATTCTTTTAAATGATTGGCTAGGTGCTTGGTCGCATAAAACAATCTTGATTTGATAGTCCCCTCGTTGATTTGTAAAATTTCTGCAATTTCCTTGATGGCTAAACCGTCCATATGGCGCATCTCGAAAACTTCTTTGTGTTTTGATTCCAATTGCTCAATAGCTGAGTCGTAGGCCTCTTTAAATAATTGATCGTGTACCTCGTGAAAAACATTCGTTTGATCATCTTGGACACTTAACCAAGAGTCATCGGCTGAATGAATATTTTTACGCACTTCTAATTTTTTATACTCGTTTTTACACATGTTATTCGCGACTGAAAAAATCCAAGTTTTAAAGGACCTTGACGAATCAAATAATTCTGGTTTTTGAATCAATTTGGTAAAAATATCGTGCACAAAATCTTCCGCCTTTTCTTTATCTCTGCGGATCATGCGATAAAAATACCGAATCAACATTTGGGCATACCGAGAATACAATTCGTCAAATGCTTTGGAATTACCTTGACTCATTTTGTCAAAAAGCAATTCATCGCTCAATTCGTTGTATTTCGTTTTAAATAGTTGCATCAATTTTTCTGATTCAGCGCATTAACCTCTTTCTTTTTTTGACTCTGTATGGAAATTCGATTGATGGTATCGTCCAATTGTTGGATTTGATCCACATCTCCTTTCTGAACATATACTTTTTTCATGAGTAAACACATCGGAAGGTAATTGGAAGAAAGCAATTTGGCTTTATCGGATTGATAACTGTAAATCACTTTTTTATTCAATTGCTCATGCCATAAATAATCATTCATGAAAAAATTATTCTCCATTTTAAGATTGGAATAAACAAAAACCAAGCCGTGAACATACAACTGATTTTTAACGCCCAGCAAATACTCTTTAGGAATGGTGAGTGAAATATTCCAATTATTTTGCGGGTTCATTTCGAGCAACTTTTTAAAGTAAGCGGTGTCGACCACTAGCGAAGCAGGAAGTTTCAAGCCCTTTGTCTTCAAAATTAGTTGCTGACTTTCAGACTGCAAAAAATCAAGTGAAACCAATTGCACATCTTTTCGGTAACCGTTGATTTGTTGTTGGTACAAGATGGCGTAAGAATCATCAAATCCATGAGTGAATAAAAATGCATTTTTAGAGCTTGATGTTAACATATCTGATGCATAATCGATAAGATCCGCTTGGATTACATTAGATTCCTTAAGGATTTTAAGGTGTTTTCTTAAAGCGACCGTATCATTTTTTAAATAATAGCATGCCACTAACATCTTGTGGACATCTACATTATTCGGTTTTAATTTTTCCGCTTCTAATAAATGTCCCATTTCTTTCAAATCATAGGATGAAGCAGCAAATTTAAAATAATGGTACTCGAATGAATTAGGAAAATTAGTCCCATAATAATCGACCACCTCATTCAATTGTTTTTGCTCCTCTGGTGTAGGGTTCTTTTGAATTCTCTTGTACTGAACATTTTTTTTCAAATTTGAAAACTGAGTGGCTTGCTGTTCTTTTACCTTCAAATTTTGATCTTTACTTTCTGCATCGGAACGATAAGCACTCGACTTCGCTTTCTTACTGACCGGAGCTTCTAGTTTTTTTTCTTCCAAACTCTCCTCTCGAATCGTTTCTTCTCGAGTATTACTAATGTTTTTTTGAGGAATGGCATTGTTTTCTTCTTTTGGAACCACCGTTTGGCTGAACCCAAAATCCATTCGAAAAACAATAAGTATAAGTATGATGATGTGTAATAATTTCATAATTCTTTTGACCGCTTACTAAAGATAGTACATCTTTTCGATCAAAAGGTTCAATGCGGATTTAATTTTCTGCAGCGAATAAGAATTTATTAGGAGAAACTAAGTTGGTTTTCACAGCATACATGACAATACCAGCGGTATTTTTCACGCCCAGTTTAGCCATAATATTCTTACGATGGGTATTAATGGTGTGATTACTTAGAAATAATTTTTCGGCAATTTGATTATTGGTATAGCCTTCCGCAATGAGGATGATAATTTCCGACTCGCGTTCAGATAAAATAACCGGTTCGCAAGTAAATCCATCAAAATCCATGTCATTGACATCAATATTGGCCTTTTGAATGGTTTCTAAAATTTGACCGCAAAAAAACTTTTTCCCTTTTCCGGTTTCCTTAACTGCATCCACAATTTCGCCTAAATCACAATCTTTTTTTACGTAACTCTGAACACCACTTCTAAGTGCATCTACCAAAGTTTGAGCCGATTGTTCTGGGGTAACAGCCAAGACTTTCAGACTCGGTTTTTTCTGGATTATTTTTGGAATTACATCAATGTCAAAACCCATTGAAGTGTAATCGATTAAAATTAAGTTGACATCGAAAGAAGTAATCGTTTCGAGTAAATCCGCATTATTCTTGACCTCCGCAACTACAGAAAGATTAGGCAAGGACGATAAGATGGTTCTTAATCCCAAACGCATTAAATCATTACTATCGGCTAATACAACTTTCACTCTTATTTAGAATAATTTTAAACAAGACAAATATAACTATTTTTTTAATTCTTTAAATGATTTTTCAAACTTGTCGCGTTTTGGCTGTATAACCGCCTTACAATAAGCATTGTTTGGATTTTTCTCAAAGTAATCTTGATGATATTCTTCAGCCGGTACAAGATGATCGAATGGAAATAATTCCGTTACAATCGGCTGATCGAATACCTGATCTTTAGCTAGTTTTTGGATACATGCAACGGCTAGTTTCTTCTGAGCATCATTTTTGTAAAAAATAGCAGACTTATATTGATACCCTACATCAGCCCCTTGACGATTTAAAGTAGTTGGATCGTGTATGGTGAAGAATATTTTCAGCAATTCAAGCGTACTAATTTGGGTCGAATCATAAACCACAGAAACAACTTCAATAAACTTGGTTTTACCCGAACACACCTCCTCATAAGTCACCTGATCAGCTACTCCACCTGTATAACCAGATGTCGCTTCCTTAACCCCTTTTACCTCGTCAAACACGGATTCTATGCACCAGAAGCATCCCCCTCCAAGGATTAAAGTGTCTAAATGGGATTCGTTCATCGGCTCAAACTGCAATGAGAGGGAATTGACGCAATATCTTTTTCCTGTTTCTGTTGGTCCATCATCAAAAAGATGTCCTAGATGACCCCCGCAGTTTGCGCAGGTTATTTCAGTGCGCACCATGCCCAGCGAACGATCGGTTTGGGTGCGGATACTTGAAGCGCTAATTTGTTCATCAAAACTTGGCCACCCACAATGGCTATCGAACTTTGCATTGCTTTCAAACAAACGGTTTCCGCAGCCTGCACAGGTATAGTAACCATTTTCTTTATGAAATAAAAACTTTCCTGAATAAGGCTTCTCCGTTCCTTTTTCTCTTAACACATAATAAGCTTCAGGAGATAATTTTTGTTTCCAAATCGTGTCAGTTAATTGAACTTTTACAGGTTCGTTTTTCTGACTACATGCCGAAAAAACAGCAAAAAAAATGAACAGGTAGGGAATGAATTTCATACGTCTAATTTAAGCTAAAACGCTTAAAAGATAGAATTGTTTAATTTAGTTCCGGAAAAGGTATGATTAAAAATTCATACGGCACATCAGAATCTTTTAATGGCTTAAAAAGCACCTTTGATTTCGAAAGAGGTTGAATTTGAAACACCCAGATTTGATCTTGAAAGATCAATTTCAGAGTGCGCGATTGATCATCAATGGAATACCTACCCTTGGTGGGAAGTTGCGCACCAAAATTTTTAAAATTTTGCAGGACAAAATGTCCACTAGCATAAAAAATCAGTAAATCTTTGTTTTTTGGATCTTTTACCGTTTGATTTTTCCCAGCAATTTGAACCCGATCAATCATCCAAACTTTGCTGTTTCCATCCGTGAGTAAAGATTCGACAGATGCTGGAATGCGCTTCACATCGGTTTGACATGCATGAATAACGAGGAGGATGAAAATGGAAAGTATAAATTTTGGGTACTGCATCAGAAAAACATCTTGTTATCATTCAATTCTTGATAGATTAATTTAGAAACAGAGTCGCGATCTTTAAGTTTCACAGGTCCACCCCAATTATCACCTTCGATATCTCTCACGTACTCAAATTCATATTTTTTGTTCTTCCATTTAAATACACAATTGTAGAAAATGGTTTCACCTTCCTCCTTTCCATTGAATCGAAGCAATAAATCGTAATAATTATTTTTTGTCTGCTGAACACCGATCAAATTAGCTACAAAACCATTGACTTTCACCAACTCACCCCTTTCTCTTTGAAAAACCAACAACCTTCTTAAGGGAAAACCATTTGTTTTAGATTTTATTTGAAGTAAAAACGAATTTTCTAACGGCAATTGATCGTTAAAAATGAAGAATTTAAAATAAAAGGGAGAACATGCGGGATTCATAAAATCATTTTCATCCTTTTGAGCCATATTACAGATTTTCAATTCCTTCAATAAATCAATCATCGTATGGTTGGAAAATTGTTGATTCTTTTCGAACAAGGTTTCAACATCTAACATGGGATAAACCACTTCTTGTGTTTTTTTAGGAGCATCTGTATGCTCGGATTCACAAGCTACTATGAATACAAGAATCGAAAAAAATGAAATAAGCTTTTGCATAGCCATAAAACGTTAAAGGATTGAATTGTTACAGGTTAATGGAATATTTGAGCAGAAAAGTCATAGGCATGTTTAAATTTGTCCATTTGAACCTGATGGTTAAGTTGATGATCGTTCAAATAATTCAAAATAATTTCTGTAGGCATATTTCCCGTCAAATCATCTTTAGCCATTGGACAACCTCCAAAACCTTTAACTGCTCCATCAAATCGTTTACAACCACCTTTGATTGCAGCTTCTAAAATGGGTTTTGCATTTTCGATAGTGGTATGTAGGTGAGCACCAAAAGTCACATGAGGCAATGCGGGAATTAAATCTACAAACAATTGTTTTACTATTTCAGGGGTTGCACAACCAATCGTATCAGAAAGTGCTAAAATATCAATTTCAAATTCTTGATGTAAACGCTCACTCCAATGAAAAACCAATT
>JALRIV010000067.1 GCA_023255275.1 Crocinitomicaceae bacterium | reverse complement strand
ATGGCATTATGCCAATCTACAGGAAGTACAATTATTTCCGGATAAATTTCAAATTCCAAATTCCGATAAAATGGCTAATGGACTCGTAGGATGGGGTGCCATGGAAGGGAAAATGATGCTGTCCAGAAAAGCGGTACATCACGGATTCTATGATCAATCCGACAATACCAATGTGGTCATTCATGAGTTCATTCACATCCTGGATAAACAAGATGGGAAAATTGATGGGATGATGGGAAAAGTTATGGATGAACTCGACATCATGCCTTGGTTGCACTTGATTCAAATGAAGATGAACGAAATTGATTTTGGGGATTCCTCCATTCGAGATTATGGTTCGGCCAATAAGGCAGAATTTCTTGCTGTGGTGAGCGAATTCTTTTTTGAAAATCCAGAGCAATTAAAAAAAGAACACCCTGAATTGTATCGAACCTTAGATCAATTCTACCATAAAAAGCCTACTAGAAAAAGCGTTTATCAGAAATAAAAAATTCTTTTACTAGAATTGAATCCTTGCAGTCCTTGATACTAAATGAACCATTTCCGTTGTTTTCTGTTTTAGAGGTAAGACTTTAAACAATGAAAAATTATTTAATCATTGGTGGCTCTTCTGGAATCGGAAAAGCTATCGCCCAACAACTAGCTTCAGAAGGAAATCAAGTGTATGCAACTTTTCATACGAACGAACCTGATCATTCACCTGAAAATACGACGTATTGCTCATTCGAAGTAGGAAAAGAAACATTAGACGAATCAACCTTACCCGAGATAATTGATGGATTTGTTTACTGTCCTGGTAGCATCAATCTAATGCCCTTTGGAAGAATCAAACCAGAGGATTTTAAAATGGATTTCAATCTGCAAGTCATCGGAGCCATTGAGACTTTACAACAAGTTCTTCCCCGTTTGAAAAAAGCAACGCAAGCCTCTGTTGTGTTTTTCTCCACGGTAGCGGTTCAAACCGGGTTTAATTTTCATACCCAAGTTGCTGTTTCTAAAGGAGCAATTGAAGGATTAACCCGATCGCTCGCTGCAGAATTCGCCCCAAAAATCAGGTGTAATGCCATCGCTCCTTCTTTAACCGATACCCGTTTGGCGGAAAAATTAGTCAGTACCCCTGAAAAAAAAGAAGCCAATGCACAACGTCACCCATTGAAAAAAATTGGCGAACCAGAAGATATCGCAAATCTAGCCTGCTTTTTATTATCCGAAAAATCAAATTGGTTAACCGGACAAATCATTGCGTTAGACGGAGGAATGTCGAGTATTAGGCTTTAAAGTGCTTGAAGTGGGCGTTTAATAGTTACTCCAATGTTCTATTTTCGATAAGGAAAGTAAGTAAAATAGCTGATTTTTAATGAAACTTTTCTTTGATTTCAATTGAAATGCTTATATTAACCTAACTATTATTGAAATGAAAATACTACTCACAGGCGCAACAGGATACATTGGAAAACGGATTTTACCGATTTTAGTGGAAAACGGGCACGAAGTGGTATGCCTCGTTAGGGATAAATCTCGATTCAATCCTCCTAATGCGATCAAAAACGCTATACAAGTCATTGAAGCCGATTTACTCAATGCTTCCACCTTATTTAACATTCCCGATGATCTAGATGCCGCCTATTATTTGGTTCATTCGATGGCAAACTCATTGGATTATGAAATTCTCGAACAACGATCGGCATTAAATTTCAGGGTGCGGCTATCAAAAACAAATGTAAAACAAGTGATTTATCTGAGTGGGATTATCAATGAACATGAATTATCGAAACACCTTGGTTCTCGGAAAAAAGTGGAAGAAGAACTTCAAAAAGGGAGTTTCTACCTCACAACGTTACGGGCCGGAATCATTGTAGGCTCTGGAAGCGCTTCCTTTGAAATCATTCGAGATCTTGTCGAAAAATTACCGGTAATGATCACCCCAAAATGGCTATTAACCAAATGCCAACCGATCGGTATTTCAGACGTGCTTAAAATACTTTTTGGATGTCTTGGAAACGAAAAAACCTACCATCGCAACTTCGACATTGGAGGCCCAGATATTCTCAGCTACCGAGACATGCTCTTGAAATTTGCTAAGGTTCGAAATTTAAAGCGCAAAATTTGGATTGTTCCCGTGATGACACCTCGCCTTTCCTCCTATTGGTTGTATTTCGTTACTTCTACTTCCTATAAGCTGGCGTTTTCCCTGGTACAAAGTATGAAAGTGGAAGTGATTTGTAGAAATAACGATTTGCTAGCATTACTTCAAATTACACCCATTACTTACGAAGATGCCATAAAAAGGGCCTTCGATAAAATTGAAAATAACGAAATTGTATCGAGTTGGAAAGATTCCTATTCCAGTAGTAACTTAAAAAATAATATTTCCGAGTACATTACGGTTCCAAGTTTTGGGGTTTTCAAAGATGTTCGTAAAAAAGCGGTTCAACATCCTGCGGACTGTATAGAAAAAATCTGGAAAATTGGAGGTGAAAATGGATGGTATTATGCTACATGGCTTTGGAAATTGAGAGGTTTTTTAGACCGACTCGCTGGAGGTGTTGGTTTACGAAGGGGAAGAACCAATCCCATTCATATATCTGCAGGTGATGCCTTAGACTTTTGGCGCGTATTGTATGCAAATAAAGAAGAAGGAAGGTTATTATTATTCGCGGAAATGAAACTTCCTGGAGAAGCTTGGCTTGAATTTAAAATTGAAGAGGGGGTGTTGGTGCAAACCGCCACGTTCAGACCGCTAGGTGTTGCTGGTCGACTATATTGGTACGCAGTTTACCCTTTCCACGGATTCATTTTTAGCGGATTAATCACCAAATTAACACGTTCCTGATAACCATTTAACCTTTACCATGATTTCGCATGATGTACAAATTCTTTTTATTTCTAGCCATTAATTTTGGAGCCTTACTCTTAGGCGGACTTTTTACTGGAAAGGGGGTTCCCTCTGCATGGTACAGTCAACTCGACAAAGCTCCTTGGACCCCTCCAGGATGGGTGTTTGGCTTTGCTTGGACGACCATTATGATTGCCTTTGCATTTTTTATGATGTACGCGCTTGACGATTTTAAACATAAACGTTTGCTGCTCAGTTTGTTTATCTTACAGTGGATTTTCAATGTCCTCTGGAATCCATTGTTCTTTTATTTCCATCAAACTGGATTGAGCTTAATCGTTATTTTAATATTAACCGTCATCCTGATTGCATTATTCATCCTTTCATGGAAAATAATGTCTTGGAAAGTGCTACTCATCAGTCCATATATTGTTTGGTTAATCATTGCCAGTTCCTTGAACGCTTACATCTTTCTCAAAAATTAAATACCGTAGCAATGCAGGTATTTATAATGAATCTAAATTTGCCTTTCAGCGGCATATTTTCTTCAAAATGAAATGCTGTTTAAATGGACATGCTTATTTTTAAGCCATGAAATGGATGTTCTTGATCGGTATTTCAATTACTTTAATGGGATGTATGCAACAACCTGGTGTACTTGTTCGTTTCAAAAATAGGATCAATACCAAAGCAGAATTGGGAGAAAAGCTCTTTTTTGATACCCTTTTCTCCTTAGATTATAGTATTTCTTGCGCCAGTTGTCACAATCCGAAATATGCTTTTGCCGATAACAAAGCTTTTTCCGAAGGAGTAAATCATCAGTTGGGAACACGAAACACGCCATCGGTGATGAATATGGCAAATCGTTCCATCTTTTTTCACGATGGAAGAGCTAAAACCTTGGAAGAACAAGCCGTGATGCCTGTTGAAAATCCCATCGAAATGAACCTTCCTTTTGCAGAAGCGGTGAAGCGAATCAACGCCAATGAAGAATATGTGCGTTTGTTCAAAAAAATCTACCGAGCGAAGCCAAATCAAGCAAACATCACTCATGCCATTGCCACGTTTGAGCGCAGTTTAGAAAGCGATGGCTCTGCTCCCCATGATAGGTGGATGAATGGAAATGAGGACGCCTTGACCGAATCGCAAAAAAGAGGAAGAAAGTTATTTTTATCCGATAAATCTAAGTGCTTTGACTGTCATTTTAGTCCTGATTTTACCTTCGATGAATTCAGAAATATTGGTCTTTACGATGGTCAATCGCTAAACGATAAAGGACGTTTTGAGGTCACCAAAGATCCGAAAGACTTAGGAAAATTCAAGGTGCCTAGCTTGAGAAATGTTGCTTTGACAGCTCCCTACATGCATAACGGCATGTTTAACACCTTGGAGGAGGTAGTTGAGTTTTACAGTAATCCCTATGCTTTCGTGAAAAATCCTTTGAATATCGATTCCATATTAGTTCAACCCATTCATTTTACGAAGCAAGAAAAAGAGGATTTGGTAAACTACTTACATGCTTTAACGGATGAAACATTTCCTTACCCTAGATCAAAAAAATAATCCTATTCGGTTTTTGTACTTGCATACGCTATGGCCGTAACAGCGATCCAATAAGTAGTTAAAATTGCCATATTGGCATAGGCAAAATGTTGATGGAATTTATCGAAGGCTAACAGCGCATCTGAAATTAAAAAAAAGACACTGCCTAACGCTAAAAAGGTGGTAACTCGATTTCTTCCAACGAGATAGGCATTTATTCCTTGCCAAACCATGGTGGAAATGACCAACATATAGAGTAAAACTGGAATGATTAGTTCGCCCAAGCCCTCATGAATCCACCAAAAAAAGGAAGCGCTAATCGCAATAATCAAAACTAAAGAGGAAGCATTCCATAGAAAAGTATTCAACCGATAATACGCATAAATAAAAATGAGATGAGCGACTAAAAAGGATATCAGTCCTGGAATAAAGTAGGCATCAAATACCAAGAGTAAATCCCCAAGTAAACAAAAAACTAAACCTAACAAGATCGTTTTTCTGAACCCATGCATACTTCCATCAAATACACCGGCAATACCAATGACAAGTAGGGTAGCTAAACCCTTAAACCAAAAATAACCCCATTGGTTATCTTGTTCCTTGAAATAGATGGCCAAGCATGCACTGATTAGTAATCCTGAAAAAATTAATGTTTGTTTCATCACCTTTATTAGTAAAAATAAAAAATTAATTGGATAAGATTTTATGAATATCTTTGAAAATTGGCAACAGCCTACTCCATTAGAACATGAATAAAGAGAAAACATACCTCATCCTTTTAGGGTTTACTTCTTTTTTGAGATCTTTGAAATGGTATGCAAAACATAACCTATTCGTGTCAATATGACTTATTTTATCCATTAAAAAATCCAACTATGGAAGCGAAAAATCCCTTGATTGATGAATTTCTGAACCAAACTAAAGCTTGGAAAGAAGAGCTACATTTACTCCGGTCGATCTGTTTATCTTGTGGTTTACAGGAAGAATTGAAATGGAAACATCCGTGTTACACTTACCAAGGAAAGAACGTGGTCATGCTCATGAACTTTAAAGCGTATTTTGCCATAGGATTCTTTAAAGGTGCGCTTTTAAAGGATACGTTTCAAAAATTAGTTACGGCAGGAGAAAATTCGCAATCGACAAAACAGTTTCGATTTTCCAATCTAGCCGAATTAGTAGCTGCAGAAGACCTAGTAAAAAGTTATCTATTCGAAGCTATGGAAATCGAAAAGTTAGGATTAAAGGTGACCTATAAACCACCTTCAGCATATGAAACTCCTGAGGAATTAACTGCTGCTTTTACACAAGATGCTGCTTTTAAAAACGCATTCGACCAATTAACGCCAGGGCGACAAAAAGGCTACCTTTTGTTTTTTTCGGGAGCCAAGCAATCAGAAACACGTAAATCTAGAATTGAGAAATCAAAAGCACGCGTTTTACAAGGAAAGGGAATTGACGATTGCATTTGTGGCCTTTCCAAACGAATGCCAAGATGTGACGGATCACATAAGAAATTAAACTAAAATAGCGCTAAAATTAGGATTTCTGCCTCATAATGTTATATTGTTGATATATAACATTATAAGATTTATGATTCAAACAAACATTTTTAACAAAAAAACCCCACCAAGCGATCAGCAAAAAAAACTTTTTATTGACTTTTTATTCGAGCATCTGGAACAATATGGTGACCCTAAACAAGATATTGAAAAATGTATAGCTTATGCATTAGAAAACCGCGCGTCATTTGGTGGTTTTATTGTTGCGCTTATGGATAATGAAACATTGAAAGGTGTGGCAATTGTGAACAAAACCGGAATGGGAGGTTACATTCCTGAAAATATTTTAGTGTACATTGCAACCCACAATGGATATCGCGGAGAAGGGTTAGGAAAAAAAATCATGCATGAAATTATAGAAAACACAGAGGGAGATATAGCTTTGCATGTGGAAGCAAATAATTCAGCTAAATTTTTATACGAGAAATTTGGATTTACCAATCCTTATTTAGAAATGCGATTAAAAAAATAAACATGGCTGAATTAATTATTCAAAAAGAAAAGATTAAAACAAACATTAAAACATTAAGTGACTATTTTGAAAAAAAAGACATTTACTGGAGTTTAATTACAAAAGTTTTCTCAGGTGATCTTGAATTTTTAAACCATATACTAACACCAGATGTCATTAAAAAAATAGATTCTGTTGGTGATTCAAGGCTATCGAGTTTAAAAAATTTAAAGGCGGTAAACCCCAATATGAAAACGATTTACATCAAACCTCCAGCAAAAATTTATGCTGATGAAATTGTACAATTTGCAGATGTTTCATTAAATTCCTCTTTGTCTACGATTTTAACATTAAATGAATCGGCTAAAAAGTTATCCAAGATACATCAAATCATCATTATGATTGAATTAGGGGAATTGAGAGAGGGTGTTAAACGATCCGATTTAATGGAGTTTTACGAAAAAGTTTTCAATTTGACCAATATTGAAGTAATTGGCATAGGATCTAATTTAGGTTGCATGTATGGCGTAGAACCAAATTATGATAAATTATTGCAATTATCATTGTACAAAGAATTAATTTCTGCTAAATTCAATAAAGCATTACATTATATATCAGGAGGAACATCAATCTCACTTCCGCTGATTGAACAAAACCAAATTCCAAAAGATATCAATCATTTCAGAGTGGGTGAAGCTGCCTTTTTCGGAATTAGTCCACTGAACAATAAAGTGTTTTTAAATTTAGCTACAGATACGTTTGAGTTTACGGCCAATATCATTGAATTGGAAGAAAAGAAAATGGTTCCGGATGGCATTATTAGTGATGCAAATATTGGTCACACTGCTAGCTACCATGAAGCTCAAATTAATGAAACTACCACTAAAGCCATTTTAGATTTTGGAATGCTTGATGTAGATAAATCGGATTTAGAAGTTGTCGATCAAACGATTCAATTTGTAGGAATTACTTCAGACATGATGGTTATTGACTTAGGGGACAATATAAAAGAAGACGGTACACAAAAATACCGTATTGGTGATCAAATTCGATTCATTCCCAATTACATGGCTGTAGCTCGGCTTCTCAATTCAAAGTTTATATCCAAAAAATTTATATAAAAAAATCCCCTTTCTATGTTTAGAAAGGGGATTTTAAGATAATTAGAACTATTTATTTTACAACAAACTGCATCACTTTTTCAGATCCATTCATTCGAATTTTAACGAAGTACATACCGTTAGACAAGTTTTGAGTATCTAACAACACTAAATTAGATCCTGTTGCCGCTTTTACTGTATGCTCTTGTGCAATTTTACCATTTACTTCTTGAACAATAATCTGAGCATCCGCTGCGACTAAAGATTCAAAAGTTATGTGAACATCACCTTCCGTTGGATTTGGGTATAAATTTACCCCTTGAATCATATCTTGATCTTCTAAACCTAACACGATCGTGTTCGAAGGAGAACCTTTGTATAAGTTGATATCATCCAAATAAATATTATTTCCATTAGCACCGTCAAATTCAAATTTGAATCTGAAGTTATTGACGAAGAACGTTGGTGTTACGTTTGTCATGTGAACAGTTACCCAATCTGAAGCGCCAGCTGGTGCCCAAGAAGTAGATGAGGTTAACGATGATAACGTTGAACCGTGTAAGGTTTTTCTTTGCGTCCAACTTGAACCACAGTTACTGGAAACAAATACCCTCAACCATTCATCATCTGAAGTATTCTTTTTGCGATAAGCATATCTGAAGCTTAAGGTCATGATATCGGTTGATGCTAACGAACTTAAATCTAATGAACCAGATTCCAATTCGTCTACGTTATTACCCACTTGACCATAGTTAACCAACTTAACGCATTTAGATCCACTTAAACCAAAGGTAGTTTCCAATTCAAATGCGTTGTTGTTATTGATGTTTTTCACTGTCCAATCTGAATTGGTCAATGAACTATACGCTTCAAATCCTTCATAGTAAGGAATAGCTGTAGATACGGGTAACACACGAATGTAGCTCACTTTTGTCTCATTGTCTGAAGAAACTCCATCCGTTGAGGTTAAAGAAACTTGGTAAACACCTGGTGTAGAATACGTTATAGATGGATTTTGAGCAGTTGATGTTGCTGGAGAACCACCTTGGAAAGTCCAGTTCCAACCTGTTGCTGCATTGTAGGTATCATCGGTAAATTGAACCGAAGTTCCTGCACAAACGGTGGTTTGGGAAGCTACAAAATCCGCTTTACACAAGACCATCTCGCCACCGCCGGTAGCGGTCAAGTTAGCCGCTTTCCATAAGTTGCTTCTACCTCCTGTTCCAGAGTTGATGGCTGTGACCATTCTTGCTTTTTGACCTGCCGTAAACATTTTAGAACAATAGGAATAATCCATATAATTTTCAACAGGATCTTGCATATCAGCACCGAAATATGGATCAACCGTAGAACATGTATTTGCTTGTAAGCTACAAGAAGTAGAACCAATGCAATTTGGTGTATCTGAAACTTGATCATCTGAAGAACAGTTGGATGATAATCCTGGATTATTTGTTCCTCCCCAAACATGGTCTAGATTGAACCAATGTCCTACTTCGTGAGTTAGAGTTCTACTCGTATATACAGAAGAAGTTCCAATTGAACCTACATAATCACTTAACACCCAAATTCCATTAGACATTGCAGTATTACCCCACGGTTTCATGGTATAACCTGCTGCCCCACCAATGTCGCCACAAATAAAAATGTTCAAATATTTATTACCTGCCCATTCACCTTGGTACACATCGTTTCCGTTTTTAATAGCGGTAACTTGATTTCCACCCTCTTGGCTTGATGCCACAAAACTCAAAGGACTAAATGTTCGAGTAATCCCTTTAAAACAAACTCCGTTTGGCGCTTTAGTTGCCAGTACAAATTCAAATTCCACATCTGCAATCAAAGGTTTAAATTCTGCCTGTACACTAGCCGTATCTGCATTTAACGCACGGTAATCACGATTTAGAATAGCTAACGCGTCGTAGATTTGTTCGTCTGAAATGTTTTCAGCACCTCCATAATGCAACACGTGAAAAACGACCGGAATTTTGTAAATCATTTTTTGGGTTCCGGAATAATTAGCCAATTCTTGATTAAATTTGGCTTGACTCTTCACATAGTCTGCTGCATACTCCGGATTGTTTTGCATCATTTGATTATGCAAGGTATGGGTGTGGCAGTATTCTACCTTTTCACCTTCTCGCATATTCGTAGGGTCTAACACCCTTTGCTGAGAAAATCCTAAGCTCGCGATGGCAAAAAATAGTAGGGTTATTATGCTTTTCTTCATGGTAATATTTTAAGAGTTATAGCTTTTAGCCGGCAATATACTAAATTTAGAACTTAAAAATATATTTTTTGGACAAAATTTAGTGAACGGTAGCTTTTATGATTTAAATGGTTCAATGCGCTGCAAAACTTCCTTTGGAGCCCTATTCACTAACTCAAAGAGTTCCTTTGCAATGTATGCCGGAGTTTGCA
>JALRIV010000066.1:5658-10208 GCA_023255275.1 Crocinitomicaceae bacterium | reverse complement strand
GGAAGCAATTTGACGAGCTATATCGACTTGATCTTTTCTATACTCAATACCTGTAAAAGGATTCGGATAGAGTAAAGCACCTACTGTACAAAATTTACCAACACCTGAACCGATGTCCACAATATGCGTATGTTCACCTTGAATTAAAAATTCTAAGGCAAGTTTTGCTACGTAAATTTCGGTGTAATGCCGATTCGAATGATTTTGGAATTGGGGAAACAACAAGGCGTCGAAGTCTTCATCAAAAACATGTTCTTGCTGCAATAAATCTTGAAGGGTTGTCATAAAATCCTGGTCCATCATGATGCAAAAATAAATGCTTTTTGAAATCTTTTTGTTTTTTCTGCATTTTTATGATGAATGGTGTTTATTGGATGTTATAAATTCTTTATTTTAGTTTTTTCAAAACAAACGATGATGAATTTACAATTACAATTGCATGAAGATCCCTATGTTTTTTCACTTACCAATGAAGATGGAGTAAGTACATTTATTGATGCTAATCCAAGTTTTGGTGGCAAGAACAAAGGATTAAGGCCCACTCAATTGTTAGCTGGATCCGTAGCTGCGTGTATTTCGATAGATTTGTTATCGATCTTAAGAAAGAAAAAGTACGAATTCGAACGATTTGAAATTCAAATCAAGGGTATTCAGCGTGAGGAAGGAACCACGCATCCCTTCGAGCGAATCGATCTACTTATTTTAGTGGAGGAACATATCGATATAGCCATGGTTTTAAAGAATGCGACCCTCATTCACGATAAATATTGTTCTGTTGCCTCGTCTCTAGATGAAAAAATTGAAATTAACCTTGAAGCTCAACATTTTTTGAATTAACTTGTTTCACAACAAGTATGGAAGAACTGGTTTTAATACAACGTCATTTTTTTAATCTTCAAAAAACGAAATCCATAGATTGGAGAGTAGCGCAATTAAAAAAGTTGCGAAAATTAGTCGTGCAGTATGAGCAAGAAATGTATGCTGCTATTTACAAAGATTTTCAAAAGTCGGAACACGATACGTTTTTGACTGAAATTCAAATCATTTACCAAGATATCGATGAAGCTATTTTGTCTTTGTATACTTGGGCACAACCGGAAAGTGTTCGTACCAACTTTGTGAATTTACCTGCGAAGAGTTGGGTGCAATACGAACCCTATGGTGTTTGTTTAGTTATAGGTGCTTGGAATTATCCATATCAATTGGCCTTTTGCCCTGCTATTGCAGCCATAGCTGCTGGAAATACGGTCGTAATGAAGCCAAGTGAATTGCCGCATCACGCCGCAGTACTTATGGAAGAAATGGTTAATAAGCATTTTGAAGCTGAATTTTTCCATGTGGTGAATGGCGATGTTGAGGTGGCTCAGCAATTATTAGCTACGCGCTTCGATAAGATCTTTTTTACTGGTAGTGTTCCTGTAGGTCGACTGGTTTATCAAGCCGCTGCAAAATATCTAACCCCTGTTACGCTGGAATTAGGTGGTAAAAGTCCTGTGGTTGTCAGTGCCCAATGTCATTTGAGGGTAGCTGCCAAGAGAGTGGTTTGGGGAAAGTTCCTAAATGCTGGTCAAACTTGTATAGCACCTGATTATATTTTGGTGGAGCAATCCATATATCAATCCTTTTTGGATGCCATGGTTGCGCAAATAAAAGCGAATGATTATCGAATTGAAAACCAGAATTATGTTCAAATCATTCACGATCGACATTTTAATCGTCTTGCTGAGTTAATTCAATCGTCCAATGTGTTGTATGGTGGGGATGTTGATGCTTCCAAACGATTTATTTCTCCGACTTTAATCCAAGCGGAAAATTGGAAGGATACCATTATGCAAGAGGAGATTTTTGGACCCTTATTACCGATTATTCCTTATCGAGATTACACGGAAGCACTTGATTTCATTCGACAGGGTGAGAAACCGCTATCTGCTTATTTGTTTTCCAATTCAAGGAAAGAACAAACACAATTTACCGATACCATTTCATTTGGTGGAGGAGCTATCAATGATGTGGTGATGCATATAACAAATCCCAATCTACCCTTTGGTGGTGTAGGTGAAAGTGGTATAGGGAATTATCACGGTATCCATGGTTTCAAAACATTTAGTCATGCGAAAAGTATCTTCAAAAAACCCAATTATTTTGAGCCAAATTTAAAATTCCCGCCATATTCCCGTCGAAAATTAAATTGGGTTAAACGTATTTTAAAGTGGTTTTAATTCGCTGTAAATCAAATTATTAAATAGGTTAAATTTAACTTTTTATTGAATCAAATTAATCTAAAGTACCAGCGATTTTGGTCGTAAATAAAGGTAGCATATTCTTCGTGTATTTGAATTTCAGTAGTTGATTTTTCATGATAATACGCTTTGAAATGCACATGGCAATCATCGAAATCTAAAATTTCAAGTCGAATCCAATGATTGGAAGTAGACCATTCGGAAATGGAAGCTTTACTGGTGTATTTTCGATCTTTTGGATAAGTGGTGTCCCAAATATAATCACTCAGATTAAGGGAGTAGGCAGCATACCTGGAACGCATCAATTGCAGAGCAGAGGGAGGTAAAATAGTTCCCTTATGGAAGGGTTCACAGCATGCTGAATAAGGTAATTGGGAGTGACAAGGACAAGTCATGGTTTCTCAATGGGTTGTTTTCGTAAGGCGATGAATGATTTTATTTTTTCGTTTTCAATCAATACGGTTAAATTGTAATACATTAATTTCCAGCCGTCCTTCGTTTTTTTCACAATTCCGCTTCCACGACAACCCTCCATCCATGTGTCTAAATCCTCATCGAACCAGGCAATTAAACCGGCTTCATCGCGATGCCAAATTCTGTTTTTCGCTTTGAAATCCCAAGCCTTTCCTTGCTCGAAATAGGGTTTTGAAAATTTGGCAAATTCATCTTTTTTCCAGCGTTCTCCAGGAGCTGTTCCTAAAAAAACAAAGGAGGAGTCCATCATGTTAAAATAGCGATCAAACTTGGCATCACTCGCTGCTTGATGCCAAGCGTCTATAAATTGATCTAAATTGATTTCTCGCTGACAAGTGAAAGAAAATAAGGTAAAACCACAAAGGGAAAAGAGTATCAATTTACGCATGATGTTCTGTATTTGGTTCATGTGCTCTGCCGCATGCAGGACAATGGGTTTGATTTTTTTGTTTACGATTTTTTAAAACTTCTGAAAATCCTGAAGCCAAAATTCCAGTGGGTAGGGCGAATAACCCAATACCGATGATTGAGATAATTCCTCCTAAAATCTTTCCAAGAGGAGTAATTGGGTACATGTCACCATAACCAACCGTTGTAAGGGTAGAAATACCCCACCACATAGTTTCCGGAATACTTGAAAAATTACCTGGCTGCGCAGGGTTTTCAACAAAATACATCAAGGAAGAACTCAATAACAATAAAAATAAGGTAAGGATTAAAGAAATGTAAAGCTCTTCTCTTTTTTGACGCAGTACATCGGTAATTAAAGCGAGCGCGTTCACATAGCGGACGATTTTGAATAAGCGGAAAATTCGCATGACCCGCATGATTCGGATGAAACGAAGGTCGAAGCCGAAAAGCGGAAAATAAAAGGGTAAAAACGAGAGTAAATCAATGATGGATAAAGGGCTGATGATGAATTTTAAGCGACCTTGAATCGGATGTTGATACTGCTTATCCTCCGTAATAACCCAAACCCTGAGTAGGTATTCTAAGGTGAAAATTCCGATGGAAAATACTTCGAAGAGATTAAAAAGGTGTTCAAATTGTCGGTCAATTTCTTCTACCGATTCCAGAAGCACTACCAATACATTTAACGCAATTAAGGTGATTAAAAATAAGTCAATCCAATAACTGATTCCCTTGTGGTCTGCTGAAGGGGATAATAATTGATATAGTTTTTTCTTCATGTGTAGGGACACTTAGGTACTTTTTAACGAAAATACAAAAAAAGATGCAACAGCCATGAACTTATAGAGGGTTGAAAAGCGGATTATGTGTTTTGTTTTCTAAAATTCTCTCAAGAACTGCGAAATTTCCCAGTTGTATATTTCTTAGGAATGAATAGTTTTGTGAAAAATTGAATACGATGAAAAAATTTTTTCTAGCGAGTTTATGCCTTTGGGCTTCTTTTGTTGCTTTAGCTCAAAAAGGACAGGAAAATTTTGAAAAGGCAAGAATCTTTTTAGAAAAAGAAGATTATAAAAATGCTCTAAAATGGATTGATTTAGCCATTCAAGATGATCCAAATCAAGTAGATTTCTACAACTCAAAGGGGTTGATTTTGAAAAATTTAGAGCGTTATCAAGATGCCTTTGAAGTTTGGTCTTTTGGCATCACCCAATTTCCAGATGATCCTTTTGTGTATTATAACCGTGGTGTTTTGTTGTTGGAAGCAGGAGATTTTGAATATGCTAATAAAGACTTCACTAGTGCTATTGAAAAAACCAAGAACGACACGCTCATATCTAGTTTTTTACAAAATAGGGCAGTTACCTATTCACGAGTTCAAGAATTCCAAAAGGCATACGATGATTTGATCTTAGCGCATGAATT
>JALRIV010000066.1:0-5559 GCA_023255275.1 Crocinitomicaceae bacterium | reverse complement strand
AGACCAAACCAATATTGGGATTTTAGTGAATTTAGGGGGTGTTTGTGATGAAGTGGGTAAAGGGGAGGAAACCTTGAAATTTTTGAAGATGGCGCTGGCTTTGGATTCTACATACCTGCCAATTTATGGCAATATTGGTTACAAGTATCAAGAAATGGGTGATTATCAAACCGCTATTTCCTATTACAATAAAGTTATCTCTCTTGATCCCAATGAGCCGTTAGGGTATTCTAACCGAGCTTACAATTATTATAAGTTAGGGAGATTGGATTTGGCATTACAAGACATTAACAAATCAATCAAAATGTATCCCACCAATTCTTATGCCTATAGGGTGCGTGCATTGATTCATATTGCAGAAAACAGAACGAATTTGGCTTGCGAAGATTTACAAAAAGCATTGGATTTAAATTTCACGTTATCTTATGGAGACGAAGTGATTGGCTTGAAAAAACAATACTGCGGCAAATAAAATGAGTCTACTAACTTTAGGTTTTAACTTAACTAGAATTTTATCAAAAACACCTCGCTTTCGTGAGGTGTTTTTTTAATGCTTGTATTTAATTGGGATGCTGTTCAATGGGGGCATCTACTTCAACCCAAACCAATACCCCATCTTGAGAGACGCATATGGGACATTCTATTCCTCGTTTAAGGCATTCTTCACGGAGTACTTTTAGGTAAATCACATATTGATGTACCATAAAATAGAGTCCTTGAGTCTTAAGTTTTTCTATTTTTTCTTGTAACTCTTCATTTGTCCTCTCGGACATGAAGCTTCGATTATTTTCAAACGATTCAGGATCGTTGGTTCTTGCTGAGTAAATTAAGGTTAATCCTTTTCTGATTTTCATAACTTGTTTTTTTAAGGTAAATAACAAGCCGCCTTTGAAACTATTTTGACGGATGTCCGCATCGTTTGACCACCGTGGTGTTTCACTCGGTTGGTATTAGGCTGGCTAATTCTGGATGTTTGGTCATATTTACATGTTGGGGCTCTGATGTTCATGTTTATATGATTTTAAAATTGATCCCTCAAGGCTTTTAGGAAAGATTGGGTTAAGTCCTTGATGGCTTCAAATTGATTTGATTTTTGATTCGTACCTGGTTCAAGGTATAATCTTCGGTTGATTTCTAACATAACGCTTTGTGCACGTTGGTCTTGATGCCAAAAATCATTGGGTACCATCGTTCCTGAATATGGCCAGTCTAACCCAACGGTAAAGCCTTTTTCTTCAAAAAAACGGACACAAAATTGGCTTAAAGCTTCGGAGGTATGATCAGGGTCAGTTCCGATGTTGAAGTCAGGTCTAGGAACCCTTTGATTGAAGTTACATTGACTTGGTAAATTGGGAAATGAATGGCAATCTACAATGAGAACCGATCCATTTTTCTTGAGTTCTTGTCCAACTACCTGATTCAGTTGATCATGGTGGGCATCATAAAAATGTGCTACTTCTTCTCGTTCAGCGGGTGTTAATTGACGTAAAAGTTGGCCGTTTTCGCAATGGGAATAAGCGAAGCCCATTCCAAATTGACTCATCGGTTCCAGTTCATCTGATTTAAATCGTTCTACATCACAGAACAGTCTAGAAAATGGAACGATACAAGCTAAATCATTTGGGTTGGCAAACAATTCATCGGTATGCCAATCGGTCATTTTGTTCAATTCTTCTTGTAATCTTTCTTCTGAAATGACATATCCTATTTTATTAGGAAAATATACCGAAGCATGGGGGATGTGGAGCACTAACTTTTTCATACTAATCGTTTTGGGTTTGTAGACTAATTCCTGATTCATCTCTTACTAAGAAACAATGGTATTCGACTTTGTTCTCTATAAGTAAGTAGTAAAGTGTTGGGTCTTTTTTATGGTAATAAAAGTTTACTTCATAAACTTTGTTTTCGATATCTTCCGCAAAGATGGTTTCAATGTTATCTTCATCCCTGTATTTATCGATGATTTTGTATTCGTAGACCCAATTGTTTTCTTCGTGTTTTGGATCTTTAATGATCCAATAGAAGGCATTGGTTCCGAATAGGAAGGAATAACTTTCTTTTAATTTAGTTGATTCATGAAATCCAAGGCTGTCCAAATCTGCTGATTTAACGACCCGATACATTTGTGCTTGTGCTTGCCATCCGATTGTAGCAAGGAAAAGCGTTAAAATTAGTTTTTTCATAACGACGATGTTTACATGATCATCAATGAAATAAACTCGAAAAAATAGGAGGGAAGTTCGAACTACTTTTGGCATTTTGCCCCCATCTATTTTACCACCGTGGTGTTCCACTCGGTTGGTATTAATCCGAAGATTAATTCTTGATGTTGTTTGAATAACGTGAGAAAAAATCAATTATTGTTTTTCTTCTCTATTATTTTCCATAAACGAAATTTCGTTTGTCGAGAGAACACTTGTTCTTGTCAGCTTATGTTACAAAACTACATGCTTTGTACGTAATTTATTTACGTTTTATTTGGAAGGGTATTATTTTATTTTTACCTTAGATTATGTTAAAGCGATTCTTCTTTCTACTGTTGGTATTTCCAATTTATTTTTTGGGATCATGTGATAAATACCATGCTAAAAAATTAGCAGGAAACTATTTGTGTTTTAAGGTGCAAGATATCTATTATGGTTTACAGCCCGGACAACCCAGTCATACGGAAAGTTGGGATACCATTGAGGTGAAATCGGAGCGGAGGGATGTGTTGGTTTTAGGATATCGTATTCCCGTAGATAGTTTATGGAAAAAAAACACCTATCACGTTCCTACGGGCGATCCTCATACTCAACTTGAAGTAAAGTTTCGTAAAAAACATTTATCAATGGTTTATGAATACCATTACCTCGGGAGCGGTGGAAAAATCACCTACGAAGGTGACTTAATGGAGTAGTTTGTTTTAAAATGGATTTACGGACACCAGCATTAATGCAATGACCGGTGTAAAAATCATATCCACTAAGAACAAGGTAACCATTCCCAAGATTCGGTATTTTGGCTTTTTCATGATAAAACGAGCCAAAATGATATTTATTAAAATTCCTAAAAGAAGTAAGGAAACTATTTCAGTGATTTGAATAGACATTTTCTGTGAATTAAGTTATAGTCAAGACAAATTTATTGAATAAAACTAAAAAACAAAAATAAAGTTGAGAATATTTTATAATAGCCTTATTGAGCACTATATGATTTAATTTTTTTTAATATTTATTCTTTATTCTTTATTCTTTGCAGTAACTTTAGTTAATGAAGCATCTTTTTTTTATCGGCATGATGGGTTCTGGGAAGACCACTTTTAGTAAAAAAGTGGCTAATGCACTGAATATGCCGTGGTTCGATTCAGATCAAGAAATTGAGAAGGTAACAGGAATGACTGTATCTCAATTATTTGAAGAAAAGGGAGAGCCATATTTTCGATCTTTAGAGCATCAATTTTTAATCGATTTAGCTTCACAAAAAACAGCTTATGTGGTTTCGACAGGGGGCGGTTTACCTTGTTTTTCCAATCACATGGAATTATTAAAAGATTTGGGGACTTCCTTTTACCTCAATCTGCCTACCACATTGTTAACCGATCGATTACTACATGCTAAAACACCAAGGCCTTTACTTGATGGTTTAACTCCAGCAGAACTAAAAGCTAAATTGGATCAACTTTTACATGCGCGTGTTTCCTATTACGAACAAGCAGATTATTTACTTTCTTTAAACGATATTCATGTAAGTGCGGTTACTCGTCTTCTAGACCAAAGAAATTAGTGCTGCTACCGTGTAGTTCTCGATTTAATTTGATGAAATAAAAAATCGAATTGAGGATGAGAATCAGTAAGGCTATTTGATCGAAATTTGAAAAGTATGCTTGGAAAAACTGCCCATTGAAGAGGTAAATCGAGAAAAAGATTAATGCCAAAACCGGTGCAATTAAAAACCAGATAAAAAGTGTTTTTTTTCGGTACAATAAAATCGAACTAAAAAGTACCGTGAACCAAATGATGAACTGAAGTTGGTTAAAACTTCCCATTTTTTCTAATATGTCCTCTGTTGGAATGTGCGCTTTGCTGAATTGTTTTTCCAATAGGGTTTTCAAATCAACTGTTTTGTGTGTCAATATTAAATCTTGAAATTGCATGACAATGAAAACCACTGTATTCCATGCTAAAAAAAGGAACGTAATGATTAAATTGATGTAGAAGGCAAGTCGTGTGTAGATGTCCGGTTGTGTCGATCCCAATACCCAATCGCGAATTGATTTTAAAATTGGAAAGGGACTTTGGAATTTCGTTTCTATATTTGTGTTTTCTGTCGACATTTTGTGTCTCAAATTTACAATTAAAATGGAAAACTATTTGCAATCGACCCCCTTTTTAGATTTTGATCAAATTGAATGGCTTCCTTTTTCCATTGATGAATCGAAAACAACCAAGGAGCTTGCTGTAGAATTATATTTCAAGGTACGAGACCATTTTCTATATGATCCGTATCATTTGGATTTACGATTAGATGCCTTGAAAGCATCAAACATTCTAAAAAAACGAAGAGCGTGGTGTGTTGAAAAAGCCATCGTATTCGCTACTTTAGCTAGGAAATACGGTGTTCCAAGTCGACTCGGATATGCCATCGTAACCAATCATATCGGTGTTGATAAATTGACCGCTATATTGAAAAGAAATGAAATTGTTTTTCATGGCTATGTGGAAGTGTATATAGGGGATCGATGGGTGAAGTGTACGCCAGCTTTTGATCAACGCATTTGCAGTCTAAGTGGGGTAGAGCCTCTGGATTGGAATGGGGAAGAGGATTCCTTATTTCAAGCCTTTAGTGGCGGACAACGATTTATGGAATATTTGCACGATTACGGAACTTTTAACGATGTTCCTTTGTTGAAAATGAATCAGGAAATGAAAAAATATTATCCCCACTTGTTTGAAAATATTTACGAGGAACGATCGTTTTCTTTTCGACATTTGCCAAATGAGCAATTGGTTTAGGTTACTTATTTTAATCTTTTACTATTTTTGATAAAATTATCATTATGAAAAAAAGCATTTTAGTCGTCTTTTTAATCACTTTTTCCATTGCTTTTGGACAAAAGGTGGATTATGAATTGCGAATGGAAAAACCGCAAAATCACTACTTTCAAGTGAAGATGACGGTATCGGATATTACGAGCGATGAGTTGATTGTAAAAATGCCGGTTTGGGCACCGGGATCTTATTTGGTGCGCGAATTTTCAAAAAACATGAATCTGGTAACTGCTCAAGAGGGTAATAAGTCTTTGAACGTGGAGAAATTGACCAAAAATGCATGGAAAATCAATACGAAAGGAAAAAAGAAAATTACCATTTCATACGAAGTGTATGCCTTTGAATTGAGTGTTCGAACCAGTTTTTTAGATTTAAATCATGGATTTGTCAGTGGTTCTAGTGTCTTCATGTACGTGCAAGGAGCAAAAGAACATGCGGGAAATCTGACTATTTATCCGCATGCATCCTTTAAAAAGGTAACAACGGCACTTCCCCTTTCGAAAGAGGAACTATTAAGTGACGATTACCG
>JALRIV010000065.1 GCA_023255275.1 Crocinitomicaceae bacterium | reverse complement strand
AAAGACAAATAATTTTATCAACTTCCGAATTTTCAAGTAATAAATTCAATAAACTTTCTCCCACCAAGCCTGTTGCACCAAGAACAATTGCCACCATAATTTTCTGTTTTTCTTTAAAATTAATTCAAATTCATGCACGAGTTCAAAAAAAATTCATATTTTCGAATCAGATAAATTAATTTAAAAAAAGAATTTCGTTTACCACATTGTCTATGACAAGTATTTTTGTTGCTAAATTAGACTTCAATGTTACCAATGAACAGTTGAAGGAAACGTTCCAAAATTATGGAACTGTATTAAAAGCTACCGTAGCTACTGATCGAGAAACCGGAAAATCAAGAGGCTTTGCTTTTGTTGAAATGCAAAATGAAGTGGAAGCGAAAGCGGCCATAGAGGCGCTGGATGGTTTCAAATTCAACGGACGTCCAATCGCCGTGAAAGAGGCAGAGCAACGATCGAACGATAACCGAAAACCTGCAGGAAATTTTGAAAAACGAAGTTTCACTCCATCTCCGAGACCTTCAAACGATTTTAAATCGAAAGATCAAGACGAAGAATTACCCTTCAGAGGAAGAGGAGCTGATGATGCTACCCCAATTATCGATCCATTAACGTTTATTAAACCGGTTGAACGCAACAAATCGAAAGAAAAACCGAAAGATTTAGATAGCAACGATAGTCGTAAAAAAAGCACCAAAATGGATGCTTACAAAAAAAGTGGAAAGAATAACCGCTTTTTCGATGACGACGACGACGAAGATTGGGATGTTGATCCTTCTGAGTTCCTATACGGAAAACCCGCAGATATAGATGATGAAGAATGGGACGATGAAGAATGGGATGAAGAAGACGAAGAAGATGAAGATTAATAATAACGAGGATTTATTCCTCGTTTTTTTTTTACTATGTAGAAATTCTGTATCTTTGCTATACAAAAAACCGGGGTCGTTTTTTGGATTTGACAGCGATAGCAATAGTTAGGTGTCAGCATGCAGAGCGTTGAGGTGATGCTCTTTAATATCTTGCCTCGAACAATAATTGACAACACGTCATACGCACTTGCTGCTTAATTAACTGAATGTTAATTGGCTTAATCTCTCCGAAGTATAGTAGGTCAGACAAGTACTTCCGTCAAAACTGTCGTTTATTCAGTTTGATATATGGGAGTTCATTCTAATAAACTGGTGCCGACCTTACTTCGTGGAAGGCATAAGATCAAAGAAGATAAGGTTTAGTTTTGGGTGTCTTTGTCCTAGCTAATCTCGAAAATTAACCAAAGAATAAGCATGTAGAAAGCTTAAAAATTCGTCGTTTGGACGAGGGTTCGAGCCCCTCCGACTCCACTAAGGGAAGTTTCACTTCCCTTTTTTATTTTATAAGGGCGAGAAGTTTATACCGATTTACCCGCACAAGGAACTTGTTCTGTTGAGCATAATCATCGGTAAGCCCCTCCGACTCCACTAAGGGAAGTTTATATTATATTGACAGATATCTTATCGAGTCGTTTGGAGTCATACAAATAAATGGGAATTATTCGCAAAGTCATTAAATAAAGAATGACCCAAGCGCTTTTGCTATTGGTTTAAATGAATCAAATATTTTTCAATAATAACCAATTATAATTTTTAGCTTTGTTGCAACTAAACTTATATTTATATGAAAAAGATGAAAATTGCAATTACGCATATGTTCTTGCTTATTACCCTAACGAATTTTGCTCAAAACATTAAATCAGAGGATGTTTTATACAATTACGTAAAATTACCCACAAACCCTTTAAATCCAAAACCTATAGGTTATTTCTCAAGTATAAGGGCATCCTATGAAGAGGAAAACAATAAAATGATGGCAAAATATGAGGCTGAAAAACAACAAGTCGAGGCAGATTATCAAAGGGAAATGAGTGAATTTCCAGCAAAGCAAAAAGCAGCAGATGATCAATATGCAAAAGATATGGAAGCTTGGAATGCGAAATCTACTGCAACAAAAGTTTTAGAAAAACAACTCTTGAACGAAAACAATAAACCAGTAAAACAGCATGTACCACAACCTTACAGAAGATTCGTTGCTGAGCCTAAATTGTATACAACCTATGACGCAGCTGCATTGGCTTCTACTTATCTTAAAATAGATGGATACAATCGTCTGGAATCAAATGGGGGAATTTCATACGTTGTAGACATGAAAGGATTCGAGCATACGAATGCTAAAGTTGTTTCAGAAGTTAAAAAAGAAACTAAAATCACAAACGGAACAAGTACATCCTACAATGTTACCTATTACCACCTTGAATTTAGTTACAGACATCCTATGACTGTCCGTGTTTCTAACGCTCAAAATCAGGACATATATTATAACGCTCCGAATGAATTGATGGAGTTTAAAACCTACAAAACTAAGGAATCAAAAACCTCTCCATCAGTTGATATTTCAATGATCACCAAAAATATGGAAGCTCAAATTTTAAAAGAGAATTTAGAATTTATAAACCACTTAGTAAATGACTACTTGGGATATGAAGTAACAGAGCGTAAATCTACACTTGAATATGTGAAATCAAAGGGTGAAGAATATGCTGATTTATTATCAGCATTTACTGCAGCTGATTTGGGACTGAAAATGTTGGGCAAAACTGATGAACAAGCCTTTCAAAAAATTAATGAAGCGATTGCCATTTGGAATGAAGCTTTAAAGGAATCTGATGTTGAAAACAAAAAAGCAAGAATTGATAAAGGAGTAACTATTTCTATTTGCTTTAATTTATTGGAATGTTATTTCGTTACAAGAAATGTTATTGATGCCGATAAAATCATAGACAAATTAAACATAATAGATTTATCCAACAGAGATAAGAGACAGAAAGAAGCATTTATAAATTTGTTTATGGATTTAAAAATGCGAATGAATTCAAATGGAATTTAATTTGTTACATATTTAATTTGAAGCCCTTCAAATGAGGGGCTTTTTTATTTAACTTATTTTTAAGAAATACAACAAAATTTAATTAGTTAAACTCACTATTCAAAAAAGAGCAGTTTTACTTCCATTATTTAAATTAAATATTTAATAAAAATCATACGATTTAAAATGTAAAAACATAAAAGGATGTCATATAAGACATCCTTTTCAAATTATTTACTAAGTTTTCTCTTATCCATTGAATATTTTCTCAGTACTACCATCTTCATAACAATAAATAACCGAAGCTTTAGTATTTGGCGTCACCTCTTGCCGTAATGAATTATAACCTTTGAGCAATTTAGATCGTTGAATTTGATTATCTATTGAAATAATATTGTCAATCATTTTTTCTTGACCATCAAAATCAGTTTGATTTAAACGGTAATAATTAATTTTCTAATCTCATTTCTTTTCGGTAAAAATACTATCCTTTAGTCCCGTATTTATTTTGTAATTACTTAAAGAAATGGTAATCGTTCCTTTTGTCTTATTTTTCTTTTTAGGATCTTCCTTCTTTTTTGAATTGATGTCACCGGAAACACTTTTAGGTATTTTAAATTTTTTGACGTCAATTTCAAATTTCACTTCACTGGGTAAACCATACTTGATTTGATCCCCATAGCTATAATCGATCAAAATAGTTCCGTTACTTTTGGTAGTTATTTGGGATCGCATGATGATAAAATCTTTTACATCTATCCAAATTTTAGCCAAAACCATTTCACCACCTGAATTATTCGGAATTATATTCACCAATACTGTTTTTCGGTCCCGAATCACTAATGAATCCCCAAGCACAGCGATATAATCATTCTTTTTAGTTAAAAAATGATTCAATTCCGTGAAACCTTGTTTGGGCAACACAGTAATACCTTTAGATTCAATCTTAAACTTATCTTTTTTCTTGAAGTAAATGACCGCAGCGTTCGGTAAAATCTTTAACATGGGAATATCGGCTTTAATGTAAGCATCTGCCGAGTAGTCTTTAATCGTCTCGAATTTAGAATTGATTTTGGAGATTAAATCTTCTGCTTTCTGAGCATACATGCTCATCGAAAAAAGTAAGAAAAGGAATACTAAATTTTTCATTAGGAGGTAATGTCTTTTTTGTTAAACTTAAAAAGTGTAATCGATAATAAAACGGCAATGTGGGCAACTAAAACGAAAATCGAGAAATAAATTTGCGCATAAGGAATTTGATCGCTAAAATAACTTCTCCAAGCTACCATGTGCGTGGTAAATAAATAAGGTTTGATTGCGTCGAAGGCACTTACCTCAAGGGTACCAATGATGGTAAACACTATGATAATCGACATTGTACTTACGATTGGACCGATAGAATTTTCGGCAAAAGCAGAAAGGCATATCGACAACGTCGCAACGGTTAAAAGGGATAGAAAAGCCACACAAAAACCTAATAAAAATCGCCACATGACATCATCTTCCGGAATGATCACCAATCCGTCGCTATTCAATACGATAAGATCTCCAGTTCCAAAGATAAATTGAGATACAATGAGCGCCAAAAACCCCATCCAAATGGTAATAAGAAAGGTATAAATTGCACCAGCAAAAAACTTTGATAAAACGATTTGAGATCGAGTAATGGGCTTACTGGCAAGCATACGAATGGTACCCATTGCTGCTTCCCCTGAAATTAAATCCCCGGTAACCAAGGCAATCAATAAAGGAATATGGACAATTAACATTTGAAGAATGATGAAAGCCACCAAATTACCGTTTACGATATCACCATTAAAAACTAGGGTTTGTTCAAATGAAGCGGTAACCATGGAAACAATATTTTTGCCATCTGCTTTCATGGCGAATAATATAATTCCAATTAACAGCGTTAAGGCTCCAAAACCAAGGTAACTTCTTGGCTTAGAAACAATCTTTAATAATTCGTTATACGTATTTTTCAATAACATTAGGCTTGGATGGTTTTGATGAAATAATCTTCTAATTTCCTTTTTGGCTCAATCACATGGACACCTATTTGTTGACTGACCAAAATTTCATTGATTTGTGGGATCTGATTTTTATTTAATAAAACTTCAAAGGACATTTGATCCAATAAATCTACCATTACCGAACGTTCTCTTAAAATTTCTGAAGCTTTTGGAGCATCTTCTACTTGAAAACGTACGACCATTTCCTCGCTATTTAATAATTCTTTGACTGAACCTTCAACAATGGATCTACCTTGATTGATAATCACCATTCGATTTGCAATTAACTCGATTTCAGAAAGTTGATGGGATGATAGTAAAATCGTTTTGTGTTGTTCGTTTTTAAGCCTCAAAATTAAATTTCGAATTTCAATGATTCCTTGAGGATCTAACCCCGTTGTAGGCTCATCCAAAATAATTAATTCAGGATTATGAAGCAGGGTTTGTGCAATACCCAATCGTTGCTTCATCCCGTGAGAAAATCCTTTTACCTTATGGTTAGATCGATCCAACAAACCTACAAAATCAAGCATTTTATCAATTTCTTTGTTGCTGATATGCTTACCTGATATCCTTGCAAAAATTTCCAAGTTTTTGTGGGCAGTCAGGTATTTGTAAAAATCTGGTTTTTCGATGATACTTCCTATGTTTGCCAGTATCCCTTTTCTTTGTTGCGCTAAACTTTGTCCGAACATTGAAATTTTACCTGAATCGGGTTTTATTAACGATAACAAGCATCTTATAGTTGTGCTTTTTCCAGCACCGTTGGGACCTAAAAATCCGAAAACATCTCCTTTTGAAACCGTAAATGAAACATCTTTTACCGCTTCAAATTGGCCAAAACTTTTGGAGATATGTTCCACTTCTATCACTTTTTCAGTTTCCATATTTGAATAACATATATACCCCTATTATGTTTAAGTCTTTTTCTCATTTTCTTTGTTTTCAACTAAAAAGGGAGCATGAAAACACGCTCCCTTTTTAACCTTTTTTTAATTGTTTTTATTTATTCAATAGTAAGCGAGTAACGTATACTTTTTGCTCCGTTCTAACAATAACTTGATAGAACCCAACGGCAAATTCAGTCATATCTACTTCACAAACATTTAATTGATTGAATGTTTCCGTTGAATGAACCAATCTTCCTGCTGGATCATAAATGGTAACGTTTTGAAGCATTTGATCACCTGCATCGATTTTAAAAGTTCCTGATGTTGGATTTGGAGAAATAATCAAATCCGCATTTGCATTTTCATCCAATCCAGCACACCCAACAGATATGGTAGTTTGGTTGGAGGCAGAACATCCATTTGATGCTGTGTAAGTATAAACTATGGAGAATGTTCCGAATCCAGCAACAGAAGGATTAAAATTATTTCCAGAAACCCCAGTTCCTGAGTAAGATCCTCCTGCCGGACTTCCACCAGTCAGCGCAAATGCCGGACTATTGATACAAACTGGCTGCAGTGCTGCCATGGTTACAGTAGGTAGGGTTAATGGAGCTGCTACTCCTGATCCTGCTGAACTAGTACAACCACCAACTGTTTGCGTCACCGTGAAGGTACCAGCAGATGTTACTGTGATAGTATTTCCTGTTCCACCATTTGACCACAATAGTGAAGATCCTGAACTACTCAATACAGAGTTACCACAATTGTTAACGACTGTAACGTTCGGTGTTGATGGAATGGTACTGTTTACCGTAACCGTATAACTAGTACAAGTTCCTGGTGTCACACAACCTCCTACTCCACGAACATAATACGTAGTAGTCGTTGTTGGTGAAACCGTTAAAGAAGTTCCTGTACCTACTAAGGTACCTCCACATGACCCTGTGTACCATTCCCAAGATGTTGCATCATTTAAATTTGCACTTCCAACTGATAATGTTGTAGAGTTGCCAGTACATATTGCGTTTGTTCCAGAAACAGTCGCTGCATCTGGAGCTAAACATAGTGGGGTGTAACAAACTTGTAATCCCCAAGAATTTAAGGCCCCTCCATCTTGATTAAATGCATCTGTAATGGTTAATGTCCAATTACCTGCCATATTCTGACCATCAAAACCACTTAGCGCACCGGTTGGAATGTAATTTCCTCCTCCAATAGGCGGACATGGTAATGTTGAGGTAGAAGCTTCATCATCAAAATTTAAGTTAAAATTATCTTCATTATCACAAACATTAGAGAACAAAGTAACGGTGGTACCTCCTGGACTAGTTAACGTAATAGTAAGATCACTAATCCAAGTATGTGTACCTGCTAAATTCACTACATTTAAATCATTTATGGTTCCATTTGTCGGTATATTAAGGGTAGATGTTACCGTTGGAGTTCCAGATGCAGAAATTGTAACTGGAATATTTGTTGAATTGAAAGTCACGCAAGAAGCAGTCGTATATGAAAATACTGAAGAAACAACTGCAGACGTACATGAATTATAAGTCGACACCTTCCAATAATAGGTAGTACCTGGACTTAATAACTGCGCCGTATACGTAGTTGTTGTTAAACCTGTTGCTGTTTCTACGATGTTTGTAAATGATGCATCCGTTGCAATGGTAACATCAAATAACAATCCAGCTCCTGGATTTGACCAAGTTAATACCGTTTGAATAGGTGCAGATGCAGCCCCATTAGCCGGACTCGTTAAAGTTGAAGCAGAGGCACCATTAGTAGATATCAATAACGACCCAGAAGTGGTATGTGTTCCAGAAGTAGAATTTCCTGTAATTGTAAGGTTGTAAGCCCCTGGTGTAGCACCACCTGTGTTGGAAATAGTCAACGTTGATGTATTTCCTGGAATAACAGGATTAGGTGAAAAATTAACAGTTGTTCCAACCGGATTACCTGTTACGGATAAATTTACAGGATCTGAATAGGCACCAATCTGTCCAACTTGCACCGTATAGGTTGCGTTTGAGCCTTGACAAGCAGAAATTGCGTTATTACTTAAGGATAACGTGTAATCGTTAGTAGCTGCAGTGATGGTAAACACATTGTTAGAAACATCAAAGAAAGTACCATTTTCACAAATCACCATAATGATAGCAGTGGTTGTTGAGGTATTAGGTACCGTAATCACCTGAGAGCCGTCATTTGGAACATTATCAGCAATATTTGTAAAAGTTGCCCCACCATCAGTTGATATTAAGATATCAACGTTCGCACATGATACAGGTGCTACATTGGTATTCGCTACAGACCAAGTTACCGTTTGAGATGAATTTCCTGGCCAAGTAATTCCTGTATTAGTTGGATAGTTAACAATAAATGGACCCGCAGAGGTAGTGGTTGTAATACTTACGGTTGCTTCATCGTTGCAACCTCCACCTAGTTCATTATCCCTTACTAAACATTTAAAACTCATGGTTCTATTCACAGAGGGCAAGACTTCAAAAGTACTAGCAGCTCCACCTGTTAAAGAAGACAAAGTAGGAAAATACCTTGTCGGACTTAAACTAGGAGTTCTCGATCTAAAATTAGGACCAGCAGTTTGAGTTGCTGTTGGTACGTTAACCGTTGTATTGTTATTCATTTGTTCCCAACAATACGTCAATACATCCCCATCTGGGTCGGTTGCAGACGCGGTTAAAGCGAAGGGTGTATTAATTGGAATGGTATAAGAACCTCCAGCAACGGTTACTGTAGGCGCTGATTGAGCTGAGATAGCAGTAGCTACCCCACATCCGCTTCCTGCACCTGTCAGAAAATTGTGAACTTCAATAAAAGTACCTGTATGAAAATGATCATCTGAGTTCGGTTGAATATCGTTTGGCGAACAAATACCGGCGTAAGCCATAATAGTAGACCCTGATCCAGGCTCATAACCAGTAGCTAAGTTTGCGTTCCCGCCTGCACAAGAACCTGTACTTCCTGCAAAAGTATGATTTCCACCATGTTGGTGACCAATTTCGTGCGCTACATAATCAATATCAAAAGGATCTCCAATTGGAGCACCTGAACCCGTCACTCCTCTTGCTTTTTGAGAACTATTACAAACCACTCCTAATCCAGCTAATCCTCCTGAATTAGTACCAAAAACATGGCCAATATCATAATTCGCAGATCCAATTACCGTAGTAGTATTACTTTGATTTTGAGTAATCATCGATCCTGGATTTCCATTAGAGAAAGGATCGGTTGAAGAATTCGTGTAAATAATTAGGTTATTATTGGCAATTATACTCATAGTCACAGCAAAATCGCGCATGTAAACACCATTTACTCTATTCATCGTCGTTACTTGAGCTGCTTGAGCTAATGCCACGGTTCCACCATGAAAAGTAGTGTATTCACCGGTAGCAGACAATGCTAATCGATAGGTTCTTTTCGTACAATTACCATAACTCTTTACTGGAACGTTGGTTCCTTTATTTAATGCATCTACAAAACTTTCTGTTACATCACAACTAAATTCTTTCGTAGAAATATATTGGTCTTTTGCATAGACGATATAATGTTCAATATCAGGACCAAATGCATACGGGTCGATAAATAATGTTGGTTTTCCGGGAACTAGAGTCATGGCATGAAATCCTTGAGGAGTTAAATCAAATTTCACCACTTCTCCGGAATTATCTGTAGCGATACCATCATAAGAGCGAATTTCTGGAAATTTTTCAGCCAAACCAATCGACATGGTTTCATTTTCATAAACCTGATAATAACCTACACCTCCATCCGGTTTTGGTAACTCGATAAAAACAGGAATATAAAGTGGATCATCATAACGTTTGACCGAAGCCAATTTAGATTTTAAGGAAAGTAAATCCAATTTAAATGTTAAATAATCTTTGGCTTGAATGTATCGTATACCTGAACTAGGTATCGATTGTTCATTGACCATTTTCCATGGACCTTTAGGCGATTTCACCGTTGTTTTTTGCTGAGCAGAAAGTGTAAATCCTGCAAAAAACACGAATACATAAAATAGTTTAGTCATATTTATAAGTTTTAGCTTACCAAAAATAGTATAATTTTTAATATATTTTGTCCTCCAAAAAATTAAATTTATCCCAAAGTCTATTAAATTCATCTAAATAATGTTGACAAATTTCTGGATGCAATAGGGATAATAAATTTTCTTGATTATTCTCCGCAGCAGTTTTAGTCCAATTGTAAGAACCAGTTAACAACATATGCTCATCAACTACCATAAATTTATGATGCATATGAAATTCAGTTTCATCGACTTTGATTTCAATTCCATGGTTGGCTAGCGATTTAATATCGGAACCTAAGTCCCATAATTTTTCATTATCGGTAATGATTCTTACCTCAACACCCCGATCGTAGGCATCCTTGATAACATCTGTGATTCGATCATCGCTAATAGTGAATACACAAATTGCAATACTTTTTT
>JALRIV010000064.1 GCA_023255275.1 Crocinitomicaceae bacterium | reverse complement strand
CACTGATAGAACCCAATTTTGGGTTAATTCCATCCCATTTCAATAAGCCGAAAAGCCCTGTTTTTTCAATCATTACATCGATATTGATATCCGAAGTAAGAACGGTTTTAACGACAGAAAAGTGTTTTGAAGTGTTGTGAATGATCCCCACCACTCCTCGGTCTGAAAAAACGCCCATTCCCTTTTTAACACCATGTATTCTCCCCACATTTAAAGTGAAATAATTGTTTTTTCGGGTAACGGTAGAATTGATGACTTCTCCAGCAATGTAAGCATATTGTTGTTTGAATACAGAGTCATTTATTTTGTAGAGCGTTTTATCAATCGGAATAAATGATTGCGGCAATTTGGAACGCAATCGGATGTTTTCACGTTGTAACTTGGTGTTGTTTTTGCTAAGATTAAAATGTTTGGTCAGATCGTGTTCTACTTTGTAAATTTCGCCAACGACTTGATTAGCAGAGGTAAGGTATTGTGATTTTGGAAATTCTAAGTAAGTAAAATAAAGGTATAGCGAATAGATTTGCAAAACCGCAAACAATAAGAATATCCTAAATTTTTGAAAAAATGCTATTAAATTTCGCATGAACAAAGATAAAAAAAACCCAAACATGATGTTTGGGTTTTTTAATATAAATGAAATAAAATTAATCGCGTATCAAGAACTGATATTTATCGATGTTTTTAAGTGCGATACTTGTCCCTCTCGCTACCGCTCTTAGCGGGTCTTCAGCAATATGCACGGGCAATTTAGTTTTAGCAGATATTCGTTTATCTAATCCTCTCAACATGGATCCTCCACCTGCTAAATAGATACCTGTTTTGTAGATATCAGCTGATAATTCTGGTGGGGTCATCTCTAAGGCACTTAAAATCGCTTCTTCAATTTTCGAAATGGATTTATCCAAAGCATGTGCGACTTCTGAGTATGTAACGATGATTTCTTTTGGAATTCCTGTCATTAAATCACGACCACGCACAGCATAATCTGCAGGAGGATTTTCCAATTCAGGTAAGGCAGCTCCAACTTCGATTTTGATTTGTTCAGCTGTTCGCTCACCCACCAAAATATTGTGTTGTCTTCTCATGTACTCCTCGATGTCATAGGTGAAATCATCACCCGCAATGCGAATAGATTTATCACACACGATGCCACCAAGCGCAATGACTGCAATTTCTGAGGTTCCACCACCGATATCAATAATCATATTACCCATAGGTTCTTCAACATCAATACCAATACCGATAGCAGCCGCCATCGGTTCATGAATCAAATAAACTTCTTTTGCTCCTGCATGCTCAGCAGAATCTCGAACGGCTCTTTTTTCAACCTCTGTAATACCTGAAGGAATACAAATCACCATTCTTAAGGAAGGATTAAACAAACTTTTTCCAGGATTGATCATTTTAATCATTCCGCGAATCATTTGCTCAGCACTTTGGAAATCTGCAATTACACCATCTTTAAGAGGCCTTACGGTTTCAATTAATTTATGGGTTTTACCATGCATTTGTTGTGCCTTTTTCCCGATAGCAACAATTTTACCTGTTTGAATATCTTTGGCCACAATAGATGGCTCGTCAACAACCACTTTGTCATTATGAATGATCAATGTGTTTGCTGTTCCTAAGTCGATCGCAATTTCTTGCGTTAAAAAGCTAAAAAATCCCATTTGTTTTCCTTAAAGGATGAATTTACGTTAAATTACAAAATTGGTTACAATTTTATCAAAGATACATCATTTAATGTTTAAAATGTCTATTTCCTGTAAATACCATAGACATATTGTGCTGATTGCAGTATTCAATGGATAAATCATCTTTGATAGATCCTCCAGGTTGAATTACGGCTTTAATTCCTTCGTTATCTGCGATTTCTACACAATCTGGGAAAGGAAAAAATGCATCCGAAGCCATCACTGCACCATTCAGGTCAAATTGAAAAGATTTCGCTTTGTGAATTGCCTGGTTCAAGGCGTCAACTCTCGATGTTTGACCAGTTCCACTAGCTAACAATTGTTTGTTTTTTGCTAAAACAATGGTATTTGATTTAGTGTGCTTAGCTAATTTATTGGCAAACAATAAATCCTCAATCTCTTGTGGTGTAGGTTTTGCATTCGTTTTTGGTTCTAAATCACTTGAAACTTCAGATTTATGATCTTTGTCTTGTACCAAATAACCATTCAAAATCGTTCGAACGGTTTGCGATGCAAAAGCAGGATCTTTTTGAATCAGAATGATTCTATTTTTTTTGTTTTTCAACACTTCAATTGCTGCTTCATCGTAAGCTGGAGCAATAATGACTTCACAGAACAGTTGGTCAATTTCTTGAGCGGTTTCCAAATCAATTTTCGTATTGGAAATTAAGATGCCTCCAAATGCAGATACAGGGTCTCCAGCCAATGCATCTAAATAAGCTTCTTTTACGGTATTTCTAGTCGCTACTCCACATGCATTATTGTGTTTAAGGATGGCGAATGTTGGCGCTTCATTTTTAAATTCACCCATCAATTGAACGGCTGCATCGACATCAAGTAAATTGTTGTAAGACAACTCTTTACCGTGTAATTTGGTGAACATTTCATCTAAATCTCCGAAGAATATTCCCTTTTGATGAGGATTTTCCCCGTAACGTAATACTTCGTGTTGTTCTACAGAAATTTTCAACGCGTTTTTAGTATTTGATCGATTGAAATAATTGAAGATGTGGGTATCATAGTTCGAAGAGACATGGAAGGCTTCCATGGCAAAATTTTCTCGCTGATCGATATTTGTGTTTCCGTTCTGAGCGGTGTATATTTCAGTGAATGGTGCATACATTTTTTGAGAAGCAAGAATCACCACATCTTTGTAGTTTTTCGCTGCTGCTCTAATTAATGAAATACCACCAATATCTATTTTTTCAATGATTGCTTCGTGGTCTGCGCCAGAAGCAACTGTTGCTTCAAATGGGTATAAGTCTACAATGACTAAATCGATATTTGGGATTTCAAATTCAGCAATTTGTTCTTGATCCGTTTTTAAATCTCTTCGATTTAAAATTCCACCAAAAATTTTAGGGTGCAGCGTTTTTACTCGTCCTCCAAGGATAGAAGGGTAAGAAGTTAAATCCTCCACTCTAACTACAGGAATATCCAAAGCTTCGATGAAAGATTGGGTTCCACCAGTTGAATAAATGGTTACATTTTGTTGATGTAAAGCTTTAACAATTGGTTCTAGTCCCGTTTTATCGAAAACGGAAATTAATGCGGATTGGATTTTTACAGATGCACTCATACTTCAATTTAAAAAATAGGGTGCAAAATTACTTCAAAAATCTGTAAGAAACTAAATGATTAAGAAAAAATATGGCATAAAAAAATAGCCATCAAAAGATGGCTACGTTATTTTAAGACTTACTTAGCTTATTTTTTGACACGCTCAACGTAAACGCCTGTGCGTGTGTCAATTTTAATGGTCTCACCCATATCGATGAACAAAGGAACTTTCACTTCTGCACCAGTTGCTATAGTTGCAGGTTTCATGGAGTTGGTTGCGGTATCCCCTTTAACACCAGGCTCTGTATAGGTAATTTCAGAGATGATATAAAATGGTAATTCAACCACTAATGGATTTTCTTCTTCTGCATGAAATAAAATATTACAAACCATTCCTTCTACCAAAAATCCTGGTTTATCAATCATTTTGGAAGGGATTTCAACTTGCTCGTAGGTTTCGTTATTCATGAAGATGTAATTTTCACCCTCTTGGTATAAGTATTGGTATTCTCTGTTTTCAATGCGAACAGGCTCAATTTTATGTCCAGCAGAAAAAGTGTGGTCTAAAACTTTTCCAGTCTCAATCATTCGCATTTTGGTTCTTACAAATGCCGGACCTTTACCTGGTTTAACATGTTGAAATTCGATGATTTGTGCCAATTTATCATTGTGCTTAATACACAAACCATTTTTGATATCTGCTGTAGTTGCCATTTTTTTTTATTTTGCTGCAAATATAATAGATTAAATTCTAATTATAAAAGTGACAGCTTTTTGATTCAATAAAAATTTAAAAAAGTCAAATAATTCTTTTATTTTTGATAGAAAATAACGCTTATGTTTGAATTTTGGGGAAAGTTAACTCGAACGGAAAAAGTAAAATACGTTTCCAGTAGATTAGGATTAGTGTTGATTGTACTATTCTGTGTGTTTAATTGGAAGACCGAGGAAGTGCATTTTATCTTTTTTAGATTACCTATTCCACAGACTTTATTAATCTTAATTGCTTTCGGACTAGGAATTTTAGTGTCATTCATGAGTAATTACAAAGTGAATTCCAACAAAGATCATGAAATCAAAATGCTTCGCGAACAAGCCGATTATATAGCAGAGAAAGATGCTGAAATTGAGCAATTGAAAAAAGAAATTGCCGAAAAGGAGGCTTAAGCCAAATAGAATTTCTTTTTAAATTGATCAAGTTTACTTTTGGGCACAAAAAAGAAATCTCCTTCTTCTGCTTGATTACCTTTTTCTTCGATGAATTGATTCTTTGAAATTCCAAATTGGGTGTAGCCTAATTCGTTATAAAAAAGGATCATCGCCTCTTGATTTTTTTCAGCCAATTCAATTTGAATGTAGGGTTGATATTTTTCAAGAATCGGTTTAATTTCCTCCATAACAATTTTTTCAAATCCTTCAATATCGCATTTGATGTAGTCCAATCGATTCAAATCACTTAATAATTCAGTTCCTTTTACAATGTTTACTTGTTGCGTTTTATGTTCGGAAGTACTTTCTACCACGTGAGGTAAACCTGTTCGCATCATGCCATTGGTTTCAGGTAAGGCCATCGCTACGGTACCATTTTCTTTGCCTAGAGCGACATTATAAATTGTTACTTGAGGATATTTTTTTAAAAATTTGGAAAGCACTTTATAAAACAACGGAATAGGTTCAATCGAAATGAGTTTTCCCTTTGGGGTTAATTCCGCAAAAGTTTTTGAAAAATAACCAAGATTTGCACCAATATCTAGCACTACATCGTCTTGTTCAACGATGTTTTGAATCATATAATGGTATTTAAAACGTGCATCCTTTTTTAACCATCCAAGACGATATAACAGGAAAAATCCGCGGTGCATCATTTTTAAATATCCATACTCGGATAAAATTAGATACAGAAATTTCTTAATACTTTTCATGGGATCGAATTTACTATTTTTCTTTGTTTTACTCGATATATTTTGAAAACTTAATGATTTGACTTAAATTTGAGCAAGATCGAACCATTGATTTGGCAACGGATCTATCTCTTCGGAGAGGCCCATACATGTTAATTGAAGCTTAACATTTTTAACCGTAAGGGAAATCTTATTTTGTCAATGGCGGGCTGCAACGTTTACGTGTCTTTATGACCAGCAGATTACAAAGAAAAATAGTATCTCTAATCGTATTTTCTGAAGCTTCAGGAAATAAATGTATGGGTTTTTTATTGCAATAAACTATCCAATTCGCCTTTAGTTATCGTCGGTAAATCGGATTGTTGTTCTAATTTTTGAATCAAATAGGCAGCCACTTTTTCCGCATCTTTTTTAGACGAGAACCCTGAATTCCCTTGAATCGCTGGAATATTAGGTTGATTGATGTATAGTTTTCCTTCTTTAATGATTTGGTACCCATATCCCCCAAAGTTAGATTGAATGATTTCATAGCGAAAGATAGGGTCTATGGAAATCGATTGAAGTTTTTCTTCGGGTTGTTTTCCCCCTTTATTTTCAGTACAACTTGTGAACGACAATAAGACTATAAAATAATAAACGAACCTTGGCATGTTGCATATTGATTTTTAGTAAAAGTATAGTAATATTTACCACTTGCTGTAAATTGAGGAATAATATCCAATTGATGATCGCCTTCTAAAATGATAAACTGATTTGTGATGTTTTGTCCTAAAAGGTTAAATATTTCCAACTGATTTTTATCGTTCACGAATTCGGATTTTACATGAACAACTCCTCTTGATGGAATGGGGAACACTTGAAGATCTTGTTCAACCGTTAATTGATCCACATCTAAAAGTCGATAATAGGCATAAAAATCATCCTTAAATTCTCCGTTATATCCTGAACCAACGTAAGCAACATCATTGACCACAAAATTACTCGCATATTTTCTTCCTACGCCCGGATAATTTGCACGTTGAACCCATGTATTTCCATAAAAATTATATTCCCAAACGTCATTTTTAAACTGTTGATTCAAATCTTCCCCCATGGCGACAAATCCTTGTGGAAATATTCCCCAAGCAGTAGCGCCGGATCTTGCGGTTCCCGGGAAATCAGGTATACTAACCCATGAGTTTGTCAATTCTCGATATTGGTAAAAATCTTTTTTCAAGGTACCATCGTCACCTGTTCCGACATAACCTTCTCCGCCCATGGCAAATCCTACTGCTGATTTTCTTGGTGACCCTATGAAATCAGCAACATTGATCCAAACATTATTTAAAGGATCGTATTTGTAAAAATCTTTTTTTAAACCGTTGATGGATTGTCCCGTTCCTACATATCCATAATTATTGATCACAAAGGATACAGCAAATGCTCTAGCTTCACCTATGTAGTCTGCTTTTTGAGTCCAAGCATCCAAGACCGGGTCGTACATCCATAAATCATTAAAAAGCCCATTGTTTTCACCTTGTCCTGTGGTAATGTAACCTTTGTCGTACAAGCCAAAACCGCAGGCAGCCGAACGATTTAATCCTGAGCCATTTTCATTTCCGATGGAAGCAATATCTCGCCAATTATCATTGAAAACATCGTAGGCATAAGCTCTTCTTTTGAATTCAACGCCATCATATCCTCCTACAAAGTGACCTTGTTGACTAATTGCAAAACCTACACAACCTGAACGGGGAGGGCCTTTAATTGAATCTTTTTGATCCCAAAAATCTTGCGCATGAATTAAAGGAATGCATAAACATACCAGCAAGAAAAGATTAGCTTTTAACATTTGATCAATTTTAGGTAGGTTTGATTTTCCTTTTGAGGGCTTATTTTATGGAGATAATAGATTCCTTTTGGTAAATCGTTCATCTCTATTTGCATCGCATTGCTGGTCACTTCAAAAGTTTTTACTAATTCACCTGCAGTGTTGTATAGCATCCATTGGCTATTTTCGGCGTTTCGAATTTGAATGAAATCCATAAAAGGATTGGGGAAAATTTGAACAGAAGAGACCTCTAAAGTGTTTTCTCCTAAAACTAAATTCGGGATATATGCATGGATACTTTCTTTTTTTCCACTCACTCCTTTCCCCGTCCCAACATAAGCAGTATCTCGAATTACGAAAGCGAACGCTCCTTTTCTTGAAGAACCTCCATAAAATGCTTTTTGGGTCCATTGATTGGTGTAAGGAGAATAGGACCATAAATCGTCTCGCAGTCCTCCATTAGTTCCAAGACAAATGAATCCTCGTTCTTGAATCGAGAATGCACTTGCAGAACCTCTCTCTCCGCCGCCAAAATCTTGAATTTGTATCCAGGTATTGTTTCCCGGACTGTATCGATAAAAATCTTTTTTGTAAAAATTTTGATCTGTACCAAGGCCCACATAGGCAAATTGACCAATGGTAAAAGAAGATAATTGATAGCGAATTCCTCCCGGATATGGTTTTCTTTGGGTCCAACTATCATTAGCAGGTTTGTATTCCCACAATTGATTGGTGTATTGTGATGGACCGTATTTCCCGCCACAGACATATCCTTTATTATCTAACGCAAAAGAAGTAGCAAAATAAATACCATTTCCTGTCGCTCCAGGGAAATCCGCCTTTTGAAGCCAGGTATTCGTCGTTGGATTGTATTGCCAAAGGTCTTTTAACAAATTTCCATTGGTGGCAGAGCTAGAATCCATACCTAAACCAATATATCCTAAATCATTTAAACTAAATGCAATCGCATCCCTTCTAGAAGAACCAGGTAAGTCTGCGAGTTGAGTCCAAGTGTCCAATTGAGTATTGTATTTCCATAAATCACTTTTCGAAACTTCCGTTGTATCGATACCGCCATAAACATAGGCTGTGTTTTGAATTACAAATGAAGATGTGCGTTCTCTTTTCAAACCGGTAAAATCATTTTTTTTCACCCAATAATTTTCAGTTTGTGCCATGGAATTAAATCCAATCAATAGGACCAAAAATGTTACTATTTTCATTTTACAGTTTGATTAATTTGGATTCATACCATTTATGGGATTTGGTCAGCCAAATTTGAAGGAGGTAGGTTCCCGGTAATTGGTCATCCATATTGATACTGTGCGCATTGGATGTCCATGTTGCCTCATAAACTTTTCTTCCTGTAAAATCAAAAAGTTGGATTTTGGGTTCATAATCCCCTATATCTCCTTTAATATTTATATTTAGATCATGAACAACTGGATTAGGATAGGTATATATTTCAGTTTTTTTGATGAATTCATCAATCGATAAAGGGTCGTAAGAGTATTCCCACAAGTCATTAAAGTTTATTCCATTTGTTCCTAGACCGAAATAACCGATATCTCCAATGTTAAAGGCCACAGGAAATCGTCTACTCGTTCCTTTAAATTCATTGGATAGGCTCCAAGTGTTATTTCCAGGTTGGTACTCCCAAACTTCATCCGTTACATTTGCCAAAGAACCTACATAGCCACAAACCATATAGCCTTTCCCATGAACTGAAAATCCAGCACCACCATTACTCATTTGTCCTGGGAAAGATGCTCTTTGCACCCAAGTATTTTGAGCGGGTTTATATTCATAAAAATTGGAGGAAAATTTAACATAACCGCTAGATCCGATTGCAAAAGAGGAAGCCCATGATCCAAAACTTATCGGTGGTGAAGCTTTTGTGGTCCAAACATCCGTATTAATATCATATTCCCAGAATGCCAATCCTTGGTACACGTATCCTTTATCGCCAATAGCAAATGCTTGAGAATCTGTTGGGGTTCCCGGACAATTCGTAACAGCAGTCCATGTATTGTTTTGTGGGTTGTACTTGAAAAATTCACTATTCAATCCTACGCCGCCACCTACGATTCCAAATTTATCGTTTCCAAAGGCAATTGCGGCATAGGTTAATGCGGGGAAATCTGCTTTTTGAGTCCAAGCATTGATAGCAGGGTCAAACTCCCACCAGTCTTTATAAATAACATTTACCCCAGTTCCGTTCACGTGTCCTAACCCAACGTATCCTTTATTTCCAATGGCAATTCCTGTAGCACGATGTCTTCCAACTGCATTTACTGAAGTTTTTTGTTTCCAAGTACTTGCAAAAGTGGGTGTAGCAATCAAGAATAGGAAGAAGGTATAGATTATTCTTGTCATAGTTTTATGATTTTTTGAGCATAGGATTTTCCGCCCCAATTGTAGTGGAGAAAATAAATTCCTTCCACCAAAGAATGGAGATCTACATGTTGATTTGATAAATTGATTTCAACTATTTTACCATGAACATCCATTAGACTAATAGGATCAATTTCTTGATTGATGTGAATCACATCTTGAGTTGGATTGGGGTAAAACTGAACCGGAACGGATGCAAATTCATCTAGATCTAATTGTGAAGCATTAATTTGCAGGGTGTAGGCTCCAGCTTGTAAATTCCAGCCCTCTACAATAATGAAAATACTATCATGATTATTTGGATTAATATCAATAACAGATCCATTGGAACAATTTGGGTTGTCGTCATTGTAAGCAATTAATTCTCCGGAAGGAGAGATGGCAGATAAATAGGTATCAAAACCAGCATTACATATTTCAACATGATAATTTACGATGCCTGGATTCGGCAGCAATAAATAAAAAATATCGGGAGAAGGGTACACTGCATTTTGATTAAAATAACAATAAGAGGTATTGTTTGAATTCGAATAAGGCATGGAATTGATGACTACTGGATCTAACATATCATCACCCACGTAAGCACTGCAATCTATACCTCCAACAATTTGAATGGTAAAATCGGTTGCAGATCCCCAACTGAAGGTTTGACATGGATTTATAGGTAAAGTTCCATTTTCTCGTTGAATCACTCGCATTCGGGTTAGGCCGTTTAACGCATTAATAGGTACTTGGAAATTGAAATTGGTTGCAGCCATGGGTGGTGTTCCTTGCCAGGTCAAAATTGATTCAGATGCATCAAAAGTTCCGCTTTGATCGAAGTCAATCCAAGCTTGACCAACTCCTGCATAGTTACCGCCACACGTACCAAATTCATATAAGGCACTGTAATTTCCTCCAGCAGTTAAATTCGCAGACAAGTTTGTTTTATCTTCCAAGCCAGTAATACCTGGACAACCCACATAATTAATGGTGGTTGAATTACCCGAAAGTATAAATTTCTTTAAGTTGCTA
>JALRIV010000063.1 GCA_023255275.1 Crocinitomicaceae bacterium | reverse complement strand
AAATGATCAATGCCAATTTTGCGAAATCGGAAGTCTGGAAGGTTAAACTCACAAAAGGTATTTTGATCCAACGACCCGCATCATTTACTCGAATTCCAAAGAAGAACGTAAATAAAAGCAAGCCAATTGCCAGATAAAATCCAAACTTTGAGAGTTGAAAAAAATATTTCGGATCCTTTCGATGCACCCAATACATGGCGAAAACGCCAATTAAAACATATAAAAAATGCTTGGATAAATATTTAAAAGGGGTTCCCCCTTCAATCTTCACAAGGATGGGAACAAAACTATACACACTCACCAAGGAAAAGGCAAGCATGATAAAGGTTATGATCCAAATGACCTTATCTCCTTTTAAACGATCCAAGTATTTTCTCATCGTCGTATTTGATGCATAGTAAGATACTCACTGAATTCTTCTAAACGATCCATGCGATCAGCCCCTGAACTGGTAAATAACAATACCGATTTAAAGGCATTCAGGCGATTTAAATACTCTAATGCATTTTGCAAAGAACTTTTTTTCACAATCTTAAAAGGCTCTTTCGAATGCACTGAATAACGCTCATCTGAAGGTCCATCGTAAATGATGGTAACTTCCAATTGATCTAATATGGATTTATCTTCGGATATAACGCGATCCCAATCCACACTTTGCGCAATCCAAATCACTGGAAATGGAAAAGCATGCATCGTGTTAATTAATAGATAAACATCCGGATTTTGCCAAGAAAAAACATCCATTCCTAATAATTTACCATGAGGCTTTAAACCTTCCTCTTGTAAATTTTTCAGTCCTCTTTCACGAGCTTGTAAAAGCTGATCGTGTAAATTGGTTTTAATATTTGTTTTCATAGCGCTAATTTTACAAGGATCTTACCGCTGCTTTAAATTGATTTCCTCGATCTTCATAGTTTTCAAACAAGTCAAAAGATGCGCAAGCCGGAGATAATAAAACCGTTTCGTCTTTCGATCCCAAACGATAGCCATACGCGACTGCTTCCATCGCTGAATTTGCTTCCACAATGGTGTCTACCACGCCACTGAAGGTTGCGATAATCTTCTGGTTATCTTTTCCAAGACAAATAATGGCTTTTACTTTTTCTTTGACCAATTCAGTCAATTCCGAATAATCATTTCCTTTGTCAACACCCCCTACAATCCAAACGGTAGGCTGGGTCATACTTTCCAACGCAAACCAAGTTGAGTTGATGTTAGTTGCTTTGGAATCATTGATGAATTCAATTCCATTCACTTTTGCGACAAACTCCAAGCGGTGTTCGACATTGACAAAGTCTTCTAAACTTTCTCTTACGACATCCTTACGGATTTCTAAAATTCTTGACGCTATCCCAGCCGCCAAGGAATTCTGGGTATTGTGCTTACCCTTTAATGCTAAATCATGAATTGACATAGTGAACTTTTCGTTTATATTTATTGTTATTTGTTGCTCGTTTAAATAAGCCCCTACCTTTACTTGTTCTTTCAAGGAGAAGGGTGCTTTTTTAGCCATAATGGTTCTTTTTTCCACTTCAGCGGTAATGATTGGGTCATCTAGGTTATAGATAAACCAATCTGCTGCTGTTTGATTTTGTAGAATTCTAAATTTCGCATCTACATATTTTTGCATTTGATAATCGTAGCGATCTAAATGATCTGGTGTGATATTCATCAATAGCGCAATATCCACTTTGAAGTCATTCATATCATCCAATTGAAATGAACTTAATTCAAGGACGTACCAATCAAAATCTTCTTCTGCAACTTGTTTGGCTAGACTTTGGCCTACATTCCCTGCTAACCCCACTTTTAAACCTGCTTTTTTCAAAATATGATAGATGAGCATGGTAGTGGTGGTTTTACCATTTGATCCAGTAATTCCAATGGTTTTAGCCTTCAAGTAGTACCCTGCAAATTCAATCTCAGAAATTATTTTAATGCCTTTTTCTTTGGCTTTGACAATGACTGGAACATGATCTGGAATGCCGGGCGATTTCACAATTAAATCTGCTTGCATGATACGATCCAACGAATGCGTTCCCGACTCCAACTCGATAGCGTTTGCTTCCAGTGTAGCCTTAAAATTGGGCTTAATCATGCCATAGTCCGACACAAAGACATTCCATCCTTCTTTTTTAGCTAAGATTGCGGCTCCCACCCCACTTTCTCCAGCACCCAGAATTACAATATGTTTTTGTGCGCTCAACTTATCTTAATTTTAAAGTAACAATCGTGATTACGGCCAATAACACCGCAACAATCCAAAATCGAGAAACAATTTTTGCCTCGTGAATTCCCTTTTTCTGATAATGATGATGCAAAGGAGCCATCAGAAAAATCCGTCGACCCTCTCCAAATTTTTTCTTGGTAAACTTAAAATACCCAACCTGAAGAATCACTGAAAGATTTTCAATCAAGAACACACCGCATAATACTGGAATCAATAATTCTTTTCGGATAGAAATGGCAAAAACAGCAATGATACCACCAAGGGCCAAACTCCCTGTATCGCCCATAAAAATTTGCGCTGGATAGGAATTGTACCATAAAAAGCCAATACACGCACCCACAAATGCAGCAATGAAAATTACCATTTCTTCGGCGAGCGGAATGTACATGACATTTAAATAATCCGCGAATTTCGCATTGGAACTCACGTAAGCAAGCACCGCAAGGGCAATTCCTATGATGGCAGAAGTCCCTGTTGCCAAACCATCTAATCCATCGGTCATGTTTGCACCATTTGATACGGCAATCACAATAAAAATAACGATGGGAATAAACAACAACCAACCGTAGGATTTATTATTGTCACCCATTAACCAATTGTAATTAAACTCATTTCCTTTGATGAAAGGAATGGTGGTCGTCATGTCATCGGTTTTAATCCATTTGACATTTTCTTCTTTTGATGCTGAATGTTCGTGGGTCACAAAGGATTCATCGGCTTGCAATTTATAATCAGCATCAACGCGCTTATGCACTTGAACATCCTTTGAAAAATATAAAATAGTTCCTACGATGATACCAACACCTATTTGGCCAATCACCTTGAATTTACCTGCTAATCCCTCCTTATTCTTTTTGAAGACTTTAATGTAATCATCCAAAAATCCGATTGCTCCTAACCAAATGGTAGCCAATAACATGGTGATGACATAGATGTTATGCAATTTGGCAAACAACAACGTCGGAATCAAAATAGCGGAAAGAATGATAATTCCTCCCATGGTAGGCGTTCCTGTTTTTTCAATTTGGCCTTGCAAACCTAAATCGCGAACAGTCTCTCCAATTTGTTGTTTTTGGAGTAATCGAATGATTTTTTTGCCAAAGAAAATCGAAACCACCAAAGAGGTAATTAAAGCCATTGAGGCTCTAAACGAAATGAATTGAAACAATCCCGCACCAGGGAAATTCAATTGGTCTAAATAATCAAATAAATAATACAACATTACTTTTCTAGTTTTATGAATAAATCCTTCGTTATTTGTAAATCATCAAAATCATACTTTACTCCAGCAATCTCTTGGTATTTTTCGTGACCTTTTCCCGCAATCAAAAGAATATCGCCTTTCTCTGCCAAAGAAATGGCTGTTTTAATCGCCTGCATTCGATCGGTAATCGATAAGGTTTTTTTGTAGTGTTGACCTTCAACACCCGCCATCATTTCCTCGATAATTACTTCTGGATTCTCTGACCTCGGATTATCTGAGGTTAATACCACTTTATCACTCAGTTGACAAGCTATCGCAGCCATTTTTGGACGTTTTTCTTTATCCCGATCGCCGCCGCAGCCTATTACCGTAATGACTTGTTCATTTCGGGTGCGAATATTGGCAATGGTCTTCAAAACATTTTCTAAGGCATCAGGCGTATGTGCATAATCCACAATGGCCGTAATTCCGTGTTGACTAGTAAAATATTGAAAACGGCCATCAACCGAATCCAAACTGCTCATTACCCTGAGCACTTCCAATCGGTCAAGCCCGAGCAAATCAGCTACACCATAAACGACCAGTAGATTATAGGCATTAAAATCACCTATTAACTTGGTCCAAACTTCTTGTTGGTTCAACTGTAGCACCAAACCAGAAAATTGATTTTCTAACACTTTGGCTTTGTAATCCGCCATTGTTTTCAGTGCATATGTTTTAACGGTCGCAGCAGTATTTTGAACCATCACCATCCCATTGCGATCGTCAGTGTTCACCAATGCAAAAGCATCTTTTCCGAGATGATCAAAAAAAGCTTTTTTGACGTGAATATATTCTTTGAAGGTTTTGTGGTAATCCAAATGATCATGGGTAATATTGGTAAAAGCTCCCCCCACAAAATGTAAACCTCCAATTCGTTTTTGATGGATGGCATGTGAGCTGACTTCCATGAAACAATAGGTACACCCTGCATCAACCATTTTAGCCAACAAGGCATTTAATTGAACGGGGTCTGGCGTGGTATGCGTTGAAGGAATCTCTTCCAATCCAATTTTGTTGACCACTGTAGAAATCAAGCCACTTTTATGACCTAACTCATTAAACAAATGATGCAATAAGGTAGTCGTTGTAGTTTTTCCATTCGTTCCAGTAACACCCACCAATTGCAATTTAAAGGAAGGATTGTAATAAAAATTAGAGGCCATTTGTGCAAGTGCTTGTGCACTATCTTCTACTATCAATTGAATCACCTCATCTTCCACGGCTTGCAACACTTCCACTACGATGCATCGACAACCTTGACTGACGACATGACTTACAAAGGAATGACCATCGGCATGAACTCCTTTCACAGCAACAAAAACGGAAGTTGAATTCGCCTTTCTTGAATCGAAAACCAAATCATTCACTACCGTGTTTTCAGGAATATGCACTTCGTTTTTTACATGAATCCCTTCCAACAAATCTGTTAACTTTCTTTCCATGGCTATTACGCTAAGGTTAATACGATGATACCCCCAGAGAACAATTGTTTTCCAGGTGAGATTGACTGACTGACTACTTTTCCAACGCCATTAATTTGTACCCGAAGTCCTGCTGATTCAGCTAAAAAGATGGCATCTTTTGCACAAAGTCCTTTTAAATTTGGACAAGTATTTTTGGTCACCTCACGAGGTGTTAAGACTAAACGGTCTGAAAAATGATCCACATTGATCCAAGGAGCCATTTGGGAACTCGTATAGGGCAGATGAAACTGTTTAAATACCCTTAACAAATCAAAACGATTGCCATCGAGTACAAAAGGAGTTTCCCTCACTTTTTTGCGTTTTTCGTTTATAGCTTTGTGGTATTTAAGGGTAGACGCATAAACCTTATTTGCTATAGAAGCAAATACAGTCCCGGAAACCGTTGCACCATAAATATCTTTAGATGGGGCAGACACGACAACAATACAGGAATAAATAGGATCTTTAGCCGGAAAATAACCCACGAAAGAAGCTTGATATTTCCATTCTCCTTCATCGCCGTAACGCGCATCGTCATTTAAGATTCGAGCAGTACCCGTTTTCCCAGCAATTTCGAATAATGAAGATTTTAAGGCCTTTCCAGTTCCCTCTTTCATCACTCCTTCTAAACAAGAACGTAAGGTGTTTAGCGTTTTATTAGAGCAAATCTTCTTGATTAAGGTGATGGGTTTGTAATATTTAATTACCTCTGTTCCTCTTCGGATTTCTTTGACAAATTGTGGTTTTACCAAGTTTCCATTATTGGCAACAGCGTTGTAAAAGGCTAAGGTTTGTAAAGCCGTTTGTTGCACCTCATAACCAATTGCCATCGACGGAAGTGATAAACCAGACCAGTTTTTCATCCCTGGCTCATAGATAGTAGGCTCAGGTTCTCCGGCAATATCCAAGCCTAATGGAGAGGAAAGTCCAAAAGATTTTAAGCGATCAATGTACGTTTGAGGATCTTTTCGGTAAGCTTGGTGGATGATTTTGGTAAATACGTTGGAAGATTTCTCGAAAGCTTGTTTGATCGTAATGTTTCCATAACCACCTTCCTTCGCATCCTCATAAGTCTTCCCATAAAATGTATAGGCGCCATTTGCATTCACTTTATCGGTAATTGAAATACGACCATCTTCCAAAGCGGCCATTAAAGAAGCTAGTTTAAAGGTGGAACCTGGAACTTCTTTAAAGCCCACTGCATAGTTATATACCTCACTATAGGTGCCATCTTTCGATTGTGTCAAATTAGAAATGGCCTTAACATATCCTGTTTTAACATCCATTAAAACTACACAACCGCTTCTCGCCCCTTGATTTTTTAACTGACGCTCCAATTCGGAATGCGCTACTTCTTGAATTTCCTTGTCGATGGTAGTCACCACATTCGCTCCCTCCACCGCATCTTTAACAATCTGACCGGTTTTTTTCCAACCTGTTGAAATGCGCTGTTCTAATTCTTGCCCATTTTCGCCCACTAAAAAATGATTGAAAGCACCTTCGATTCCTACTTTCAACTCGCCTTGTTGGTTGTTTTGATAATAACCTAGCGTTCGTTTTAACAGTTCACCATTTGGCCGCTTACGAATGATAGTCTCTTCGGTATCTACAAGTCCACCCTTTAACCTACCGTATTTAAAAATCGGAAAGGTTCGTAGAATTTTACGCTCTTCGTTGGTTGCATTTTTTTTAATCAACACATAGCGGTTTTTTCGTTCACGCCCCAAGGTAATGTCGCTCAAATATTCACGGGATGTTTTTTCGGGGAACAACTTTGCTAAGGCAACGCTTAAGTCGTAGATTTCTGCATCAAATATTTTCTGATCAACTACCGTTGGATCCATATGGATATCATAAAAAGAAACTGACGTAACTAAAGGTGTGTAATGAATATCGAGCACCTCACCTCTTCTAGGAGTTCTTTCCACCAAACGAGTTGGGATTTTAGATTCCGAATTTGCTAACACATTGGTTCTCCCCTCTGCTTGAATCGCAAAAGTTTTATACAAAACCACTACCATAATGATGACAAAGCCAAAGTAGACTAAATAAGCCCTCCAGAAAATATCCTTCTTTGTACTCATTGTTTTGTTTTAATTCGTATTACTTTAGTCGGGTTAACCGTTTCCTTCAACCCTGATTTCTCTAATTTTTCAACCAATTCAATTCTTCTCGTACGCTCCTCTAAACGCGCTTTATTCGAGACATAATCTGCGGTTAATTCATCCAATTTATCTTGCTGTTGATTGACATCCTTAATCAATTGTTTGCCGTAATATCCTTTCGCAACGATAAGTAATAGCAAGAAAATGATGAAAAAGATGTAGTTCAAATTATTCAAAAAGAACTCGCGCGATAAAAAATCACCATTCATGATTTGCGTAATGGAACGAGCAGTAACGCGACTTTTCTTAGCCTTTTTTTGCTTTTGTTTGACTTCTTGTTCTTGGTCAAACATCGTTTCCTTATCGATGAATTCATTACCTTTCATTGCGCTCTGAAATTCTAAGTTTTGCACTTCTTGAACGACTGTTCAATTCGATTTCTTGCTCACTCGCCACAATAGGATGTCTCGTGATTTCGGTGAATGGCTTTAACACATTTCCAAAGAAATCTTTGGTAATCTCACCGTCCAACGAACCCCGTTTCATGTAGTTTTTCACCAAACGATCTTCAAGTGAATGGTATGACATTACAACCAAACGACCATGATCTGCTAATACTTTATCCGTTTGCTCCAGAAATTTTTCTAACACCTGCATTTCTTGATTGACCTCAATTCGAATCGCTTGAAATACTTGAGCAAAAAATTTATGGTCTTTGAATTTTGGCGCACAGGGCAACAAAATATCCATCAATTGCTGGGTCGTTTTTATTTTTTGATTGCTTCTTGCGGACACAATATACTGCGCAATTTTTCGCGCATTTGACAACTCACCATATTTTCGAAAAATGGCAACTAAATCAAATTCCTCCATGGTATTCACCACCGTTTCTGCGGAATATTCCGACAAAGGATTCATACGCATATCTAACCTCGCTTCACCGCGAATGGAAAACCCGCGTTCAAATTGATCAAATTGATGGGACGAAACCCCTAAGTCGGCTAAAATACCGTCCACTTGAGTAATACCCAACATTTTTAAATGGTTGCCAAGAAACTGAAAATTTGCAGGGATGAAGTGAAAATTAGGCGCCTCCCAAGCATTTTTACGCGCGTCGGGATCTTGATCGAAGACAATTAATTTGCCTTCTTCATTTAATCGTTCAAAAATCGCTCTGGAATGACCCCCTCCACCGAAGGTAACATCAACATAAACACCGTTTGGACGGATATTCAAACCGTCTAAACATTCGTTCAACATTACTGGTACATGGTAATCTGTCTTATTCGTCTCCATTTAAATCCCCCATTACTTCATCTGCTAAATCAGCAAAATCAGCCATGTTCGCTTCGATCACCTCGAAGTATTTGGATTTGTCCCAGATTTCAATTCGATCATTGTATGCTATCAACATCGCTTCTTGATTGATCCCAACGCGATCTGCATGTGCAGTGGGAACCAAGATACGCCCAGCAGAATCCAAAGAAACAGCTTTCGCGCCTTGATGAAACAAACGATAAAACATACGGTTTTTCGGTTTAAATAAATTCATTTTAGAAAGCTTTTCGCTGATTTTCTCCCATTCAATCATAGGATAAAGCGTTAAACAATCTTCAAAACCTTTATTTAACATGAAATCATTTTGAGACACAGTAGGAAGCTGCTTCCGCAATGCGGAAGGAAACAAGAAACGCCCTTTTGCGTCCAATTTCACTTCGTATTCTCCTACTAATCCTGCCATGACTATTATAATGGGTAAAAATAAGGAAATATTACCACTTTTTACCACCAACTTTTATAGTTGTTAATAACTCTTTACGCAAAGTTAATGAAAAAAGTTTCATAAAACTCTAAAATGCCCATTATAATTAGAAGTTAGAAATGTGGTAAAAAGTGGTAAACTTTTCAACATGTTTATAAATCTCGTTACTTTTCCATCGATTTAGTTTCAAATCTGAAATTAGATTACCTTTGCATTTATGTCGACAGAATTTAAAAAATGGAGTTTACTCCTCCTTCTCGCAGGTATTTGGGGAGGGTCCTTTATCTTAATGAAAAGAGGGATGTATACCTTAGATGGCGATGCCATTTTTAACAGTAATCAAGTTGGGGCCTTACGCATGCTTATTGCTTCCTTAGTACTGCTTCCTTTCGGCATTCAAGCCTTTAAAAAAATCAAGCGCAAGAAGGATTTTCTGTTGTTAGCCATTGTTGGATTTTGCGGAAACTTCTTTCCTGCCTTTTTATTTACTTTTGCCGAAACCAAAATTTCATCAGGCTATGCGGGAATGCTAAACAGTTGCACACCCATTTTTACGCTACTCATAAGCGTGATTGTTTTTAAATACCCGCTTACCGTTTTTCAAATCGTTGGGATTTTAATTGGAACCATTGGTTTGGGTGGACTATTATTAAGTGGTCAATCGGCTAATACGGATCTTTCGCTTACACATGTCTTCGCGATTGTTTTAGCTACATTTCTCTATGGGATTAGTTTGAATACGATTAAAAACACCTTAGGACATATCAATGCTGTTGACATTTCCAGTATTGCCTTTTTAATACTTTTAGTACCAAGTATTGGTTCATTCTTTTATTTCGACACCCTAAACACCATACAAACCAATCCTTTTGCAAAAGAAGGTTTGTTGTTTATCTCCATACTAAGCGTTTTCGGGACAGCCATCGCATTGATCATTTTCAATCGAATAATTGCGCTTTCGAACACCTTATTTGCAAGCAGTGTCACGTACTTTATCCCTATGGTTGCTGTTTTTATCGGCTTATATTTTAAGGAAAGCATCCATTACCACCAAGTGATTGCCATGCTGGTCGTTTTACTTGGCGTATTTATTGCGAATTACCTGAGTAGTATCCTTAAAAAACGTACTTAACTGCAAATATTACTTTCCAATAATCTCGAACAATTCATTTAAATTTGGCGAAATGATAATTTCAATTCGGCGATTCTTTGCTTTATCGTTTTTATCTACAGGTATGAATTCTGATCTTCCCGCTGCCATCAATTGATTTGGCAACATATTCGAATTGTCTAACATCAACTCTACGACCGCAGTAGCTCTCAATACAGACAATTCCCAATTGCTTTTTGGATGAACTGTGTTTTTCAACTTATCGGTATCGGTATGTCCTTCTACTATGATTTCAAGGTCTTTTTCTTGCTCCAATACATGCGACAATTGAATTAAGGCCTTTTTACCTTCAGCCTGAATGGCTACACTTCCTGATGGAAACAACAATTTCGCCTCCATGCTGACATAGATTTTACCATTTTTTTGTTCCACGGTCAACCCTTGATTTGAAAACCCTTGTAAAGCATTGGCT
>JALRIV010000062.1 GCA_023255275.1 Crocinitomicaceae bacterium | reverse complement strand
TTGACTTTCGCAAACGAAGCAGACTACGATAAAATTTTAGAAGATGATACGTTTAATTTTATTGACTTAGAAAGCTTTACAGCAGGTAAGCCTTTAACATTGGAGATTGTTCATGCGAATGGTTCAAAAGAAAATATTTCTTTAAATCATACGTATAATGAATCGCAAATTGAATGGTTTAAAGCGGGTTCTGCATTGAACTTAATTAAATTGCAAAACCATGCTTAATTAGGCTTGAAAAAGGATATAAAAAAGGGAGATTTAATCTCCCTTTTTTTATGTTGAAAACTTTTAAACTGCCACTTGATGCTCTCTTAACGCATCATTCAAGGAAGTCTTTAAATCGGTACTTGCTTTTCGTTGGCCGATGATTAAAGCGCATGGTACTTGAAAATCTCCTGCAGGAAACGATTTCGTATATGATCCAGGGATGACAACACTGCGTTCTGGAACATAGCCTTTATGCTCTACCGGCTCGTTTCCCGTAACATCGATGATTTTAGTCGATTTAGTGAGCACCACATTTGCTCCTAAAACAGCTTCTTTTCCTACACGAACACCTTCCACGACAATACATCTTGAACCGATAAATGCCCCATCTTCAATGATGACAGGTGCCGCTTGTAAAGGTTCTAGTACTCCTCCAATCCCAACACCTCCACTCAAATGGACATCTTTTCCAATTTGCGCACAAGATCCAACAGTAGCCCATGTGTCGACCATAGTTCCGCTATCGACATAAGCACCAATATTAATATAGGAGGGCATCATGATTACACCTGAAGCCACAAAAGCACCATAACGTGCAATGGCATGAGGAACTACGCGCACACCTAAGGATGCATAATTTTTTTTCAAAGCCATTTTATCGTGAAATTCAAATGGTCCGACTTCAATGGTTTCCATTTTTCGAATCGGAAAATACATCACAACTGCTTTTTTGACCCATTCATTGACTTGCCATTCTCCATTTTCAAGGGGTTCAGCAACGCGGATGATTCCTTTGTCAATTTCTTCTATTACATGCTCAATCGCTTGGATGGTTTCAGGAAGTGCCAACAGACTTCGATCTTCCCAAGCTTTTTCAATTATTGATCTCATTTCTTACATTTTTAACAAAGATAAAAAAGGTTTATGTACTTTTGATTTAAAACAATTTGAATGTCTAAAATTATTGCGATAGATTTTGGGTTAAAGCGAACAGGAATAGCGATAACGGATACGTTGAACATCATCGCATCTCCATTAACCACAGTCGATTCAAGGACTTTAATGGAGTTTCTAAAAACGTTAATTCCTCAAGAGAAAGTAGCTGTAGTGGTATTAGGGGAACCTAAGCGTTTGAATATGGAAGACGCTCATATTTCTGAAAATGTGCGTATGCTAAGAGAAGCCTTGGAAAAGGAATTTCCCACTTGTAAAATCGTGATGATGGATGAGCGATTTACTTCGAAAATGGCTTTTCAATCAATGATTGATGGTGGAGTAAAGAAGAAAAAACGACAAGATAAAGGGTTGGTGGATCAAATCAGCGCAACAATTATTTTGCAATCTTATCTGCAGATGAATCCTTAATGTTTAACCACTTTAAAGGCGATGTATTTTTGTGAGAGGTAACTGAAAATTACGATAATTATCGTCGTTATAATTTGGCTCGGCATAGGCCACCAGAAGAACACTTCAACAAATAATTTAAGAAGCACATAATTGAAGACAATGGCTAGAATTTCGAAGGTCATTTGTCTACTGAATTGTTTTTTCCATGGTAAATTGCTTTCATGCCAAACCACATTTTTACTTAAGAGGAAGCCAATCGGAAACACGATGACAAAGGAAAGGAAAAGTGCGCCGATATGGGGCTTGAATTCAATGAAACCAAGATCTAAATTTTGTTTGTCAAGCAGGGTATGCAGCGAAAAATAGTATAGAAATAGCGACAACACTGTTTTTCCACCCCCAATAGCAAGATAATGGTAGGTACGCTTATTCATTATTTTTTTAAATAATGGATAAAAAATATCAAGGATATTTACAATGAACTGATACATGAGAGACAAAGGTATTTAATCTGATTCATCTTTCCAAGTTTAGGGTGCATTGAAGTGTTCGTTTTTAACGAATGCGTAGATATACTTATTATGAATATTCATTTACACGTAGGTTTTGTTCATTCATCTCAAAACGATTCCTTTTAAAATTGTAATTTACATTCGAATTCAATATGTGAAAAAAAGGATTGTATTGGATTGAATTTCAATGATTTGAAGATTCGTTAAAAAAAAAACATTATATTTACCTTGCTTAAATTAAAAAATTAAACTGAACAAAACAAAACCATGTCTACTACTAAACATCTATTTTTAGCTGCTTTATTTGCTTTTCTTCTCCCATTCGCCTACGCTCAGCCCGCCAACGATGCTTGTGCCAATGCAATCAATCTTCCTTGTGGGACAACCAATTTGGCAGGAACCACGGTTGGAGCGGTGAGTGAAACTTCACCCGGGGCTGGTTGTGTTTCGAATTATGGTGTATGGTATAAGTTCATTGGTGATGGAAGTTCTACGACCATAACAGTACAAAATGTAAATCTTGATACAGAATTTAATTTAATGAGTGGTTCATGTGGAAGTTTCACTTCTATCATTTGTCTAGATGAATATTGGGCTTCGGATCCTGAAATTTATTCTTTTACAACAGTGGTAGGGGTAAATTATTTCATATATGTAGGATATTTTGGAACAACAACAACCACTGGAGCATTCACCATTTCAAGAACATGCCTCTCAAATGATGCCTGTGCCAATGCAACGCCTTTGCCTTGCGGCACTAGTAGTTTAGCGGGTACCACAGTAGGAGCAGTGAGTGAAACTGCCCCTTCAAATTGTGGTTCTCAAATAAATAATTATGGGGTATGGTATTCTTTTGTTGGAGATGGGAATAATACCACGATTACGGTTCAAGAAACTGGTGGTTTTGACACCGGTGTAGGGATTTATTCCGGCTCTTGCGGGAGTTTAACTAAATTATATTGTTTGGATGCTGTAGTGGCTTCCAATCCTGAGATTCAATCTTTCAATACGGTTAATGGAACAACATATTTCATTTATGTTTCTTATTTTGATAATACAGCCAATGTGCAAGGTACATTTACAATTTCAAGGGTATGTACGGCCCCTTCTTCTCAAGATTGTGCAGGTGCAATGCAAGTTTGTGATGACCAAACAATGTCAGGAAATAGCAATGGATATGGAATTCAAGAAATTAACACCTCAAATTATGGATGTTTAGCTGGAGGAACTTCAGAGGATGAGGATGAATCTTCTTGGTACTATTTTCAAGCAACAACATCTGGAACTTTGGAATTTATTTTAACACCTTCTGATCCAAATGTAGATTATGATTTTTTAATTTGGGGTCCAAATGCGAATTGCAATTCCTTAGGGAATCCAATACGTTGTAATGCATCAGGTGCAAATGGAGTAACAGGAATGGTGACATTAAATCCCTCCACATCTGCAGCAGTTACTAATACCACTTCAAACCCAGGAGGCACTTCAACTTGGATAAAATCTTTACAAGTGAATGCTGGAGAAATGTATATTATGATGATCAATAATTTTACAGCCAATTCAACTCCATTTTCCTTAGATTGGACATTTTCAGTCCCAAATTTGTTAAATTGTAATCCAATTCCTTTGTCTGTGGAATTAAAAGATTTTACCGGAATGTTTATAGGTGATGGTAATCAATTGATTTGGAGTACATTTACAGAAAACAACAATGCTTATTTTACATTAGAATCTAGTATTGATGCCCAAAATTGGCAAATGATAAACGAACAATCTGGCGCTGCTCAATCTAATGAAATGATTTCTTATGAGTTCATAGATAGGAAGTTTTCTAAGAACATGATAAATTATTACCGTTTATCTCAGACCGATTTTGACGGAACAACTAAAAATTTAGGTATGATTTCTATTAATAACACCATAAATGGAAAAAAAATTAAAGCAAAATATAATACATTAGGCCAAATCGTAGATGATCATTATCAAGGATTTATTATTATTGAATATACAGATGGAACTGCGATAAAAAAATATCAGTAAAGCTTTAAGTCTTAATATTAATAAATCTTTCAACTCCTTTTTTTACCTTTGTACCATGCAATTGTTTCATCGAATTTATGGGGAAGGTAAGCCGTTAATTATCTTGCATGGATTATTTGGTTTTTCAGATAATTGGCAAAGTCAAGCCAAAGTGTTGGCAAATTACTTTCAAGTCATTACAGTTGATCTAAGAAATCATGGTCATTCACCTTGGAGCGATGATTTTAGCTACGCACTCATGGCGCAAGATGTAGCAAACTTGATGGATCAATTAAACATCAATCATGCGGTGATGGTCGGCCACTCGATGGGAGGTAAAGTTGCTTTGCATTTTGCACAAGAATATCCCGAAAAATTAACAAAATTGGTAGTGGTAGATATGGGTGTGAAATCTTATCCACCGCATCATCAACACATTTTAGATGCGTTACATCAATTGCCTTTAGATCAATTGAAAACGCGAAACGAGGCAGCTGCCCTATTAAGAAGTCAACTTCAAAATGAAGGCGTTGTTCAATTTATCCTGAAGAATTTGTATTGGAAAGAAAAGGGATTGCTCGCTTGGCGAATGAATTTATCCGTTCTGGAAGCATCGATGTCTGAAATTTTAGCCGCTATTCCCCCAAAAGAAATTGTTATCCCTACGTTATTTATTCGTGGTGCATTATCCAATTATATCTTGGATGAAGATTGGTCTGAAATTGAAGAAATCGTGTTTGATGCAGAATTGGTAACCATCAATGGTGCAGGGCATTGGGTGCATGCGGAAAAAATCGACGAATTCTTAGAAGCTTTACTTCATTATTTATTACTGTAAGTAATTATACGTATTGATTTTTATAAAAAAACACATTTTTATTTGCGTATTGTTTGTTTTTGTCTGTAAAGGTTTTATCTTTAATGAAAATACCACTAAATATGGATAACGTTATAAAAATTTTCATAGTTGATGACCATCAATTAGTTGTAGAGGCATGGAAAGCTTTACTTAAATCGACCGTTGATATCGAAGTAATTGGTTCATCAGATAATGAAGAAGATGCAGTTAAAATGGCTTTAGAATTAAAACCTGACGTGATTCTGATGGATATCAATTTAAGCGTAGGAAGTGGATTTGAAGCTTGTAATCAAATTGCCTCAAAATTAGCCAAGGTGAAAATCATAGGATTATCCCTTCACGATGACATTGGTTATGTTAAAAAATTATTGTCAAGTGGTGCAAAGGGGTATTTGACCAAAAACACAAGTAAAACGGAATTAATTGAAGCCATCCACACCGTAATGAAAAATGAAGTGTATATTGCTCATGAAATTAAGGATCGTTATTTTGCTTCGCTATTGAACATCAATGATGAAACTTCCAAAAAGGAGCTCACTAATAAGGAAATCGAAATTGTGAAATTGATTACACAAGGTCTTACCTCCAAACAAATTGGTGACCAGTTGTTCATTTCTCCAAGAACAGTAGAAACGCATCGCCACAACATTCTTAAGAAATTAGAAATTCCAAATGCGGCTCAATTAAGTACGTGGGCCAAAACAAAAGGATACGTATAATCTAAGGAGCATTTAGCTCCTTTTTTTTTGACCTAAAATTCTAAAAAAAAGCATTACTTTTGTGGTATGTCAGACTTAAGTATTGAACTTTCCAAGCGCATAGGCGCACATCGAATTCAAGAATTGAATCATTTTGATTTTCCACTTCTTTTATTGGATGTTGAATGGAAGGGTAAGTTGCAAGTTTTGATGACCAATGGTTTGTCTGACAAAGTTATGAATACCCCTGATTCAGAGGTAGAAAACAATCGCATTGAATTGTATTTTTGTCTGCCTAGTTATTGGGATATTCATGATCTAGAAAACGAAAACATGAATTGGGTTTTTCATTGGATTAACAGGTTGGCTAATTATTTGAAAAATAATGACACTTGGCTTGGTCATGGACATACGATGCAATGTGGAGCAGAAATGAAATCCCTTTCACCTACAATGCGCCAAAATCATTTTATTTTGAGTAATCCCATTTTATTGGAAGAGGTGTTAGCTCCAATTGAAATTCAAAACCAAACCGTTCGATTTATTTCTATCATCCCAATTTTTGAGGATGAAATGGATTATAAACAAGGTAAAGGTACTTTTAAATTCATGCAAAAATTAGCCAACAAAGGCGTTACGGAAAAGTTAGATGACTTTCGTTCAACGGTTTTAAAAAGTAAATGGCGCTTAATTAAACGATAAAGTAAAAATTCATGATATATTCAATGACAGGTTACGGAAAGGTGACCGCTAATTTCCAAACAAAAAAGGTTTCAATTGAGGTGCGTTCCTTGAATAGTAAATCACTCGATTTAACGCCGAGAATAGCCCTTTATTACCGAGAACTAGAGTCGGATTTTAGAAAAATTATTGGAGATCTTTTAGACCGTGGGAAAATCGATTTTTCCATTAACATTGACAGTTCAGGTGATTTAAAAACTTTTAGTCTCAATCAAGATTTAGCTAAGGCATACTATAAAGATTTTAAAGCGTTCAACGATGCTATCGGCGAAAAAAGTGAAGATTACCTTTCTCTTATTGTGCGTATGCAAGATGTTTTCAACAACGATAAAGAGGAATTAAAGGAGGAAGAAAAAACCTGGATATTAACCTTAGCGAAACAAGCGTGTGAGCAGCTAAAGGCATTTAGAAGACAGGAAGGAGAAGCTTTAGAAAAAGAATTTGTGCTGCGTATTGAGAATATTCGCAATTTGTTACTAGCGGTTCCTCAATTCGAGCAAGAACGCATTCAAACCATCAAAGAACGCATTCAAAAAGGGTTGGACGAATTAGGGAATGCAAATATCGATCAAAATCGATTGGAGCAAGAAATGATTTTTTACATCGAGAAATTAGATGTTTCTGAAGAAAAAATGCGATTGACCAATCACTTGGATTATTTTTTAGAAACGATGAAGACGGAAAATTCGGGAAGAAAACTCGGATTTATCACGCAAGAAATTGGTCGAGAAATTAATACGCTCGGAAGTAAAAGTAATCATTCTGGCATGCAGAAATTGGTGGTAGAAATGAAAGATAATCTCGAAAAGATAAAAGAACAAGTCTTAAATACGCTTTAATTGGATATGAATTCAACGGGTAAATGTATCATTTTTTCGGCACCATCAGGGGCAGGTAAAACGACAATCGTTCGTCATTTGTTGGAGCGTTCGTTGCCGTTAACGTTCTCGATTTCTGCATGCAGTAGAGATCCTAGACCAAATGAGCAAGATGGAGTTGATTATTATTTTCTTGGTCTTGAGGGCTTTAAATCAAAGATTACAGAAAATGCTTTCATTGAATGGGAGGAGGTGTATACGAATAATTTCTATGGAACACTAAAGTCTGAAGTTGAACGAATTTGGGAAATGGGTCATGCGGTTATTTTTGACGTGGATGTCATTGGTGGCTTAAACCTGAAAAAAATATTCAAAGAGAATGCATTGGCTATTTTCATTCAACCGCCAAGCTACGAAGAACTTGAAAAACGTTTGCGCTACCGATCGACGGAAACTGAGGACAAAATACAACAACGTATGGCTAAAGCACATCAGGAATTAGAAATGGTAAGTCATTTTGATGAGGTGATTGTCAATGACCATCTAGAAGAAGCCTGTAATTTAGCCTACGAAAAGGTAAATGAATTTCTAAAAAAATGAAAGTAGGACTGTATTTTGGCACTTTTAACCCCATTCATGTCGGGCATTTAGTGATTGCTAACTATATGGCGGATTATACGGATTTAGATCAAGTATGGTTGGTGGTAACGCCTTTAAACCCGCTTAAGGTTAAACATTCATTGCTACCTGATTTTCATCGTCTTGCCATTGTAAAAGTAGCCATTGATGAAAATCCTAAATTGCGCGCAAGTGATATTGAATTCCATTTGCAAAAACCCAGTTATACATCAACCACGTTAGCGCACTTGATTGAAAAATATCCGAATAATGAATTCGCTTTGATTATGGGAGAGGATAACTTAAGAACCTTGCATAAATGGTTTAATTACGAACAAATCTTATCCCATCACAAAATATATGTATATCCTCGAGTGTTAACAGCTCAAGAAGAAATCGAAGTGATGGAAATTGGTTCAAATGTGATTCAACAGTACCAAGATCATGAAAACATCATCTTTTGCGAAGATGCACCTGTCATGAAAGTTTCTGCTTCCTTTGTACGCCAATCGATTAAAGATCAGAAAGATGTGCGCTATTTGTTAACAGATCCCGTTAGAAAGTACATCGAAGAAATGAATTTTTACCGTTAAAGCGAACCTAAATTCTGCAAGGCCAAATCTCGTGCTTCACGATCCTTTTCTACATAATGTTCATAGGTAGGTTGAAGGATGTTTTCCACTTTTTTCAAGATATATTCATTGAACTCAGCGATTTGTAAAAACGAAATTTTTCGCTCTAAAAAAGCAGCCACATGGATTTCGTTGGCCGCATTTAATACACATGCGGCTGTTCCCTCCATCTCCATGGCTTCATACGCTAAATCCAGATTTCTAAAAACTTTCCGATCCGGTTGCTCAAATGTCAATTGAGGGTAATCCATAAAGTTAAAACGAGGAAAATCCGTTTGAAAACGAGCAGGGTAGGTCAGTGCATACTGAATAGGTAATTTCATATCGGGTAAACCCATTTGCGCCTTCATACTTCCGTCTGTAAATTGCACCAAAGAATGGACAATAGATTGCGGATGAACGATAACATCAATCTGTTCTGGTTTCAATCCAAATAACCATTTTGCCTCAATAACCTCTAAACCTTTATTCATTAAGGATGCCGAGTCGATGGTGATTTTTGCGCCCATACTCCAGTTGGGATGTTTTAAGGCTTGTTCCAAACTAACTGATTTCAATTGCTCATGAGTAAATCCTCTAAACGGACCTCCAGAAGCGGTTAAGTAGATCTTTTCAATCGGATTATGAAATTCACCTGTTAAGCATTGGAAAATAGCCGAATGCTCTGAGTCGACAGGATATATATTTACCCCCATTTCTCGTGCTCTTTTGGTGACTAATTCACCTGCAACCACTAAGGTTTCCTTGTTGGCTAAAGCAATGTCCTTTTTAGCATCAATCGCACTAAGGGTTGGTTTGAGTCCGGCATAGCCAACTAAAGCGGTTAAAACGATATGTACTTCAGTCATTTCAACGACTTGACAAAGTGCCTCTGCCCCGGTGTACACATGTATAGGTTCTTTCGCAAGCGCTTCTTTGACGTGCTGATATTTGGTTTCATCCCCAATAACTACTGCGTTGGGTTGAAATTTTAAAGCTTGCTCAATGAGTAATTCCGCATTTTTCTCGGCGGTGATCACTTGTAAATCAAAAAAATCAGGATATTTTTCAATGACTTCTAATGCTTGGGTTCCAATCGAACCTGTAGAACCTAAAATGGCTATTCCCTTTTTACTCATGTAACAAAATTAACTATAATCCTGAATTAGGATGAACATTTGAATTAAGAAATCTCTGCAAATTCTTTAAAATCGGTCATGTATTTAAACGATTGCTTTTTAAAAGCTCCGGGCATGAGGAATGCAATGATCTTCATGAATCCTTTAAATTGAAATTCATTTTCGGTTTGGTATAGGGTGTTGTTCGAATCAATTGGTTCGAAAAAGTTTTTCACTCTGTTGAAGACACCACCAGCTTGATAGGTACCGCTTAATTCATGTGGTAAATTGCTTACCTCGATGGTTTCAATCATTTCAATGTTTCGTTTCCCCATTTTAAAAATCAATTTAGATTGCGCATTTACTTCGCCAGGATTTCCATGGAGGTGTTCAAAAGAAACCAATCCAGACATCCATTTTTTAAGATTTTCTGGATCGTTAAATAATTCAATTACCTTTTCGATAGGTTGTTGAATGATAATTTCTTGTTTAAATTTCATCGGTTAATAGTTTAAAGTTTTTCCTTTCTCGGTGGCTGGTAATCCCTCGGACATCCATTTAGGCATCGGTTTGTCGAGTAAATAATGATCGAAAAATTGACGCATGCGAATACTTAAATCGATGCGATTGGCCATTTTGGTTAAATTGTGTTTGTCATCATTATAATTTAACATCCAACACGGTTTTTGCAATCTTTTCATGGTAGTAAACAATTCAATTCCTTGATACCAAGGCACTGCGTCATCCATGTCATTGGCCATAATTAACAATGGGGTATTCACTTTGGGTAAATGAAATAATGGAGAATTTTCAATGTATAACTCAGGTTTTTCCCAAATGGTAGCACCAATTCTACTTTGTCCTTTTTCATATTGGAATTGACGATTCATTCCTGATCCCCAACGTATGCCTCCATAAGCTGAAAACATATTTGAAACCGGTGCACCTGCCATAGCTGCTTTGAAGCGATTCGTCAT
>JALRIV010000061.1 GCA_023255275.1 Crocinitomicaceae bacterium | reverse complement strand
CATTCAAATCTTCGGTTCGGAAATCGATAGCATGATTCAAGCTGCCCAAATCATTGAAAAAACCAACCCTGATCTATTGGATATTAATTATGGATGTCCAGTAAAGAAGGTCGCTTGTAAAGGTGCTGGGGCTGGAATTTTACAAAACATCCCCAAAATGGTTAAAATGACAGAAGAGATTGTGAAAGCAGTCAAGCTTCCTGTAACGGTTAAAACCAGATTGGGTTGGGATGAACAATCTAAAAATGTAGTTGATGCTGCTGAGCGTCTACAAGACATCGGTATCGAGGCAATTTCGATTCATGGTAGAACCCGCGTTCAAATGTACAAAGGAGAGGCCGATTGGAGCCTTATTGCTGCGGTAAAAAATAATCCGAGGATGAAGATTCCGGTATTCGGAAACGGCGATATTGATTCACCAGAAAAAGCATTAGATTACAAAAATCGATTTGGTGTAGACGGCATTATGATCGGTAGAGCAAGCATTGGTTATCCTTGGATTTTTAACGAAATCAAACACTATTTAGCAACTGGCGAAAAATTAGCTCCACCCTCCATTGCAGATCGTGTTGAAGCTGCTAAAATGCATCTGGAAATGTCGGTTAAATGGAAAGGGGAACGATTGGGTATTGCTGAAATGAAAAGGCATTACACCAATTATTTTAAAGGTATTTCCCATTTTAAAGACTACCGAATGAAATTGGTAACTTCTTTTGATTACCAAGAAATTTTAGACTTATTAGATTACGTTAGCGTGAATCAAGATTTGTTTGCATTTGCTACGCAAGAATCTAACCATTAAGCTTCATGAAATAAATCATTCGATTTAAAAGAATCTACAGCTGTCCGTCCGAATGGTATACCCCATTCTTGTAGACTTTTACCTTAAGGAGGATGCCGTCTTTATCGTAAACATAGAGTTTACCATCCCAAAGTGCTCCATTTTTGAATTCACCATCTTGCCAAATATCATCGTTGGCGTTGTAGCATTTGTTATATCCATTTGGAGCAAACTTAAGTCCCTTCGTTCTGGGCGTTCCGATTTTTGGAGCTGTTTCTCCCGTAGCTTTATTTTGAGTTACATTAATAGAAGGTTTCACCATTTCTCTTTTTTCAGATTTTTCTACTTCGCCGCTTGCAGAGTAAAAAATCACCTCCTTGATATCTCCATTTTCATAATAACGTACTGCTTTTCCTGTAGCAACGCCATCTACCGCATCATATTCAAATTCAATTTGACCATTGGCGTAGAAATATTTTACTTTTCCGCTTTCCTTGCCTTCGTTATTGTAGTCAGCAGCATATTCGATCACTCCATTTTCATGGTATCTTAATAAAGAATCCTTGTATTGGTTTCTGGAAAAGGTTCCGCGTTCTTGCACTTTTCCGTTTGGATAATATTTAATAAAGGCGCCGTTTGGACGATGGTTTTTGTACTCCCCTTTTAACTTAGGAGTTTGGCCATCGTTATAATAGCGAATCCACCATCCCTCTTTGCGATCATCACGGTAATGTCCCTCTTCAATTTTCCCTTCAGATGGATACCCTTCAGCAGGACGGTCTTTCCCAAAGAAAATCCATTTTCCTTGTTTTTTACCTTCTGCGTCTTTTTTATTGATTTCGTCTTGAGTCTTGTGGATATGAAACAACGACTTACTATTCACTTCGCTAAGAAATGCAAAAAGAGAAATAAAAATAAGTAGTGCTTGTTTCATTTGTAATTAACTTGAAGTTAAAGTAGAATTATTTTTTTGAATGTCCAACAGAAAATAGATAAAGTAGTCAATATTTTCGACAAAACAATGATTTTCTTCGATGAACTTGTTAGTATTTTTACTGAACCCAATCTGGATTTACATGCTCCAACATGATTTCAACCATTTTCGAAAGTGGGTATTTTTCTTTCCATCCCCAATCCATTCTTGCGGCATCATCATTAATCGATTGCGGCCAAGAATCTGCAATGGCTTGTCTGAAATCAGGTGCATATTCGATTTCAAACTGAGGCAGGTGCTTTTTAATTTCGGCTGCCAATTCTGCGGGTGTAAAGGAAATACCTGAAAGGTTATAAGAGGATCTTACTTTAATCTGTTCTTTCGGCGCCTCCATCAATTCAATAGTCGCGCGAATAGCATCTTCCATATACATCATCGGTAAACCAGAATTTTCACTCAGAAAACACGAGAACTTCCTTCCTTTTTTCGCTTGGTAAAAAATATCTACTGCATAATCCGTTGTGCCTCCACCGGGTAAGGAAGTGTATGAAATCAATCCTGGGTAGCGAATGCTGCGCACGTCAACTCCAAATTTATTGAAGTAATATTCACACCAACGTTCACCTGCTTGTTTGGAAATACCGTAAACCGTTGAAGGCTCCATTACGGTATATTGCGGCGTATTTACTCGCGGTGTGGTTGGACCAAAAACCGCAATGGAAGATGGCCAGAAAATCTTTTGGATATGTCCTTCTTTTGCCAACTCTAAAATGGTAAACAAACCTTCCATATTTAACTCCCATGCGAAGTGAGGATTTTTCTCTGCAGTAGCCGACAATAAAGCGGCCAAAAGATACACCTGGGTGATTTGTTCGTCGATGATGAAACGACGCACTTTCTCGCGATCAAGAGCATTCAACACCACGTATGGTCCGTTTTTAAGAGCATCTGGACATTCCGGCTTGATATCTGCGGCAATTACCTGATCATTCCCTTTTAATTTACGCAATGATAAAACCAATTCCGTTCCGATTTGTCCGGATGATCCAATGATTAAAATTTTCTCCATACCTGTGTTTAAAAAAGCAAAATGCAAAATTACAATTAATTAGAGAATTGAAAATAAAATTCCTAAATTTAATAACTGATTAAAATCATTTTTTTGAATTGATGATTGCTCTACTTTTGTTTCCGTTATTCATATTATAAAAACAAAATGCTATGCCCATTTATCATAAATTAGGTAAGTTTCCAAACAAAAGACATGTGACTTTTGAAAAACCTGAAGGGGGGTATTATTACGAGCAGTTGTTTGGTACAGAAGGATTCAATAGCCATTCTTCATTAATGTACCACGTGCATCGTCCTACCCAAGTGAAAGAGATTGTGAAATCGTATGATGTCACTCCAAAAATTGCCGAAGGTAAAAACATTAAATCGTTACTTTTAAAAGGATTTGCTGTTGCACCACAAGATGATTTTTTAGATGCAAGAACGCCGATGTTGGTTAACAGTGACTGTACGATTGGACTGGCAGCTCCTCGAAAATCATTAAGAAGTTATTTTTACAAAAATGCCGATGCCGATGAAATGATTTTCATCCACAAAGGATCTGGAAAATTAAGAACCTTTTTAGGAAACATCCCATTTGAATATGGCGACTATTTAATTATTCCACGCGGGATGATTTACCAAATTGATTTTGACACGGAAGACAACCGTTTATTCTATGTCGAGTCTTTTGCGCCCTACCATACTCCAAAACGCTATAAAAGTTCATCAGGTCAATTATTAGAGCATTCTCCATTCTGTGAGCGCGATTTTAAATTACCTACCGAATTAGAAACGCACGATGAAAAAGGTGACTTCTTAATCAAAATTAAAAAAGAAGGAATGATTCACGAATTGATTTACGCGACACATCCTTTTGATGTTATTGGTTGGGATGGATACAATTTCCCGTATGCGTTTAGCATTCACAATTTCGAACCAATTACCGGACGAGTGCATTTACCACCTCCGATTCATCAAACTTTTGAAACTTCCACGTTTGTAGTTTGTTCGTTCGTTCCGAGGTTATACGATTACCATCCACAAGCAGTTCCTGCGCCTTACAATCACAGCAATGTAGATTCAGACGAGGTATTATACTATGTAGATGGCGATTTCATGTCGAGAAACAACATTGAACAAGGACACATCACCTTACACCCGAAGGGAATTGTTCACGGACCTGCACCGGGAGCGATGGAAAGATCCATTGGAAAAAAAGAAACTCAAGAATTAGCGGTGATGGTGGATACCTTCAAACCCTTAATGGTAACAGAGCAGGCAGCTCAAATTAGTGATGAAAATTACTATAAATCTTGGGTAGAATAATTAAATAAAACACATTAAATAATAAACAGATGTCAAAAGAAGTAAAAAGCGTTGAATATGGATTAGAGAAGATCTTCGAAGGCGCACAAGATTTTTTACCGTTATTAGGAACGGATTATGTAGAATTTTATGTAGGTAATGCTAAACAAGCAGCACACTTTTATAAAACAGCATTTGGATTTCAATCTTGCGCTTATGCAGGATTAGAAACTGGAATGAAAGATCGAGTTTCTTACGTTGTAAAACAAGATAAAATTCGCTTGGTGTTAACTACTGCCTTGAATTCAGATTCACCAATTGGTGAGCACGTGAAAAAGCATGGCGACGGGGTGAAAGTAGTCGCTCTTTGGGTGGAGGATGCACGCAAAGCATTCGAAGAAACAACCAAAAGAGGCGCAAAAGTATTTATGGAACCAACCGTAGAATCAGATGAGAATGGTGAAGTAGTAAGAGCTGGAATTTACACTTATGGGGAAACCGTTCACATGTTTGTAGAGCGAAAAAAATACGACGGACCTTTCCTTCCAAATTTCGTAAAATGGGAAAGCGATTACAACCCAACTCCGGTAGGATTAAAATACATCGATCACATGGTAGGTAACGTAGGTTGGGGAGAAATGAATACGTGGGTAAAATGGTACGAAGATGTGATGGGATTTGTGAATTTCCTTTCATTCGACGACAAACAAATCCACACTGAATATTCTGCGTTGATGTCGAAAGTAATGAGTAACGGAAACGGGCGCATTAAATTCCCAATTAATGAGCCCGCAGAAGGGAAAAAACGTTCTCAAATTGAAGAATATTTAGATTTCTACGAAGGACCAGGAGTTCAGCACATTGCAGTAGCTACAGATAACATCATCGAAACCGTAAAACAATTGCGTGCACGTGGTGTGGAATTTCTATCTGCACCCCCAAGATCTTATTACGACGCCATTCCAGAAAGATTGGGTGAGCACATGTCGATGATGAAAGAAGATCTTGGCGAATTGGAAAAATTAGCGATCATGATTGATGCGGATGAGGAAGGGTACTTGTTACAAATCTTCACCAAACCAGTAGAAGATCGTCCGACATTATTCTATGAAATCATCCAACGAATGGGAGCTAGAGGTTTTGGAGCAGGAAACTTTAAAGCGCTTTTTGAATCCATCGAAAGAGAACAAGAAAAAAGAGGAACTTTGTAATTACAAGTTTTGATCAATTGAAGAAAGGAGCAGTCATGCTCCTTTTTTTTTGCGTTCAATTTGAAAAAAGTTTACCTTTAGCATGTGCAAACCACTCGGAACACATATTCAAGTATAGGCTATCCATTCGGCGCTTTAAAAACAAGTAGTTCCTGGAATCCATACACAATAGGGCGTCACAAAGGTCAGGCGTACCGATATTCCTTCAATGGGTTATAATCAATATTAAAAATTCAAGTCAAAATTCAATTTATGATTAAAATCATACTTTGGCGATGAATAAAAAAGTAGATTTGCTTAACTTTATTACCATGACAAGAGAAGAACTTTTAAAAGCCATAGATGAAAAATACGCTGCCATGGGTCAAAATGCAGACGTTCATTTATCGGGATTATTGCATGCAGAACCCATTACGTATTGGGATTACATTCAAGTTGAAGCCTTATTAGGTTTGCAAATTCAGCGCACCCAGCTTCCAGATGAGATGGTTTTCATCATGTACCACCAAATCAACGAGTTGTTGTTCAAAATGATCTTATGGGAAATTGATCAAGTAGCAAAATTAGAACGTATTTCGGCTGAAAAATTTGCGATGCATTTGGATCGTGTTGCGCGTTATTTTGATATGTTATCGAATTCGTTCGACATCATGCGCGATGGTATGGAAGTGGAGCAATACATGAAGTTTAGAGACACGTTAACTCCTGCATCTGGATTCCAAAGTGCCCAATACCGTAAAATTGAATTTGCTTCCACAGAATTGATTAATTTAATCGATTTCCGTTTCCGAGCAACCATTGATCGCAACACACCTTATGAACATGCCTACAATCATTTGTATTGGCAAGTAGCAGGTATTGATCATGCGACTGGTAAAATGAATAAACTCATGGCTAATTTCCAAAAGAAATACAAAACGGAATTTTTGCATTTCATGGAGGAATACAATACCATCAACCTTTGGACGAAATTTAAATCCTTACCGGAAGCAGATCAAAAAAATGTAATGTTAGTAAACGCAATGCGTCATTACGACCATACCGTGAACGTGAGTTGGGTGATGCATCATTTAAATGCAGCTAAAAAATATTTAAATAGTGGGGAAAAATCTGCTGAAGCAACCGGAGGAAGTGAATGGCAAAAATACATGCACCCAAGATACCAACGAAGAATATTTTTCCCAGAATTATGGACCAAGGAGGAATTAGATCAGTGGGGAATTGACAATTTGGAAGGTCATAAAAATTTGACAGAAGTAGTTTAATATTGTAACTTCGCACAAAAAAAGATTATGATTGAGGTAGGAATTATCATGGGAAGTGCTTCGGATTTACCGGTCATGCAAGATGCAGCCGATATTTTGAAGGAGTTCGGGATCGCTTATGAAATGAATATTGTTTCAGCGCATCGTACACCAGAATTAATGTTCGATTACGCTAAAAATGCCCATCTAAGAGGAATCAAAGTGATTATCGCAGGTGCAGGTGGCGCAGCCCATTTACCAGGAATGACCGCTTCGTTAACGCCACTTCCGGTGATTGGTGTCCCTGTAAAATCATCCAATTCCATCGATGGTTGGGATAGTATTCTTTCGATTCTACAAATGCCTAATGGAATTCCTGTGGCGACTGTAGCTTTAAACGCCAGTAAAAATGCAGGTATTTTAGCAGCTAAAATGATTGGTGCATCAAGGCCAGAATTGCTTTCTAAACTGAGCGAATATATGGATGAGTTAAAATCTAAGGTACTCGAGAGTGCAGAGAAACTAAAAGCAAATCAATAAGATTTGCTTTTTTTATTTATACAACAAATACCGTTGACGCGTGCGTTTAAATTGTTCCAAATCTTTTTTCCAAGTTCCTCTGATTTCTCTTGCCGTCCAATTAAAATTCAACTGCTCCAATAAGGTATTGGTTCCTGCTAGTCGGTTAAAAAAAGCTTCTTGTTTGATGAACGGAATTGTATCGCCTAATAAATCTTTTGCTTTAATTAAGTAACTTAAATTCAATTCATAACTGCGTTTCACCTTTTCTTTCGACAAGTTGTATCCATAGCATTTCTGATTTACATACATCGGATCTTTTGCCCCTACCCGTGAGGTTGGAATGAACGAAAAAGCAGTATCCGGAAAATTGGGATGACCATATACTTCGAAAGGAAAATCAGTTCCTCGACCAACGCTCACGCTTGTTGCTTCAAAAAAGCACAAGCTTGGGTATAGCAAAATAGCTTGCTCCGATTTTAAATTTGGCGAAGGGGCAATGGGTAAAACATAACGCATTTTGTGGTTATAATTTTTACACGGAACCACCCATAAATGACAGCTCAAACTATCTCTCAACCAACGTTCACCATTGATCATCATAGCATATTCACCAATGGTCATACCATACACAATGGGGACTTGATGCATACCAACAAAGGACCTAAATTCTTTCTGTAAAACCGGACCATCAATATAATGCGCATTTGGATTTGGACGATCTAACACCACCATTTGTGTATGATTTTCAGCACAAGCTTCCATCACATAATGCAACGTGGAAATGTACGTATAAAAGCGAACCCCAACATCTTGAATATCAAACAAAAGTATGTCGATGCTATCCATTTCAGCTGGTGTCGGTTTTTTATGATTTCCATACAACGAGATCAACGGAATTTGGGTTGTAGAATCTATGGTCGACATGACGTGTTCCCCGGCATCTGCTTCTCCTCTAAAACCATGTTCAGGAGCAAAAATTTTAACGACATTTAAATTCAACGCCAATAAAGTATCTACCAAATGAACCCCATTTACCACAGAAGTTTGATTGGCAACTACGGCAATGCGTTTATCTTTCAATGAATCCATGTAGACATGCAAGCGTTCAATGCCAAGCACCAGTTTTTTCGTTTGAAACTCACTGGCTGTTTCTTCACAATTTTCGTCAGTAGCCAAATGGGTATGTTGAATCACAATAGTTTCTTTGGAACTGGAAGATTGCTTTTTATGGACAAAAACACCACAAGAGCTCATCAAAAAGACAAAAAAACTTTTTATCGATAAAACCTTTATGTAATTTAGCAACCTAAAAATACCCCAATTGGCATACGAAAATTTCATATCAAAAACGATTCTTAAAAATGAAGTGCAAGGTAAGAAAATTTCTAAACCGATTACCCGCATTGCCATCATAAGTATTGCACTATCTATTGTTGTTAATTTGATAACTATTATGGTAGTCAAAGGTTTTCAATCGGAGGTAAAAGAAAAAATAAACGGATTTAGTAGCCATTTATTCGTGATGGATGGTTCAGCTACCAATATTCAAGAAGCGAACCCTATTCTTTTTCATCAAGACCTATACAAGCAAATTCAGAAAAATCCGGAAGTATTGAAAATTCAACGGGTTGCTTATAAACCGATTCTACTGCAACACAAAGTCACGATTGAGGATGAAGAACAAAATCAAATATTAGGTGGAGTATTAAAAGGAATAGATTCAGATTACGATACCCATTTTTTTAAAGAGCAATTGACTGAAGGTGCTATGCCTGTTCAATGGGAAACTGGTCAATTACCTGAAATTCTGATTTCAAAAAGAATACAAAAAGATTTAGGAATCCATACAAGAGATACGATAAAGGCTTATTTCGTGCAGAACAAACCGGTTTTAAAACTTTTCGTCATTGCTGGAATTTACGAAACGGGGCTTGAAGAATTCGATAAAAAAACAATACTTGGGGATATTCAAATCATTCAAGAACTGAATCAATGGGGTATCAAGGCTCGCATTCGTATTGCAGATACCTTAAAAAACGATCAGCTCATTGTTTATGCAAATGCTACTGAAAACCAACATCAACTGCTTTATGATTGGGGACAAGGATTTGAAAAATACAGCGGTTTCTCCTTTTTTCTTGAAAAAGACACGACCATACGATTAATCATACAAGACCAAAAAAACAAAGCTTTTAGAGATACGGCCTATTTAAGCATTTCAAATGTTCATAAAGGATCAAATACGTTTGCTTTCAACGAGGAACATCAATTGGTTCGGGAATATCCAACGCAAAATGAAAATGAATACCAAATTAAAACCAAAAAAGGGTTTATAAAATTCGTGCAAAAGGATGGCGAAGGCAATTCAAAAGACTACATTGGTGGATACGAAATTAACATCAAAGATTGGAATCTGCTGAAACAAAGCCATAAAAAAATCACAAATTTAATTGAGTTGAGTCCGGAATTTGCAGACCTAAACCTTCACGTCACGAATATCATTGACCAACAAACCGACATTTTTATGTGGTTAGGATTTTTAGATGTGAATGTCCTCATCATTTTGGTCTTAATGATTCTCATTGGCATCATCAACATGAGCAGTTCCTTATTAGTCATGATCATTGTTCGCTCGAATTTCATTGGTATTTTAAAAGCACTTGGGGCAACGAATTGGTCCATACGGAAAATATTCTTATACCATGCTTTTTATTTGATTTGGAGAGGAATTCTGTGGGGCAATGGCTTCGCCTTAACCATCTACATATTACAAAAGAAATTCCACTTATTAACGCTAGATCCGGAAGTATACTATTTGAAGGAAGTCCCGTTTCACTTTGACCTATTCAGTTGGGTTCTATTAAATATTGGAACCATTGTCATTTGTTTACTTGCCTTGTTGATTCCAAGTTACATGATTACAAGAATCAAGCCCTCGAAAGCAATTAAATTTCAGTAATCACTTCATGCAATTGCATGGAGGATCTAAAATTAATTTGACATTGCCAAAATGGGATCGGAGACTTTCTTGAAACTCTTGTGTATATTCAATACCGCTTAAATCAATTTCTTTTAACGTTTTAATTGCATAAATGCCATCGTTGAAAATATTCACCGGCGTATCCCATAAATCAATTCTTTCCAACTTTTGACAGTTCGAAATCGCATTGGGCAACTCGTTAATGGCATTTCGATTTAAAATTAACTCCTCCAATTGCGTTAATTTAACCAGCGGTAAAGGAAAGATGGAAAACTTATTTTTACCGAGATCTATTTTCATCAATTCCTTAAAAACAGCAATAGAATCCGAAAGGTGATCTAATTTATTTTTCGATAAATCCAAGGTTTTTAAATGGCGGTATTGATAAATTTCGGACGGTAAATTCGTCAATTTTTGTTTAGAAATATTCAAATGTAAAACAGAGTCTGGATGCATTAAGCGAGCTTCTGCAAGCGTCAATCCTTTTTCTTGAGCGAAGAATAAACTACTGCAAATGCAAAAAATAATTCCTAGTCCAATTTTCATCTTCTTTGATTTTAGTTTTTAGTTCCTCTAGTCCAGCAAATTTTTGCTCCTCTCGAATAAACGCCAAAACGGATACTTTTATTTCTTGATCATAAATATCCAAATCCACATCTAACATATGAATTTCTATTCGTTTTTCAAAGGAGTT
>JALRIV010000060.1 GCA_023255275.1 Crocinitomicaceae bacterium | reverse complement strand
TCCAACACGCCCGATGCTTCTGTTCGGTATTTTTCGCCATTTATACCCGTTCGTGAAGAGGCTACTCGGTATTCCAACCCCGCGTAAGACTGACCGGTAGCAGCATTAACCGCTTTAATATGAATGGTCCGTTTTTTACCACAGGAGGTTATAATAAATAACATTAAGAATACAGCAAGTACAAATCTCATGATGTAACCAAATCAATAATCAATTTCATACAGTTTATTTTCATTTTCCTGGAGAGTAAATGTATCATAGTAGTCATTCGAAATATTATTTTTAGTTACAATCCAATGTAATGTATACGTGCCAATCGGGACTTGAGTAGGCACTGTTGTATAATCAGCGCAGCCGTTTAGTGTCCATGGTGTTGAAATTAATGAATGTACCGTATTGTCAATATAAATCTCAATTTTATCATTAGCATCAATACAATTAATATTCTTGACCTTTCTTTGAAGAATTGCACACTCCGCAAATTCAAAGGTAAAAGTCCCGTTCACGTCGTAAGGACTATCGAAATACTGGGTGATTTCTTTATTGTAACACGTATTTGCAGGTTCTACTACCCGCACACTGTAGGTTCTTCCTGTTTTTTGCTTGATCGTTACCATCGCCTCTCCGTTACCATCCAATACCCCACTGGCTTCCGTGCGGTATTTTTCCCCGTTGGCAGCTGTGCGAGATGAGGCAACACGGTATTCCAACCCCGCGTAAGACTGACCGGTAGCAGCATTAACCGCTTTAATATGAATGGTGCGTTTTTTCCCGCAGGAAAACAATAATCCAACACACAACAAAAAAACTATCCATTTCATAAACAATATTTTACACCAAACAATAATCAGTAATTGATATCATAAGTTCTATATTCTCCCGGACTCAAATAAATAGTATCATAGTATGTATTTGTTATGCTATTTCGGGTAACTTCCCACTGAAAATAGTACTTCCCAATAGGTACACTTGAATAATGATCCCCAATATATCCATTACACCCAAAAAACTCCCAACCCGTTACTCCAAGACTGTTTACCTGGTTCTTTGTATATAAAATCATGTAATCTCCCCCTCCTTGGCAATTAATGTTGTTCACATTCTGCATTAAATACGCACACTCCGCAAATTCAAAGGTAAAAGTCCCGTTTACATCGTAGGGACTATCAAAATACTGGGTAATTTCTTTGTTGTAACAGGTATTTGCAGGTTCCACTACACGTACGCTATAGGTTCTGCTATCTTTTTGTTTGATATTCACAACAGCCATTCCATGCGCATCCAACACGCCCGATGCTTCTGTTCGGTATTTTTCGCCATTTATACCCGTTCGTGAAGAGGCTACTCGGTATTCCAAACCTGCATACGCTTGTCCTGTGGCAGCATTTATGGCTTTTATCGTAATACTTCTTTCTTTCCCACAAGAGAAAAGAAACAAGCAAAAAATTAATATAGAGAATAGTGTTTTCATTTAGTAGTTAATTGTTTGAATATTATCTTGATTGGGAAGAACTTCAAAATCAACATTGTAATCAACTGAAACGCCGTTTCTTATTACTGTATAATGTGTGTAAATTGTTCCCATTGGGACTTTTGAAAAACTAGAGTTGTAACCATCACAACCCGTTAAAATCCAATCTATATTTAAAAATGATTCAACTTTATTTGTTCTTTTTAAAATTATAGTATCTGTAGTATTTTGGCAATTAACGTTATTGATTATTATTTTATAATTCCCATAAGGCACAGCATAATAATCGGCATGCATTACTTTTCCTTTTTTTACATCCAAGGTAAAGTTGCCTGTAAAGGATGTACCTCCGTCTTGTGTCCAACCCAATGGGTAGTAATCTCCAGATACATCACATTTTAAATCATATCCTGAAAGACCTAATTTATCAATTTCAAAATATCCATTCAAATCACTTGTCACCTTTTTTACTAATTTTACGTCTGAAGAAAATGAAAAAATTTTATTTTTCCACATTTTCATTTCTACCCCTGCAATTCCTTCCCCTGTGATTGGATTAAGTACTCTACCTTTGACCGTAACATTTTTCCCAAATTTGGTGCAGGAAAAATGAAGAAAAAGGAATAAACCGCTAATAATTAATATTCCATACTTTAGTTTCATCTTCATTTAAATAAATACTATCTTTAATTGTTAAAATCATACCATTTTTCGTTACTGTTCCGGAATATTTATACCATCCCATAGGTGCTTTGTTCATATTGCCTGTTTGATCGACACACCCCATATAAATGGCTGGATTTGGAACATGGTCATAAAAATTAAAAATTGAATGTGTTCTATATATACTCAGTTCATCGTTTGTGTCAAAACAAGCCAAGTTCTTTAGGTTTATTTGCAAATTCCCATAAGGCACCGCATAATAATCGGCATGCATCACCTTTCCTTTTTTTACATCCAAGGTAAAGTTGCCAGTGAAGGAAGCACCTCCGTCTTGTGTCCAACCCAATCGGTAACGATCACCAACAACACATATTGCGCTATAGCCAACTAAACCAAACTTATTTAACTCAAAAGAACCGTCAGCTGAGGAGGTAACTTTTTTTACTGTTTTTAAACCACCAGGAAGTCCTAAAGTGGTCTTTTGTAACCATATTTCAGCGCCCTCTATTCCTTCCCCTGTGATTGGATTAAGCACTCTCCCTTTTATGGTTACATTTTTACCGAATTTGGTGCAACCACCAAATAGGAAAATGAATAGGGTGAAAAATACTATTTGTTTCATAATACAATGAGTTTAAATGTTTCTTTTTTATTGCCTATCAAAACATCAATGACATAAGTACCTGCTGGTAAATTTTTCTCTGTTTTGTATTCTTTTGCTTCAAGTCCTTCAATATTTAGTAATAGTTGTCCATATAAAGAATAAACTTTTACACTTGTTATAGGTGTTATTGATTCAGATTTTATTGTAAAACGACCTGTTTCTGATGGGTTTGGGTACAAAACGACCTGTTTTTCAGTTATGATTTCCATAATACGGTCGTCTTCTGTTTTGTTTAACGCCCTACTATTTTGATTTTTAGAAGATATTGTTTTCAGGCCGCTTTCTTGTGGGCAATCGTCATACGCTATTTTCAAATGAACATTAGATCCAGGTTTGAAATGCACCCCAGGTTTTAACTGAATTTCTTCTCCTGCCCTTAAATCTACCAATGCATTTTCTAAAGTTACATAATCACCTGGGTCAGTAGCAGGCGTAACCAAATGACCAATCGTAATCCAATTTCTTGCTCTACGGTGTACATAATATGTGTAGTCAGCACGTGCATTTTCACCTACCTCTTGATTTTGAAGTTTCAAATACCAAGGTTCTGCTTCGTTTAGTATAAAACCATTTAATGAATCTAAATAAGAAGGGTCATCGTCCTTTAATTTTATATGTGGATTTATTTTATCATCAATATAAATTGCTTCAAAAGGGGTAATTTGAAAATGATCGTTGGGACGACCAAGGTTCGGGTAACCGAAGTGGTTGGATCCAATTAATAATCCACTAATTGTTCTTTTTTCATACATCAAACCCAAATCTTGAACATTCACACTCATACTGCCATCTGTGGGCCATACATTAGGATTAATACCCAATGCAGTTACTACTGATTTATGGGAGTAAAACGCCCTACCATTCCAAAGTTGCGTCAAAGGAAAATAAGTCCAATCAGATACAGCAATAAAATTTCCGATACCCGTCATGTAAGAGCCTGATACATTGTCTATCTCTAACATTTGAGAAACATTAACCTCATGTTTACAAGAAGACAAAAAAGGATTGAAAAAAACTGGAGGTATTTGTCTTTTAAATATCTGAAAAGTTTGTCCTGGAGGCATGTACTTTGCAGTTCCAACTCTAAATTTCCAACCTAAAATGGAAATATTTTGCCAATACTCGCCAGCGTTATTAAATTTTTCATTATTATCGCTATTTTTTCCACTTATTTTACCCAATGATATAGCAATATTTCTTGGTGCCACAGGCATCGGAAAAATATGAACACCATTATCAACATCACTTAATGCATTTAAATATCCTTGCCTTCTCCAATGGTGATTTGGTACAGTATATCCAATTACTTGATTAGGGTATGAAAAAATATTATCATTATAACTTGCGGCATGATAAGCTACAAGTTCTTTAAATGTTTTTTGATTTATTGTTGCATATAAAAAGCTGCTTAAAAAATAATTGATTGCACCAAAATAATTGGTTTTATAATAATGTGCACTGTATATTTGGTATTGATAACCTAATGGTATATTTGCACCATAAAAATTGGCATCATAAGCTATATTAAGTCTAGAGTGATGATGAGGGTAATTATCACCTATAACTAGATGCTTTTTTTCCATTCGCAATAAAGTTAAACGAACAATTTCTTCTCCCATGGATGAACCTTGAATAATATTTTCAAAATAACCTCCTTTTTTCATGTTTAAATTCAAATGCAATAAAAACTTTTCAAATAAATTCGCTGATTCAACCATTCCATGTTTGTTAGGTTTCGCTGCAATATTAAATTTTACAATAATAACATCATAGTCATTATTTCTTAAATCATTAAGTAAATTATGGTGTTCATCATTGTATATTTTCCATGTTTTTTTAAAACTTTGGCCAAACATTGGAGGACGATAACCTGTAACTAAAATATAAGGCTTTTCAGGCTGTTCATCATCATACCCTTCTCTTGAACAAGAAGGTATAAAACACCACTTTATTTTATTACCTTGATCATCTGGTATCATTCCACAGCTTTTACATCCAGGAGACCAAGGTGTTCCAAGTGCAGAACAAGTACTTAAATATTCATCCGGATCATCATCCCACTCCTCCGGATCAAACAGTTCCTTTTCATTAGCATTATTATAACTTTCTGGAGTATGTATCAAAAAATGAAATATTTGGATAGTGCTATCTATGTAAGTTATTTGAAATTTAAATTGTTGTATTGAATCATTATAAGGTGTAAATAATAAAATTTCATCAAAATCTATTTCTTTCCAAACATCCCCTCTATACAATTTTAAATTGGCGACATCATTAATAGATTTTGTATTACTTATAAAGAAATCTTTTCTTACAACAAGACCCATTTGTTCAGATGATACATAATCAAAAAGTGGGCCTGCAAAATTGGATTGTAGTTCTGAAACGATAGAAGAGTCATTGGGTTTTAGATCAGTAAATATTGAACCATTTCTTCCAATAACACCATTATTTAAACCTCTTTCCTCGTCAATACTATTAAATTTTAAATTAAATATTCCTAATGGTATAACAATTATTTCATTATCAAATTCCATCTCGCCTACATAAGTATATGCCTCATTAAATATTGTATCCATTTTAGGTAAAAGGTTATTTGATATGGAAATTTGATTCATTTCATATAGCCATTGCATCATTTTATCAGCATCTGAAAACTTTTTACTTTTATCTCCAATATATGAATTTGTTTTTAACAGTAAACTATCGGAAGGCAATAGTGATAGTTTATTTGCAAGATAACCAGTAGGCACTTTTGTGTATAATCCATTGTAAATTGTATCTGCTAATTTTTCTTGACTTAAGAAGACTGTATCTACCTGACCCCAGCTTTGAGCTCCCAAAGCTAACGCAAGTACAAAAAGTAAACGTTTCATGGTTTAGGGTTTGGTTGTGGTTTGTTGCAATTGCTCCAATAACAATTGCTGTAATCTTAAGGTTTCTTGTTGCTGCTTCAACAACTCCGCTTGTTGGGTTAATAGTGCTTCTTGGTCCTTCACCTGTTGCTGCACTTGAAGTAAATATAGAGTTAACTCTTCCACTTTTTCCATCAGCATCACATTCGTCTCCGCCACATTAACGCCTTGCGCTTTCATCTCTTCTGCTGACGGTACATTGGGTAAATGTCCGTTTAATTGGATGTATGCTTGTAATTCCTCCAAGGTCATTAATTGATAACCGTCCTCAAATACATAATCTGGCCACGTTTCTAAATTCACTTTAATTTCACGCGCATATAACAAACCGTTATGATCCAATTGCATCAATTTTTCTACTTGAACTGGAGCATTCGGATTATAACTTACTCGTTTATCTATAATTAAAGGATGAAAAAGTGGATCCGAATTCATATCCAACCGCACATGCACTTTCGATTCTGGTTTCACACCAACCCCCAATCGTGGATCAGGTGAACAATTGGTATTTACCAAAAACATACTTTGTGGATTGGCTGTTGCTTGCCAATATGGCGCAGTATAGACTATGTTCCCATTCAAATCTGTTAAACACGGAAAAGCAGGATTTGCTGGAGCAGCATAAACCAAACTTTTTACATCGCCTCCGTTTGTCACTTTTCCATTCGCATCAACCAACAATACTCCGGGTTCAGAAAGAGATGTGTCTCCCAATGGTTTTATTTTAAATGTTCCGTCTTTGATGACCACATCTCCTTTAAGAGTAGCTTTTCCATCCACTTTCAAATCAGATTTTACACGGGCATTTTTGTTTACAACAATCGAATCTTTTACGGTTAAGGTAGAATCGATTCGTGCTGAACCATTCACTTGAAGTTTGGTAGTTGGTGTAGTAGTTCCGATACCGACATTTCCGTTGGTTGGTAGCGTGTTGGTTTGAGATAAACTTTTAAACGAAAATCCTGTAACAAGTAGTAGTGTAAAACAGTTAATTAAGTTGCATTTTGCATTTTGCATTTTGCATTTTGCATTTTGATTAGTAAACATAATTTAAGTAATTTTTACCAAATGTAAAACTATTTTTTATTTATGCAACTTTTTGTTAATTATTTTACATTCAACTAACTGTTTGGTTTAAAACAAGTTACCTACTCATCATACAACATCCACTGTTCCCAATTCCATTCCGGGTGCCCTTCTAAAGTAAATACACAGAGGTACCATCCTAAGTATTTTGGAAAATTTTTCCAGATTTGTTTGCCGGCATTGAAGTTTTTAAGCGGTATGCATCACTTCATTACCGTTTTTGTCGAAGATTTGTAGGGTTATTTTAACGACTTCAGGTAGACTAAACTCAAAATATAAACGCAAGGCTTTTGGGTCTTCAAAAATCTCCATCGAAAATGGATTGGTGCTTTGTTTCAGTTCTTTTTGTTTGGCATCCGTTCGCACTAAATATACCTTGTAAACTGTATTTATGGCAGCACTTTCCTTTCCTTCGTGATTCCAAAATACATTTCTCGAAACAGCACTTATTCCTCCTAACAAAACCCCCATTTCCAAACTATCCGTTGTCGGATAATTCCAAGTATAAATTTTCCGGTTCCATTGAGGACTTTTCGAAGGAACAAAGGAGACTCCAGCACCATAACGTTGCGGCATCTATGTTGACAACAAATACTCCTTTAATCTTCCATTTGCATCAATAAAAACGCGTGAAACCGTTTCAATGAAAGGAACATTGTTATCCTGAGCCAAAACGCCTAAACTATCGTAATAAAGCGATATTCCACCTAAAAACAACACATGATTCGACGCTATTTGTGGATTCAATTGCTCCAAACCTGACGACTAGATTTCAGCTGTCTTCAGATTTATAACGAACAAGCGGTTGTTGTTTCCTGCAGCATCAAAACTTACATTGGGTTGTCTGCGGTGATTTCCATCCAATCGTCCACCAATAATAATTACCTCATCGTTATGATACCCAAGCGAAGCCGATTGAATACCTGGTAGACCATTTATGGTGAGAGGTTTCACCGCAACCGTATAGGCTTCAATTAACGTTTGTGAAATAGCCACTTTGCTAACGAAAGTAAGGAGTAGCAGGCTTAATAATTTCATAGTGCAAAAGTACTACCTTGAAGTGGAATAAAACAGAACTTAAATCAACTAATCCTTGTAATCGTTTTGTTCCAAACGTGCAATGACCTCTTCCAAGTTCTTTTGTTTTTTCTCCTGTCGACTAGTTATAGCCGTTGGTGTAAAATAACGATGCATTTTTAAGAAGGATACTTGCATCTCATCCCATTTGCGATCAGAATCGATCTTGCCTTGTTCGCGTAATTCTCTGCGCAAGCGATCGGCAATTTCATGAAAATCGTCTCTACCTAAGTAATCCAAATCTGCATCACAAATGATTTGTTCCAGAAGATTTTTAGGTTGATGAGGAATTTCTGTGACAAAAATCAACTCTTTAATCCGATCAATATGGGCTTGATTATAACCATAATTCGGAAGAATTTCCTCTGCCATTTTAGCTCCAATAGGTTCGTTTTTATCATAGCACTCCACAAAACCTGCGTCGTGGTAAGTGGCAGCTGACTTTAACAAGAATAAATCCTCATTGGTAACGCCCTCACTCAAAGCAATACGCTCCACTGCTCCAACCACATCTAAAGTATGCTCAATGCAATGGTAATACAAACTCTCCGATAAACCTTGTTTTAAAACGCGCATGATGTGCGCCTCTGCATTTTGATAATTGATGGAACTGTATAGGTATAAGTTTACGATTTCATAAAAACGCTCATTAGGTACTAATCCCTCTCCGTTGACTGAAAGTTCTGGCTTAATTTGATCAACCGAATACATTTCAATTTCCCCTTTCGATTTAGAAGGAGCCATTCCTCGGAAAGTACATTGAAAATACGGTTCAATTAAGTGGTAGGTAGCACCAGAAATGTTAACGATTCCAGGTTTTCCCATCATTTCCATGCGCTGTGCTTGGTTGACCGTGGAACCCCAAATATCATAAGCAAGGCGGTTGCTACCAATTACTCCAGCTGTTACTTCACCTGTATTTATTCCCAAACGCAATTCCCAAAAATCTTCTCCGTTCGCTTTTGCTTCATCCTCTAACTGCAGCATAAAACGTTGTATTTCCAAGGCTGCCAATACTGTATCGATTGGGTTGGTCTTATTCCTTACAGGAACACCCCCAGCACACATATATGCATCTCCTATGGTTTTGATTTTCTCTAGATTATGTCTTAAAATAATTTCATCAAAGGCTTTAAAATAAAAATCCAATTTTTGAACCAAATCACTTGGATTCATTTTTTCAGCAGTTTTTGTAAATCCTACAAAGTCGGTAAACAATACGGAAACCATTTTATAAGCGCGAGCCGAAGCGGTACCTTTGTTTTTTAATTCTTCAGCTGTGGATTCAGGTATTAAATTTTTAATCAGTTTTTCGGATTTGTCCTTTTCAATCTGCAATAATCGCTGTTGTTCCAAAACCTTATTTCGTTCGGATGCCAAGGCCATATTTTGTTCTTCAATTTTTTTATTTTGATCCCTAATTTCTTTGGTTCGTTCAACAATCTTCATTTCTAAAAGCACCTGCTCTCTTTTCGAAGCGCTGATACGCATTTTAATAAACACACGGATAAACAAAACGATGATGAGTGCAATCAAACTCCAAAACCACCAACGCTGCCAGAACGGAGCCGCAATGTTGATGTTCAATACGGCTGGTGTTTTCATCCATTTTCCTTGTCCTACTCGAGCATAAATTTTCAAGGTATATTCTCCCGGACTTAAAGAGTTAAAATGCAGTTCATTGTCGTTTCCAATATTAATTTCCCCTTCATCAGAACCCACAAGTTGATATTTATAATTTAACTGTTCGTTCAAGGCCAAATTGGAAGGTTGAAATTTGAGGGTAAAACTACGTTGTTTATAAGTTAAATTTAATGTGGCCAATTTGGAAAGGGTACTCATTAAAGGTGAGCCTTTTTCGTTGGGTTTTAACCAGTTTTTATCTAATTTAAATTGGGTAAATTGAATATTAAAGTCTTTATTCGTTTGATTTATGCGTTCGGGATTAAAAAAATTAAATCCTAAAATACCCCCAAAGTAAAAGGTACCATTTTTGGATTTGAAATAAGCTCCAATATTAAACTCATTACTCAATAATCCATCGGATTCTGTAAAACACGCAATTTTTTGTTCATCCAATTTCAAATTACAAATCCCTTGGTTGGTAGATAACCACAGGGAATTCATATCTTCTTTTAAAATCCCATAAACGACATTATTAGACAAGCCGTTTTTTCGCGTATACAATTGCGTGTAACCCGTTTTCGGATTGAAAATCAACATTCCGCTTCCTAATGAGCCAAGCGCATAGGTGTTGGGGTTAATTTGTGTTATACAGGTAATGTAATCTTTAAATACACTGGTTATTTTAGCATTGTTTTTAATCGGACGTATTCCTATTTCTTGTTTATGCTCGTAAAACTCATTTAATCCACCTGCCGTAGTACTTAACCATATTTTTTGATTATTATCCTTCAAAATACTTTTACATAAACCTGGCGTAATGGTTTTTGTTGGATTCTTTGGGTCGTGCTTAAAATGAATGATCTTTTTGGTTTTTAAGTCATAAATAAAGACCCCAAAAGTACACCCTACCAAATATTTAGTATCTTTCCAATGGACAATCGTATAATAACGAACCGCTTTTCCTTCGTGCTCAGGAATATTTATTTTTTTAAAATTGTACTTGTTTTTGGATTCAATGTTTAACTCATAAAACCCATCAATCGATCCAACTAACAAGAGGTTATCTCGGATTACTTTAAGCGAGAGTACGGTATACGTTGGGTTGGAGTTATAAAAATATTCTTTGACACGATAAAACTGTTCGTATTTGTTTGTAGAACGATTAAATCGAGTTACCCCAAGATCCGTTCCTAAATATAAATAGTTCGCCTGAAGATCCTCGTCTATCGCCCATACGTTACTCGATGGTAAGCCCATTTCGGGACTTGAAGATTTTCCAACCCCTAAAAATCCATCCATTTTTGGATTAAAAAAACTTAGCCCTCT
>JALRIV010000005.1:284-32790 GCA_023255275.1 Crocinitomicaceae bacterium | reverse complement strand
TGACAACCTTACCCATTGTAAACATTCAAGATAAAAGAAAAGGAATAGTAGCTGCAATACTAGCTTTATTGATCTTGATTTTTATCTTATTTTGGGTGAAACTCGTTGTTGCTGATCCACCGCCACAAGAAATTCCAGTAATGGCTTCCATGGATATGGATGAAATTATCATAGAAAATTTAAAGGTAGAAACAGGTGGACAAGGAGGAGGAGAACCCTCAGATGACCCGGTTGCGCCACCAACACCACAAACCCAGAAAGTACTTACTCAGAAAAACAATCCAAATTCAAAGGCAACGACTGGAAATTCCAAAAACAATACGGCTCAAAGTTCAGATGCCTCTTCAAGTTCCGTGACCAAATCCAATAATCCTTTTGGAGATGGAGGTGACGATGGAAAAGAGGGGAGTGGAAAGGGAGGCCCTTTTGGAAATGATGACGGTAAAAGTGGAACAGGCCCAGGAGGATCTGGAGATGGGGAAGGACGCGTCCGTTTGAACGATCCGCAAGTTGACAACATTAAATCTGATGTAGAATGTAAGGTGAACCTGAAGCTAACGATTAATGCAGACGGAGAAGTGGTTAATGCCATTTTGGTGAGTAAAAATACTACCACAACAGATCAAAGGATCATCAATCAAGTAAAAGCAGCGGTGCTTAACCAGGTGAAATACAACAAAGAAAAAGGCGCACCCTTGGTGAATGTTTTTTTGACGGTAAAAATTCATGCAACCTAAAGATAACGATGCTAATTGGTTAGATTGGTTGTTTCATCAATTTCCTTCCTATCAACATGTAGGTGTTCGAGCGTATAAACCCAGTTTAGCGAATGTCATTGAAATTCTAGATTTATTAGGAAATCCTCAAGATAAACTTTCATTTATTCACGTGGCAGGAACCAATGGAAAGGGTTCTTCTTCCACACTGTTGGCTTCAATTTTACAAGAATCAGGATTAAAGGTGGGGTTGTTTACCTCTCCGCATATCCAAAAATTTGAGGAGCGAATTCGGGTGAATGGAAAAATGATTCCTTCGGCAAAGGTCAGTGCTTTCTGTAAACAAATTCAGGATTTCACCTTCCATGATGCTCCGAGTTTTTTTGAAATTACCTTCGGAATGGCCTTGATGTATTTCTTAGAAGAGAAAGTGGATATAGCTGTCATTGAAACCGGTTTAGGCGGTCGATTAGACGCTACAAATGTAATACGACCGTTAGTTTCATTAATTACCAATATCTCGTTAGATCATACCCAACTGCTCGGAACTCAATTGGATCAAATAGCTTTTGAGAAAGCTGGGATTATTAAGGCGTCGGTTCCTGTTGTTGTTTCTAGTCGACAAGAAGAGGTAGCCCATGTATTTGAAGCTAAAGCTTTGGAAATGAATAGTCAAATACTTTTTGCTTCAACGAATGATCTGGATCCAAAGTGGAAAGCGCTAATACACATTCCCTATCAACAGAAAAATTTAAATGGGGTATTGCATGTGCTGAAATTCCTACCCTATGAAATCGAAGAGTCGTGTATTCTAAAAGGAATTAAAAATTGGACTAAAAATACTGGTTTTATCGGGCGTTATACGATCATGCAAGAGCGACCTCAAGTAATTTTTGATGTATCTCACAATGAAGCTGGAATTAAAACTACCCTTCAACACGCATTAGCGACAAAAAAAGGAAGGATAATCGTACTTTATGGTACGAGTAGCGATAAAGATATCAAACAAATTTTACCCTTGTTTCATGAGGTTGATGCCATGAATTTCACTACATTTTCAAATGAGAGAAGTGCAAAATGGGAAGAAACTTCAGCTGAATTAGTACAAATGCAAAATTTTTGTAAAAATTATTCGAATCCCAAAGACGCTTTAGCAGAATTAAAATTAACTGTAAATCAAGAGGATACTATCTTGGTCATCGGGAGTTTCTTTTTAATTGCAGATTTTTTTAATTAATTTTTAATTTTTTCATTGTCAATTTAAAAAAGTGCCTTATATTTGCACCCACAAACGTCAACCAAACGAGGTTAAAAGACAAAAAAAAGGGAGATTAGCTCAGCTGGTTTAGAGCACCTGCCTTACAAGCAGGGGGTCGGGGGTTCGAATCCCTCATCTCCCACAAAGCATCGCAAAAGCGATGCTTTTTTTGTTTGTATTAATTGTTACGATGCATTACACGTATATTCTGTATTCAGAAAAATTGGGATTATTTTACAAAGGATCTACGAATGATGTTTCATTAAGATTGAAACGTCACAATGGTGGGTTGGAAAATTACACCTCAAAAGGTGTTCCTTGGATCTTATTATGGTTTATTGAAAAACCAAGTAAAAGTGAAGCACAGAAATTAGAATACAAATTAAAAAACCTATCACAAATACGATTGATTGAATTTATGTTAAAATACCATGATGGGGTCGTGGGCCCAGACGAATTGCTTTTTATAAAGCAATTGTCAGGATGCTGATCGTCGCATCAGCATTCGAATCCCTCATCTCCCACAAAGCATCGCAAAAGCGATGCTTTTTTTGTTTGTATCCATAGTCATTATGCATTACACATATATTTTGTATTCAGAAAAATTGGGGTTATTTTTAGGTATCAACTTAAAAAGTTTTGTTATTCTGAAAAGAAATAAATGGATCAATCAAAATATTGGGATTTAATATGCCTGTTTAAAAATGTCTAATCGATATAAAGGCATCTATCGAGGGCAAACATTTCGTTTGCAAAATTGGGATTATGGTTCAGAAGGATTATATTTTATAACTATTTGTACCCAAAATCGCGAACATTTTTTTGGAGAAATTCAGGATGGAAAGATTATTTTGTCTGAAATAGGGAAAATTGTGCAATCCGAATGGTTAAAAACACCATCAATACGACCAGATATGAATTTGGAATTGGTAGAATTTGTTGTGATGCCAAATCATTTTCATGCCATCATTTATATTGGGGCAAATGAATTTAATAATAGGATGGATGGAAATAATACGAATGAAAATTGTAGGGTCGCAATGCATTGCGACCCTACAATTTCATCGTCCAATACAATTTCATCAAATGCAATAAATCCGATGAATACAAAAACAACAAAAAATAAATTTGGTCCACAATCCAAAAATTTGGCATCCATTATTCGTGGTTTCAAATCAGCGGTTACCACCTGGTGTCGAAAGAATAATTATCCAAATTTCAAATGGCAATCCCTTTTTCATGATCATATCATTCGTAACCAAAATTCATTTGAAAGAATACAACAATACATTATTGATAATCCAAAAAAATGGAAAGATGATACGTTTAATAAATAATTTGGGATTTAAGATTTAGGTTGCATTTTGTGAGGATGGAATAAATCGCAAATACAATACAGTTTATAAATAAACAAATTTGGGATTTAAGGTTTAAGTGAATTAATTTGGATAAAGTGAAAGATCATTTCATAATATTTTTAAATTTATGGCAATGATTTTTACCACGCTTTCTAACCCTTTATATCGATCTAGAAATCACTCTTTAAAACAAGTAGGTTTCTGTATTCTCCATTCTACGGGTGATGCAGAAAGCCCGGCGTACCGATATTTGTTCAACGGTATGGAAGCCGATCCAGAATTAAAAGGAAACGGCAACTCCTACACCACGGAATTTAGGCAGTATGATCCTCGTTTAGGGCGCTGGTTGAGTTTGAATCTGTTGATGATAAATAATTTCTAATTTTTACGGTTGAAAATAAACCCGCTTTCTTATTCTAAGAATCATATACGAGGTATACAAAATAAATAAAAGACATGGATAAAACGGATTGTCTGCTACAGAGCTAAACCGATAATTCTAGTTTTATATGCTTACCCGATTGACGATAGGAATTAAAAAGTGCAAAATATTATGGAGAAAAAATCATCGAAAACCATTCAATGGATATAGATTAAGGTCACGGTAAATGAAAATCTAAAGAATTACCTCACTTGATCTGTGTCAAAACACTACCATTTGGACTTAATTTTTTATCTTTGCCTAAAAATTAGTAGAATGGCTTTAAAGTGTGGAATTGTAGGACTTCCAAATGTAGGGAAATCCACTTTATTTAACTGTTTGTCGAATGCGAAAGCGCAGTCTGCAAACTTTCCTTTTTGTACCATCGAACCGAATGTGGGTACAATAACAGTTCCAGATCCACGGTTAGAGCAGTTGGAAGCGATCGTTAATCCTGAAAGAGTGGTGCCAACGACCATGGAAATCGTCGATATTGCCGGTTTAGTAAAAGGTGCGTCAAAAGGGGAAGGTTTAGGAAATCAATTCTTAGCAAATATTCGAGAGACTGATGCAATTATTCATGTATTACGTTGTTTCGACGATGGTAATATCATCCACGTAGATGGTAGTGTAAATCCAATTAGGGATAAAGAAATCATTGATATTGAGTTGCAATTGAAAGATTTAGAGTCGATTGAAAAACGCATTGCATCTATTGCTAGAATGTTGAAATCTGGTGATAAAGAATTAATCAAAGAAAATGATGTCGCGCAAAAAATTAAATTAGCCTTAGAACAAGGGAAGTCGGTGCGTGCTTTAGATTTTGACGAAAAAGAGAGCGAAATCGTAGCTAAATTTCAATTGATTACTTCAAAACCTGTGATGTACTTGTGCAATGTAGATGAGGCTTCTGTGAAAACAGGAAATAAATACGTTGATCAGGTTAAAGAGGCGGTAAAGGATGAAAATGCTGAAGTGTTGGTCATTGGCGCTAAAATTGAAGCAGACATTACGGAATTAGAAACCTATGATGAACGTCAAATGTTCTTGGAAGAACTCGGTTTAGATGAACCCGGCGTGAATCGTTTGATTCGTTCCGCTTATGCTTTATTGAATTTATACACCTACTTTACAGCCGGTGTGAAAGAAGTAAGAGCATGGACCATAACCAAAGGAATGACGGCACCTCAAGCTGCAGGTGTAATTCATACCGATTTCGAAAAAGGATTCATTCGTGCTGAAGTGATGAAGTTTAACGATTTTATTCACTACGGTTCTGAAGCTGCAGTAAAAGAGGCCGGTAAATTTAAGGTCGAAGGAAAAGAATATGTCGTTGAAGACGGAGATATCATGCACTTCAGATTCAATGTATAACTTATGATAAAATAAACAATACCACAAAATAAAACAAAACGAACATGGAAATTACAGCGAATAACCCCAATTTAAAGTCTTGGATTGAAGTACCCAAAAATTCTGATTTTCCCATTCAAAATATTCCATTTGGAATTTTTAAAACCAATCAATTAACTCCGAGAGTAGGAAGTAGAATCGGTGATTTTGTCATTGATCTTCAATCGTTGTCTGTTCTTGGTTATTTTGAAAATTTACCCTTCGAATTGTCTGATTTCGCAACGAATTCACTTAATCCAATGATGGCTAAAGGGAAGAAAGGAACTCGAGAATTGAGAAACCGTATTTCTAAATTATTAGATGCCAATCTAACGGATCTTCAAAAAAATGAACATCACGTACAACAAGTATTGATTCCTGTGGATCAGGTGGAAATGTTGATGCCAGTTCAAATTGGAGATTATACCGATTTTTATTCATCTCGCGAACATGCTACCAATGTTGGGATGATGTTTAGAGATCCTGCAAATGCCTTGTTGCCGAATTGGTTATGGATTCCTGTTGGGTACCATGGTCGTTCGTCTTCTGTAATTCTTTCTGGTCAAGCGATTCATCGTCCAAAAGGACAAATAAAACCAGATCCAAATGCCGATCCTATTTATGCTCCTTGTCGAAATTTAGATTTTGAATTAGAGACTGCTTTTATTACGTACGAAGGAAAACCATTAGGAGATTCCATCACCACGGAAGAAGCCGAAGATTTTATTTTTGGCAAAGTGCTATTCAACGATTGGTCAGCACGCGATATTCAAACATGGGAATATGTCCCTCTAGGACCATTTTTAGCGAAAAACTTCGCTTCAAGTATTTCTCCTTGGATTGTTACCTTAGATGCTTTACAACCATTTAAAGTGCAAGGGCCAACACAAGTGCCAGAAGTGCTGTCGTATTTAAAATACGAAGGACAAAAATCTTACGATATCGCATTAGAAGTATTGATTCAACCGGAAGGTCAAAAGGAAACAGTGGTTTCGAAATCTAACTTCAAATACATGTATTGGAATATGGCACAACAATTAGCTCATCATACGGTGAATGGATGTAATGTGCGTTGTGGTGATATGATGGGGTCTGGAACGATTTCAGGTCCGACTGAAGATTCATATGGATCGATGTTAGAGTTGGCTTGGAAAGGAACAAAACCATTGAAAATGAAAGATGGTTCAGAACGTAAATTTATCCAAGATCACGACACGGTAATTATGCGCGGTTATTGCGAGCAAAATGGCGTTCGCGTTGGTTTTGGAGAAGTGAGTACAAAAGTTTTACCAGCAAAATAAACGATGGCTGATCATCATTCTGAAATTCAAATCGACTTAGAAAGAGAGCGCATTGAAATTTTGAATGCGTTCAAAGGTTTACTTCGTTCCCTAAAGAATAGAAGTAAGGAGGATACGCGCATGATTCGCAAAGCATTCGATGTGGCTGTAGAGGCACATAAAGACATGCGCCGTAAATCGGGAGAACCTTATATTTACCATCCAATTGCTGTGGCTAGAATTGTTGCTGAGGAGATGGGCTTAGGGGCGACATCCGTGGTTTGTGCCTTGCTTCACGATACGGTTGAAGATACCCACATCACTTTAGAGGATGTTGAGGATTTGTTCGGTCCAAAAGTGCGATTGATCATTGACGGATTAACAAAAATCCCGGAAGTCTTTGATGAAAATGCTTCCATTCAAGCAGAGAATTTTAGAAAAATGATTTTGACCATTTCGGATGATATTCGAGTGGTATTAATCAAGTTAGCCGATCGTCTACACAACATGCGAACCCTGAGTTCTATGCGTGCGGACAAACAATTGAAAATTGCCAGTGAAACCAAGTTTTTATATGCACCATTGGCACATCGTTTGGGCTTGTATTCCATTAAAAGTGAATTAGAAGATTTAGGCTTATTATATACCAATCCAGAGGTTTATCACGAGATTGAGGATGCCTTGCGTTCAACGAAGGATGTAAGAAATCGATTTATTCGTCGATTTACCCAACCGATACGCGAAGCCTTAATTCACGAAGGTTATGTGTTTGATATTAAAGCGAGAACCAAGTCTGTATCCTCCATTTATCGGAAGATGGTGACTAAAAATGTTCCCTTTGAAGAAGTATTTGATGTCTTCGCCATTCGCGTAATTGTTGATACTCCACCAGAGTTGGAAAAACCAGATTGTTGGCGAATTTATTCGATTGTGACGGATTTTTACCAACCTAGCCCTGATCGTTTGCGTGACTGGATTTCTACTCCAAGAGCAAATGGTTATGAGTCCTTACATACCACCGTCATGTCGCCGCAAGGAAAATGGGTAGAGGTTCAAATTCGTTCAAAGCGAATGGATGAAATTGCAGAAAAAGGCTTAGCTGCCCATTACAAATATAAAGAATCCAAAACAGAGGAAAGTAAGTTCGATCGATGGCTCGCAGAAATTCGCGACCTATTGGAGAACGCCGAAACCAATGCCATGGATTTTGTGGAGGAGTTTAAATTGAATCTGTTTGCGGATGAAATTTATGTCTTTACACCTAAAGGGGAATTACGCGTATTACCGAAAGGTTCTACTATTCTAGATTTTGCTTACGATATTCATACCGATATTGGTGATAAATGTATTGGTGCTAAGGTAAACAATCGTTTGGTCCCGTTGAGTTATCAATTGCAAAGTGGTGATCAATTGGAAATTATTACGGCTGAAAAACAAAAGCCAAATGAAGAATGGTTGCGTTTTGTCTACTCTGCCAGAGCAAAGCAAAAAATAAAATCGTCTTTAAATGAGGAACGTAAAGCAATTGCTCAAGATGGTAAAGAAATATTAGAACGTAAACTCAAGAAGTATAATGTGCGATTTTCTCCGGAAAACTTGCAGTTTATTGAGTCCTACTTTCAAATGCCTTCTCAAACCGAAATGTTTTTCCGAATCGCAAAAGGGAAGTTGGATTTATCTAAAATTCGTGAAATAGAAACTAATAATGGTGTCTTGGTGCATCATAAAAACTATGTTCCTAAAGAAAAGGATGAAAAAGCCATCACTTCTAAAATTGATCAGAAAAAAGATACCCTGATTATTGGTGATGATTTTAAAAACATTCAGTATCAAATTGCAAAATGTTGTCACCCTATTCCTGGAGATGAGGTTTTTGGTTTTGTTACGCATTCCGATGGGATTAAAATTCATCGAACGACTTGTCAAAATGCAGAAGATTTTCTTTCCAAAAATGCGGATCGCTGCGTGAAAGCGGAATGGAAAAATGTGAAATTGACCGAACGTGAAGTGATGATTAAAATTAACGGTATTGACGATATTGGTATCGTTCATAAGTTGACGGATATCATTTCTCACCAACACCATGTCAATATGAAGTCCATTTCTTTTGAAACGGATGACGGTATTTTTGAAGGATTGATTAAAGTTTTAGTATACGATACGGAACATTTGGAACAATTGATGCGAAAATTTGAACAGGTTCAAGGAGTAAAAAGTGTCGTTCGCTGGAATGTTCAATTTGACCGTGAAGAAACGGCTAATTCTTAGCCATTAAAAAATGTTCGATTTGTCTTCGGTGACGAAGGATATGTACAATCGCATGTTCCAATAACTGCTCGATGGTATAAGTGACTCCCCACGACACGTCAAATGTCATCGAGTCAATTTCATCTTGGGGTTTTTCATACCAGTTGGTTAAGGCATGATGTGTTTCGTCTAGCATTTTATCTAAAAAACGAAAGGCGCTTTCTAAGGTTGGAAGTTCTTCAGGTTTGATGGGTAGGGTAGGGTCAAAATAGGATGCATAATGATAGCCGGCCTCAACGGTATGTTTTACCACACTTTGTATGGATTTACAATCGGGATCTTTGGTGTTAGAATCTCTTTCTAAAATAAAATCCTCGTTTTGAATGGGAAGAAGTACTTGTTGTAATTCACGTACGGCTTTGGTGTACTCATCCATTAGAGCTACCAGCATTGGATTTCGTTTCATGGGCTATTGATTAATCCAGTTTTTCCAATATTTTGGCCTCAAAGCAGGATTTAATTGGAAGTTTGGAATGAATTGTTCTTCCTTCACAATACGATCCATCGGGTAAAAAACACCGTCTGGTTTTTCGTAGTAAGTAACTCCCTTTACTTCATTACTATCAATGTATACTTTTAACTCACTCGCATAAAGTCGATTCATTCCTTTTCTGACGTAGGTGAGTGTTGAATCGGTTTTTAGCTCTTCAAGCGGATAAAATATGGTTCTGGCGTTTCCAATAATTTTAGCTTGATAAAATTCATTATCCTTTAGATAGCCAAAAATTTCCTTGCCAGAAAGTTGATTGTAGTATTGACCTGAATCTAATTCTAAAATGGCATTGGCTTGACCAAGTATATCAACCTGATAAATGACAGAATCGTTAATGTGGGCTTGAATGTGCGTTCCTTTCAACTCACCTTTATTTGCCCAAACTATTGGGTCGATATACATCTCGATGAGGTTGGTGTCTAAATTCATGACGATAGAATCACATTTTCCTTGAACTGATTTGTGAAACAATTGCGCATGATGGTAGGCTTTAATGATTTTTGATCGATCCAAACTATCGCTGATTTGAAACAAGGTATCTGCATGAATAAAAAGGGAATCCTTATTCATTTGTTTCATGACCACGGCATGTCCTTTTAAAAGGGTTGTTTTTTTTAGGGTATTATGGATGGCTTGATCAGCAAAAAAAGTAGTTTTCTCAATCGTGTCGCTAAAGCTTACCTTTCCATATCCTTTGGTAATTCCTTTTTTAGGTTGATATATCAGTGTATCGCCTTTGATGGTTTGGTGTTTATTCTCGACCATTGCATGCTGGTATAAATGACCTTCTTCAGTTTCTATATGGTACCAACCTTTTTCGCAGTGGATAATTTTTTCTTGTTGAACTATTTTAGTAGGTCCATGAAATTGAACGATGCGTTTTGCGTATAAGTATTTTAAGGTATCCGTTGTCATGGTCATATCCTGGTCTTTGTAGATAACATTTCCTCCAAATGAAACGTTTTTTGAGTTCGGATACATATTTCCATGCTTACTGGTCAAGACTTCTCCATGTTCATTGCCTTCTACTTTCCCTCCGTAGTGATAACTTGCTACTTTTTTACCGGCATCGTACTCAAGGGTATCTGTTGTTAATTTATAAGCTGCATCGCGAACACGAACATGACCCCATAATTTAGCTTTTTTGGTGATCCCATTGTAATATAACGAGTCGCAAAATAAGTTCACGCCATCTTTTACAATATGTACATTTCCATAGGCCCTTACGGCTTTCTTCTTGTCGTAAAAATGGGCTGAATCGCTGTACATCGTATTTCCTTGGTAAATAAAATTGACAGGACCAATCAGGCGGTGATAACCCTGTTTTTCATGATAACCAAGTTTTTTGGCTCCGGGAAGTAAGGTCAACAGATCTTTTTGAGCATGGAATTGATTCCACACAAAAATTGCGCTAAACGAGAGCGCAATTTTTAAAAGATATGTGAATTTAAAACTCAATTAGTTATTATTCAAGGTTTGTTTTCTATCCGGTCCCACTGAAACAACTGTAATAGGAGTTTCTAATTTTCCCTCTAAGTAGGAAACATAGTTCTTCAGGGCTTGCGGAGCATCTGCGTAATTCGACAATTGTGTTAAATCACAATTCCAACCTTCTAGCGATTCGTAAACGGGTACGACCTCAACATCGGTAAGATCATAAGGAAGGTAATCCATACGCTCACCATCTACCAGATAATGGGTACATACATCGATTTTTTCAAAAGTGCCTAAAACATCAGCTTTCATCATCGAAAGTTCGGTGACACCGTTAATCATAATCGCGTATTTTAAAGCAGGTAGGTCGATCCATCCACAACGTCTTGGACGACCAGTAGTTGCTCCAAATTCACGTCCCTCTTTACGAATAGCTTCACCCACTTCATTTTCCAATTCCGTAGGAAAAGGTCCTGAACCAACGCGCGTACAATACGCTTTAAAAATACCGATTACCGATCCGATTTTAGTTGGTGCAATTCCAAGTCCGGTGCAAGTTCCAGCTGTCACCGTATTCGAAGAAGTTACAAATGGATAAGTTCCAAAATCGATATCTAACATCGTACCTTGTGCACCTTCCGCAAGGATCTTTTTACCTGCTTTTAGGGCATCGTTGATGTATTGTTCGCTATCGATGGCAGTTAGTGCTCTTAATTTTTCAATTCCTTCCATGAAAGGACCTTCCAACTCAGCAAGATTGTATTCAAATCCTTCGTGGTGTTTTAGAATTCCTACATGTTTTTCAACTAAGGCATCGTATTTCGCTTTGAAATTCGGCGAGAAGATATCTCCAACACGTAAACCATTTCTTCCTGTTTTATCCATGTACGTCGGACCAATTCCTTTTAAAGTAGAACCAATTTTATTCGTACCCTTAGCTGCCTCGGAAGCCGCATCTAAAAGTCGATGCGTAGGTAAAATAAGGTGGGCTTTTTTTGAAATCAATAGTGATTTTTTCAGGTCTAAATTAAATGGAGCTAGTTTTTCCATTTCTTTTTGAAAGATAACTGGGTCAATCACAACACCGTTTCCAACAATATTGATGACTTCTTTTCTGAAAATTCCTGAAGGGATGGTGTGTAATACGTGTTTAATCCCCTCGAATTCAAGTGTGTGACCTGCGTTTGGACCTCCTTGAAAACGAGCGATGATATCATATTGAGGAGTAAGTACATCTACGATTTTACCTTTTCCTTCGTCACCCCATTGTAAACCTAATAATACGTCAACTTTCATTTTTTATTTTTTAAAATGTTTTATTGCTTCTTCTCTGTTATTATAAATTGTAAAGACCTCATTCAATTTGGAGATTTCAAATATCTGATGTACGTCTTTTCTTATATGGCAAATATATAAGTCACCTCCCTCAATTCGGATTTTCGTTAAAGATCGAATTAAAAAATTCAAGCCCGTGGAATTGATGTGGGTTAAATTACTGAAATCATAAATAAAGTTTTTCGAACCCTTTCCAAGTTGTTGTATCAACGCTTCTTGGAGAAGATTAAAATCTGATTCCAGTAATAATTTTCCTTGAAAATCAAAAATAGTAACTCCCTCAGCTTGGGTGATTTGGTATTGAAAACTCATTATTTTTTAGTTTTAGTTCCGTAAAAATAAAGTGAGTGATGATCAATTTCCACGCCGAAAACTTCTTCTATGGTAGCTTTGATTTGCTGTATTCTTGGGTCACAAAATTCAATCACTTCCCCCGTGTCTGTGCAGACCACGTGGTCGTGTTGTTTTGAACCGTGAGATTTTTCGAATTGAGCAATGTTTTTACCAAACTGATGTTTTCGAACCAAGTTACAAGCCAACAGTAACTCAATAGTGTTGTACAAAGTTGCTCGGGAAACACGGTAGTTTTGATTTTTCATTTTGATGTACAAGGACTCGATATCAAAATGTCCGATATAATTATAAATCTCAGCAAGAATTGCAAAGCGTTCAGGCGTTTTTCGATGCCCATTTTGTTCTAAATAGGCAGAAAAAATATTTTTAACGGTACTCTGTAAATCCTGATTCGACATATAAATATTACCAAAGGGGCAAATTTAGGCATTTATTTCTGTTTTACACGCATAAAATCAGGTATTTTTTAAAGATGTTATGAACAAGAAATAAAGATCCTTATGCGCCTATTTTTCGCTCAATAGCATCTATTAATGAATGGATTACTTTGATGTGTATTTCTTGAGCTCGATCCGCGTAAGGGCTATGTGGTGCTCTGATTTCTACATCGCACAAATCGGCCATTTTACCACCGTCTTTTCCGGTTAATCCAATTACGGTCATTCCGATTTTTTTTGCCGTTTCGATGGCAAGCAGTACATTTTTTGAATTTCCGGATGTAGAGATAGCAAGAAGTACATCATCGCTTTTACCAAAAGCTTCTAGATACCTTGAAAAAATAAAATCATAACCAAAATCATTCGAGACACAGCTCATGTGTGAAGCATCAGAAATAGATACAGCGGGCAACGCTTTTCGATTGTCGCGGTAACGACCAGTTAATTCCTCCGCAAAATGCATGGCATCACACATGGAACCACCGTTTCCACAGCTGATGATTTTTCCTCCTTTTTCAAATGCAGTCACCATCAAATCGGATGCTTGATCGATTTTTTTGAAATTTTCTGAATTGTTAAATTTTTGCAAAATTTCCAAAGCTTCCAAAAAGTGGCCCGCAATTTGATTAGTGCTCATAAGATTGATTTTTATTCAAAAATAATTAAATTTAATTTTGTAACGTTAAAATTCAATCAAACTTATTATATTTGAAAACTGAGCAACGCTCGCAATACTAAAAACTATGAAGAAAGGATTACTATTTTTGTTTACTATTATTACTGTTTCTTTTACTTATGGACAAACAGATTGTTATAAAAGATTAGAATCAGCATTTTTAAAAAGAGGTTCGTATACTGTGGGTGATGAAATGCATCGCAATGTAATTATCAGTTATTTTGAAAAAGAAGGTACGACATGTGTTTCAGGGAAAGCGAGAGTGGAAAATGGACAAATAGTTTCAATCTTTATTCAATTTGAGGATGGGTCTTACGAGTTGTTAGATAAAAAATTCTTCAATGAAAAGAAAATTATGCCAAGTATTACAAACGGTATTTCTGAGTTGATTTATACCACTGATGGAGAGAAGTTTAAAGTAATTTTCATCGATAAGTTAAAACCAAAATCAAAATCGAAGAAGGAGGTACAACTTCCAGAAGATTTATAATATTCATCTTTCAATCCCAGTTTAGCTGGGATTTTTTATGTTATGTATTTTAAAGATAAGGTAGTTTGGATTATTGGTGCTTCTTCGGGTATAGGTAAGGAGTTGGCTATTCAATTGGATCAAAAAGGAGCAAAGTTAGTTTTATCCGGAAGAAAGGTAGAGGCATTAAACACCCTTCAAACCATGCTCCAAAACCCCTCGAATCACCTCGTATTATCCTTAGATCTTGCAAAAAGTGAAGACGCTGAACTGAATGCTGCAAAAGTCATTGCGCATTTTGGTAAAATCGACATGTTGTTTAACAATGGTGGGTTAAGTCAACGTTCAACAGCCGTAGAAACCCAATTAGCTGTCGATCGCTACATCATGGAGGTGAATTACTTTGGGAATATCGCCTATACAAAAGCAGTTTTGCCGTATTTCATTCAACAAAAAAGCGGACATATTATCGTCATTTCTAGTATTGCCGGAAAATTTGGCTTTTTCTTACGATCTGCATACTCTGCCTCAAAACACGCTCTTTTAGGATTTTACGAAAGCCTTTTGCTAGAGCAGGAATCGAATCAGATTTTCGTAACGATAGCTTGCCCTGGGAAAATCAATACTGAAATTTCCATGAATGCTCTTCAGGCAGACGGAAAAGCACATGGTGTAATGGATCACAATCAGGCAACAGGGATGCCCGTAGAATTGTGTGTAAGTAAATTGTTACGTGCTACTGAAAACAAGAAAAAAGAGGTGCTTATTGGCGGAAAAGAACTGTTTGCTGTTCATCTTAAAAGATGGTTCCCCAGTTTATTTTGGAAAATCATCCGAAAGCAATCTGCGGTATAAAAAAGTTCTATTTTAAAGAAAAACCATCGAAATAAGGATGCATGGTCCAAGCTTCAGGTTTTGCTTCAAACCAAGGTTTGATGGTCGGCCAAATTCCACCGAAAGCTTCAGAAAGGCGATAATTTTCTAAGGCATCTTCGTCGATCCAATGCGAGTAAGTCATGATGATATTTGGGTGCTTAGCATCTTGCAACAATTGCATCCCTAAACATCCTTCAAATCCATTGACAACTTCCTTAATGCTTTGAAAGAAAGTTAAAAATTCAGCTGTTTTATCTGGTTGAAACTGAAGTTTGACAATACGAATAATCATAGGATTTAAAATAAAGATTCTAAGGTGTCGTGTGATCCTCTAGGGAAAAATCGAATTTGCAGGGAATCACCAACTTTTACACCGAACATTTTATTGGCTCCTCCAAGTCCTTCATTTGCACCCCGATTGATGGCAATTTCCAAATGATGGTTAGCATTGAACAAGGCTACGCGATCTCCAGCTGCTACCTCATTGTAAAGCATGGAAATTTTACTGATGTTGTACTCTTTATTGCGGTAGTGAATTTCAAAATTCGCGCCTTTTCCAACGCCATCGAACATATCCTTCGTGACATTGGTAATCAAATTGCCGTATGCGTCTATATGAATGATAGTTCCTTTAATTAGGTTTTCATCAAAAAGTGCAGCAGGTAGAAAAAACTTTTTATAAGTAGATTGTTCGGTGGCAAATAGATTGAAATCTTGGCCTTCGACAATTTTTTGAGCAATTCCCAAATAAATGTTTTTCGTTGGCGATTTCATGTCTTTTGGATTGGACAATACATCTTCAATGCGGTAAAACTTATCCGGGCGATCATCTCCAAGAAAAGCACCAAAAAAACCATTATCATTTCCAATGAAATATTGCCCCTTGAACTGCATCAAACTCGGAAAAGCACCTTCTGCATTTCCAAAGTTTAAAATGGGCTCAGTATCTACCCCGATGATATGAATTGTTCCCTCTGGGAAATCAGCGATACAGCTGCGTAGCGTATAGGCGGCTTCCGCACTGTTAAAGGGTTTGATCAAGTGGGTAATATCCACAATATGGACATTCGGAATCATTTGCAGTAACCTTCCTTTTAAAGAAGCAACATAATGATCTTTGAGACCCATATCTGTTGTTAATGTAATTATTTGCATAAACGATTCGAATGATTCGAAATTGAATGAATTTTCTTAATTTTGAATCAAAAATAATTCTTTCAGTAGGAATAACTGCTGAAAACTTTAAAAAAAATAATTTGCAGGAAAGAATATTCGAAATCAAAGGGGTTAATCCCGTAGAATTATTTGGGGTTAATAATGCTAATTTGAAACAAATTAAAAGTTATTTCCCTAAAATTAAAATTATTGCCAGAGGCACAGAAATTCATATTGCGGGTAATGAAGAGATTTTGGATGAATTTGAACGCAAAATGAACTTAATCATTCAGCATTACCATCGCTATTTGGTGGTAACCGAGAACAATATTGACAATTTGATGTTGCAAGATGGCGAAAAAATGCTTTCGTTGGATGATGGTTCTGAGACAATCGTGCATGGTAACGGTGGGGTCAAAATTAAAGCCCGTACCTTAAATCAGAAAAAATTAGTTCAAGCGGTTAATAAAAACGATATGGTTTTTGCTGTCGGACCAGCAGGAACTGGAAAAACCTATACCGCGGTAGCTTTAGCCGTTCGTGCTTTAAAAAATAAAGAAGTTAAGCGTATCATTTTAACTAGACCCGCTGTAGAGGCAGGAGAAAATCTAGGTTTTTTACCCGGTGATTTGAAAGAAAAATTGGATCCCTATTTGATGCCCTTATACGATGCTTTGCGCGACATGATTCCACCTGAAAAGTTGGCCGATATGATCGAATTTGGGGTCATTGAAATAGCCCCGCTTGCATTTATGCGTGGAAGAACTTTGGATAAAGCTTTTGTCATTTTAGATGAAGCGCAAAATACCACCACCATGCAAATAAAGATGTTTCTGACACGTATGGGAACCACAGCTAAATTTGTGATAACCGGAGATATGTCACAGGTGGATTTACCCCATCGTCAACGTTCTGGTTTAGCTTATGCGTTGGATGTAATCAAAGACGTAGAAGGAGTAGGGGTGATCCGGTTAGGACAAAGTGATGTCATTCGACATAGTCTAGTCAAGAAAATTATTGAAGCTTTCGAACAAGCAGAGCAAAAAGAAAAAGAAGAAAAAATAACGAAACAAAAAGAAGAAAAAAATGGAAAAGGCAATCATTAAATCAGACTTTAATTTCCCAGGTCAAAAAAATGTATACAAAGGAAAGGTAAGGGATGTATATACCTTAGAGAATGATCTTTTGGTGATGGTTGCTTCTGACCGAATTTCTGCTTTTGACCACATTTTACCAAAAGGTATTCCTCATAAAGGACAAGTATTGAATCAAGTAGCCACGATGTTTTTAAATGCAACGAAGGATATCGTTCCGAATTGGTTAATTGCTACGCCAGATCCATCGGTTGCCATTGGGTATGCTTGTGAACCCGTGCGTGTAGAAATGGTGATACGAGGTTATTTAGCGGGTCATTCAGCGAGAGAATATAAAGCAGGTAAACGCATGTTATGTGGTGTAGCATTACCTGAAGGAATGAAAGAAAATGATCGTTTTCCTGAACCGATTATTACTCCTGCAACGAAGGCTGATGAAGGTCACGATGAAGATATTTCAAGAGAAGATATTCTTGCGAAAAACATTGTTCCAGAAGCGGTTTATTTACAAATGGAGAAATATACGAGAGCTTTATTTCAAAGGGGAACAGAAATGGCTGCGGAACGTGGATTGATTCTAGTTGATACTAAATATGAGTTTGGTATTCGAAATGGTGAGGTAATTTTAATTGATGAAATACACACGCCCGATTCATCAAGGTACTTCTATGCAGACGGTTATCAAGAAAGACAAGATCGCAATGAGCCGCAAAAACAATTATCTAAGGAATTTGTAAGACAGTGGTTAATCGAAAATCATTTTCAAGGTTTAGAAGGACAAACCATGCCTGTGATGCCAGATGAATTTGTTGAAACCGTGACGCAACGCTATATCGAACTATACGAAAAAATTACCGGATCTTCGTTTCAAAAAGCAGATACTACCGATATTGCTTCGAGAATTGAAAAGAATGTATTAGCATTTTTGAATCAAACGATTTAAGATGCTTGTGTCATGACCAAGCAATTGGCTTTAGTTTTTATCCTGATTACGATTGGTATCGATTCAATCGGGCTTGGGATTATTATCCCATCCTTTCCTCAATTAATTAGCGAAACGGCTGGTGTGAGTTTAAAAGATTCCTCCAGTTACTTTGGTTGGGTGATGGGCTCTTATGCCTTGATGCAATTTTTATTTGCGCCATTAGTTGGAAATTTAAGCGATCGGTTTGGAAGAAGACCAATTTTGTTATTATCGGTTTTCGGTATGGGAATCGATTATTTATTCATGTACTTTGCTCCTAATCTTTTTTGGTTGGTCTTAGGTCGCTCAGTTTCAGGTGTTTTTGGAGCAAGTTTTACGACGGCAGCAGCTTACATAGCCGATGTGTCTGATGATGAAAATCGGGCGAAAAATTTTGGAATGATTGGTGCAGCATTTGGCATTGGCTTTGTCATTGGTCCTGCTATCGGAGGATTACTAGCTGATTTTGGTACAAGGGCTCCATTTCTCGCAGCGAGTTTGTTTTCCTTACTAAATTTCATTTTTGGTTATTTTATTTTGAAGGAATCCCTTCCTAAAGAAAATCGGAGAGCCTTCGATTGGAAAAGAGTGAGTCCGTTTGGTGTTTGGAGACAAATCCAAAAAATGGGACATCTAAAAAATTTGTTTTTAGTTACTTTCATCGTATTGATTACGAACATGGCAGTTCACGCCACTTGGAATTATTATTCGATGGAGAAATTTGGTTGGACCATCAAAGAAGTTGGAATTTCGCTAGCGGTTGTCGGAGTAAGTTTTGGATTGATTCAAGGCGTTGGATCGGGAATGATGGTGAAAAAGTTTGGTGAGTGGAAAACAGCAATTATTGGCGTTGTCGTATTGATTTTAGTCATGTTGCTATTTGCGATTATTCCATACGGATGGTTATTGTATTTGATGATCTTACCGTACGCTTTTTCAGGCGTTTTAGATCCTTCTATTAGGGCATTGGTGTCTAAAGAAGTTTCAGAAAATGAACAAGGTGAATTGCAGGGAATATTTACCAGTTTAATGAGTTTGGCTGAGATAATTGGACCTCCTTTGATGATGATGGTCTATTACCAATCCAGAACTTATTTTACGTCGCCGATTTTTAATTTTGGAATGCCTTACCTCATTTCTTCGTTACTAGGCATGGTTGCATTGCTTATCCTTTGGAGAACATACAAACGGAAATCGTAGTTACTTCAAGTATTTTGTATATCCAATCACCACAGAAAGGGAGTTAAAAGCAATGTTTCCTTTTTCAAGCTCACCTTGTAAGCCATTCGCCTGACTTACATTTTGGATATTTAGCCATTGTGTAACATTTTTCTTTCTACCCATTCCGTAATTAATCCCAATACTGATATCCGATTCTTTTCTTTTTTGCGTTACACCAATGGTAAAATGATATAAATTCCAATTGGTGTACGTTAAATTAAGGTCTGTTAAAGCCGATTTTTTACTGTAAGTATGATTCGTTCGGAAACCAATACTTGCACTTGTTTTTTCGGTTAATTTTTGTTGAAATCCTATCGCGAAATTGAAGACACTATTTTTCGTTTCAGAAATCGTTAATGCTGAATCGGCAGAAATGTAGTTGATGTTAGCCGGCCGCAAATAGAGGTTATTTTTAGGGACCAGCATATTGTATTTTTTTACCGGAGCAAACCATTCACAAGAAAACGCAATAATCGTTTTTTCATCGTGGTTATATTCGGTTCCAAATCCAACAGAAAATGGGGTTTTGTATTGTGTTTTTATTTTTTTCTCATAATCATTAGCTGTCCAGCTGATTAATACACCTGCATTGAAGTAATCAATATTGGTTGCGGTAACATCTGAGATTACTTTTCCATCACTATAAATACGAATACTTGGTGAAGTAGCTGTCAATCCAAATTTCCAACGTGGAAAATTCCAAGCTAATCCCAATTTAAAAAAGGTGTTCACTACGGCACTTTTCACGCTGTAGGAACGATCGAAGGTGGCTACATTTTGAAGAAATGCAGCAGTATCTGTAGGAATAGCTCTAGTGACACGCAACCATTCGGATTGATAATCTCGATAACCTCCCATATTTGTCAAACCAATACTAAATCGATCGCTGACTTTGTAGGCATAAGCAATTCCAGCTGACATGTCAGATAAGGAAGATCTCATGGTAAAATTACTCACATAATCTTCATCTCCAGGTGAGTAGCTATCATTCAATATATTTCTGAAATCATCGACTCTTGCAATTGTTTTCATACTGAATGCATCTTTCGAAAGCACGCAATAACCAAAACTATGTCTATTCGATTTTGTTAGTTTTACTAATCCAGAAATGATTAAAGGCATCGTGTGGTAGGTGGTTGATTTTAAATGTTGGTCTTGACCTGCGCCATTTTTGAACGTTAAACGATCCACTTGATATGCGTCGGCAGTAATGGATAAATCATTATGTGGATTAAATCCAAGTGCTCCCGGATTATAATAAACAGCTGAGTTATCGCGAACTCCTCCTACAACAGCTCCTCCCATTAACATGGATTTCGTGCCAAAAGCTTGGGTCCAGTAATGTGTATCTTGAGCAGATATTGTAAATTGCATTAAGCAGAGGGATAGAAGAGTAATCTTTTTCATGAGTAGGAAATAGAACGGAAAATAAAACGAAATTAAAAAAAAATAGCTCCGTGAAGGAGCTATTTTAAAAATATTAATAATAAAATTATTTCACCATCACTTTTGGTGCCGCTGCTAAGATTGACGGGTCTGTTTCTGTAGCAAATTTATCAAAGTTTTTCACGAATTTTTCCGCTAAATTATTGGCAGTTGTATCGTAAGCCGCTTTGTCAGCCCAAGTACCTCTTGGATTTAAAATTTCAGATGGAACACCTTCACAAGAAGTTGGGAATTCTACTTCAAAAATAGGTAATTTCTCGAATGCAACTTGATCTAGTTTTCCTTCAAGAGCAGCTGTAATCATGGCTCTCGTATAGGAAAGTTTCATTCTTGAACCTACTCCGTAAGATCCACCTGTCCATCCCGTATTGATCAGCCAAACTTTAATATCGGTACCGTCTAATTTTTCACCTAACAATTTAGCATATTTAGCAGGGTGTAAAGGTAAAAACGCTGCTCCGAAACATGCAGAAAAAGTGGTTGTCGGCTCAGTAATACCTACCTCTGTACCAGCCACTTTAGCTGTGTAACCTGACATGAAGTGGTACATTGCTTGTTCTTTTGTTAATCTTGAGATTGGAGGTAAAACACCAAAAGCATCTGCAGTTAAGAAGAAGATGTTTTTAGGCGCATTTCCAACAGATGGTTCCATGGTGTTATCAATGAAATTAATCGGGTAGGAAACACGCGTGTTTTCTGTGATTGATCCATCTGCATAATTTGGAGTAGATGATTCACCTTCAAAACCGATGTTTTCCAAAATCGCTCCAAATTTAATCGCATCGTAAATTTGAGGTTCTTTTTCTTTACTCAAATCGATGGTTTTTGCATAACAACCTCCTTCAAAATTGAAAACAGTATTTTCTGCCCAACCATGCTCATCGTCACCGATTAATTTACGGTTTGGATCGGAAGATAAAGTTGTTTTTCCAGTTCCAGATAAACCAAAGAAAATTGCCGTATCACCATCTTTCCCAACATTTGCCGAGCAGTGCATGGATAATACATTTTTTTCATGAGGTAAAACATAATTTAATACTGAGAAAATTCCTTTTTTAATTTCTCCAGTGTAACCCGTTCCACCAATGATAATCATTTTTTTGGTGAAATTTAAAATCGCAAAATTGTGTTGACGCGTACCATCAATACCAGCATCTGCTAAAAAACCTGGAGCACATACAATATGCCAATCTGGTGTGAAGTTTTCTAATTCCGCTTCGGTTGGACGTAAGAACATGTTGTATGCGAACATGTTAGACCAAGGAAATTCAGTAACTACACGAATGTTCATTCTGAAATCTTGATCAGCACAAGCGTATGCATCTCTCACATAAACATCTCTTCCGTATAAATAACCTTTCATACGATTGTATAATGCATCAAACTTCTCTTGAGAAAATTTAATGTTTATATCCCCCCACCAAACTGAATTTTCAGTTTTTTCATCCAAAACCACAAAACGATCTTTTGGAGATCTTCCTGTAAATTCGCCTGTTTCGATAGCGATGGCTCCTGTGTCAGTTAAAACGCCTTGTCCGCTTAAAATAGTATCTTCTACTAATTCCGCTGGAGATAAATTCCAAAATTGATTTCCTAAATGGTTTAAACCAATGGATTCGTTTAAATCGGCGTTTGAGCCATATTTACCAAATACATTCATAAATTAATTTTTTGAGCCTAATGCTTTGTTTATAACTGCAAAGTTATGCCTTTTTATTTTTAGAGGGAACGATTTTTATCATTTTTACAAACAATTTCTTCAAGTTTGTTGATAAATAAGGTTTATAACTTTGCTTTTGAACTTGTTTCTAGTTTAATTCCTCAATAGCTGCTATGGCTTGATATACATTTTTATAGATGGAAGATACCGATCCATCCATCATGTAACAAGGAGCTGAAATAATACGATTTTTGGAATCTATACTTATTTCTGTCAAGGTCTTTTCTTCAAATTGAAAACCTCTGCTTTGTATTCCTTCATGAAATTCAGCAATGTTATAGGGGGATGCTTCTTTCGTCGATCCTAAAGTAAGGGTTCCTTCCAAGTTGATGTCTTCAAAAGCTTTTGCAACCACTACTGGACTTACACATAAAGCAACAATAGGTTTTCCTACATTTAATAAATTGACAAGAAGTAATTTAACCTCAGGTAAAATTTGGCTATTCGGACCTTCAAAAGCCCAAGTGGTAAAATTCTTAGCACTTCCAAATCCTCCTGGAATGACAAGCGCATCTATTTTGGATGGACTTATATCGCTAATATTCGTGATGTTTCCTCTTGCAATTCGAGCTGCCTCCACCATCATATTCCTTTTTTCGTCCACTTCTTGTCCCGTGAGGTGGTTGACCACATGGTATTGATTTTTATCAATCCCTATGCATACCGCCTCATGACCAAGTTGATCAATCGCAAGTAAGGCAAAGACACTTTCTTGAATTTCAGCGCCATCGTAGACGCCACACCCGGATAAAAGAACACCAATTTTCATGTATATTTATTTTTTTACACCAAAGTTAATACCTTTTAACAAATGTATTTCCCAAACTGCTTTTCTTTCTTTAATTTTGTGGTATGAAAACAAAGACGCTCAAAAAGAACAAAGTGAATGTAGTTACCTTAGGTTGTTCAAAAAATATTTTTGATTCCGAGGTAATGATGGCTCAATTAAAAGCCAATCAATTTGATGTAGAGCATGAATCAGAGCAGGATGACGCGGAAATTGTCATCATCAATACATGTGGATTTATCGATAACGCGAAACAAGAATCCATCGATACCATTATTCGATACGCCGAAGCAAAAGCCGATGGATTAGTGGATAAAGTATATGTAACAGGCTGTTTATCTGAACGATATAAAGATGATTTAGAAAAAGAAATTCCTGAAGTGGATGCTTTTTTTGGAACCAGGGATTTACCTCGTTTGCTAAAAACATTGAAAGCGGATTACAAACACGAATTGGTGGGGGAACGTTTATTAACGACTCCAAATCATTATGCATATTTTAAAATTGCTGAAGGTTGTGATCGTCCATGTTCTTTTTGTGCCATTCCGTTAATGCGCGGAAAACACCAATCTACACCTATTGAAGATTTAGTCGCACAAGCCAAAGGTTTAGCGGAAAAGGGAGTGAAAGAATTGATGTTGATCGCACAAGATTTAACCTATTATGGATTAGACTTGTATAAAAAACGTGCTTTAGGGGATCTCATTAACCGTTTGGCGGATATTGAAGGGATCGAATGGATTCGATTACATTATGCTTTCCCATCTGGTTTTCCTATGGATGTTTTGGATGTCATGCGCGAGCGAGAAAATGTCTGTAATTATTTAGACATGCCGCTTCAACATGGTTCTACAAAAATTCTACAAGCGATGCGTCGTGGAATTACCCGCGAAAAGACAGAAGAACTGATTGCTCAGATCCGTGAAAAAGTACCCGGGATTGCCTTACGTACGACTTTAATTGCAGGTTATCCGGGTGAAACCGAAGCGGATTTTCAAGAAATGTATGACTTTGTGAAAAATTCAAAATTTGATCGACTCGGAATTTTTGCCTATTCTCATGAAGAAAATACACACGCTTTTTCCTTTAAAGATGATGTGGCTGCTAAAATAAAAAAGCAAAGAACCGATGCCATTATGGAATTGCAATCTGGAATAAGCTACGATTTAAATCAATTAAAAGTAGGAAACACTTATAACGTATTATTTGATCGAGTAGAAGGTGATTATTTCATCGGTAGAACGGAATTTGATTCTCCTGAGGTTGATAATGAAGTATTGGTAAAGAAGTCAGATGGTTATGTTCGTTTGGGCGATTTTTCGAAAGTCTTAATTCATCAAGCGGATCATTATGATTTATACGGTAAATTGATTTAGGAATATAAATTTGTTTTTAGGTATGAGAAAGTACAAATATTTGACCATTTTTTTATTGCCTTTAACCGTTTGGGTTGCTTTTCATCAAGTGGGTTGGCTGACTTTTATCCCCCTATTTGTGTTTTTTATTGCGGTTCCCTTATTGGAATTAATCGTTCCTAAAGATCGTTATAATTTGAACGAAAGTGAGATTGAAGAGGCAAAAAACGATCCCTTTTATCAAATCTTGATGTACACCCTTGTGCCGGTTCAAATTTTCTTTCTCCTCTATTTTTTGAATTTACCTTTTCCGGAAGGTGATACGTTAACCCTAGTGGGTAGAGTTTTTTCCATGGGCATCATGTGTGGGGTGATTGGTATCAATTTAGGTCATGAACTTGGCCATCGCCACAACACTTGGGAACTCTTTCTTGGTGAAATATTGATGTTAACTTCTTTGGAAAATCATTTTATTCCCTATCACAATCGAGGGCATCATTTTCAAGTGGCTACCCGACAAGATCCCGCAACAGCAAGAAAAGGGGAGTGGTTATACGTTTTCTGGTTTCGCTCCCAAATAGGTTCCTATATTCAGGCTTGGAAAATTGAAATGAAACGAATGAAGATCATGCAGTTGCCAAGTTTACATTGGAAAAACAAAATGGTCATATATACCCTTGTACATGCGTTGCTTTTAGCAAGTATTTACGCTTTTTTTGGATTCACAGGCTTGTTATCCTTTTTAGCAGCTGCTTTGATAGGTATATTGTTGCTAGAAACGGTAAACTATATCGAACATTATGGTTTATTGCGACAACAAGATGAAAAAGGTGTTTTTGAACGCGTAAAACGCAAGCACTCTTGGAATTCAAATCATTTTATTGGCAGGGCTTTATTATTCGAATTATCTAGACATTCTGACCATCATTACAAAGCGGACAAACCGTATCAAGTTTTAGCATCCTATGAAGACGCACCACAAATGCCTACTGGATATCCAGGTATGATGGTATTAGCCTTGTTTCCTCCGTTGTTTTTTAGCATTGTACATCCGCACATGAGTCGCTCAGCGCAACTTGCTTAATTTCTTTTATTTCTAGGGTGAAAAGAGATGATGGCGTCTCGTAAAAAAGATTGATCCAAATGGGTGTAAATCTCAGTAGTTGTTATGGATTCATGTCCTAACATGTCTTGTATGGCTCTCAAATTGGCTCCACCTTCCAGTAAATGAGTTGCGAAGGAATGCCGAAAGGTATGAGGTGAGATGTTTTTTTTCCAACCTAACTGTTGGCTCAACTGCTTGATAATGGTAAAAATCATCACACGCGTTAATGGAACCCCTCGTCGATTTAAAAACACATAGTCTTCGTTTCCTTTTATTTGAGGAGTTTCAGCTCTAAATCCCTCCGTATATCGTTTAATTTCTTGCTCTACACTATCTCCAACGGGTACTAATCGTTCTTTATTTCCTTTACCAATTACTCGAATAAAGCCCTCGTCAAAATGCAATTGTGAAAATTTCAAATCAACCAACTCACTAACCCGCAAACCACATGAGTATAAAGTTTCTAAAATGGCTTTGTTGCGTTGACCTTCTTTTTTCGAAAGGTCAATTTGAGCGATTAATGCATCAATTTCTTCCACGCTTAATACCTCGGGTAATTTTCTACCAATTTTTGGTAATTCCAAGGAATAACTGGGGTCATCGTAAATGGCGTCCTCATAAACCAAGAATTGAAAAAACTGCTTAATTCCTGAGATGATTCTTGCTTGAGATCGGGCGGATAGACCTAAATCGTATAATTCCGTTAAGAATAATTTTAAATCATCAGTGGTTAAGGTGTCCGGTGTTTTTTGTCTTGCTAAGGAATATTGCATCAATTTATCGACATCATTTTGATAGGCAAAAATCGAATTTTCCGAAAGCCCCTTTTCTATTTTTAGAAATGCGATAAATTGTTTAATATTGTTATTCCAATTCAACATACATGAACATCTTAATTATCAATGGTCCAAATTTAAATCTATTAGGCAAAAGAGAGCCTGAAATTTACGGAAATGTTACTTTTGAGGACTATTTTTCTACTTTACAAGCAAAAAGTGAGGTGAATCTAACCTATTTTCAAAGCAATGTTGAAGGCGAAATTATCAACTTGTTGCATGCATCTACAGCCGATGGAATTATTTTAAATGCTGGTGCCTATACCCATACGAGTATTGCCATTCGAGATGCAATTGCTTCCATTCATACACCAGTTGTTGAAGTGCATATTTCGAACCTCATGCAACGAGAATCTTTTCGTCACGAATCAATGTTGAGTGCGGTATGTCAAGGTGTAATTTTTGGTTTTGGTTTGATGGGGTATGAATTAGCCATGCACTATTTTCAAAAGCTTAACAAGGGCTAATGAAAAAAGCGTTTATTGAGTTTGGAAAATTCATGAATGTTTTTGAAGAATCGCGCCCATAAGATACTTGCCTGATAAAATCCTTTCTTGTTAATATGATTGTTGGGATTTGAACGAATCTCTTTTCGTTTTTTCAATAAGGCATTAATATGACGATACATCGCCCCATGTGCTTTAAGTACCGCTATAAATTGTTTGCCTTCACCCCGCATTAAAAATCGAACACCTGCAATCCCATCTAGGATCAAACGGTAGAACAATTTTGGAAAAAGCCAGCCTTCGTGGTTTTTGATCAACATGAAGAGGCTGTTTTTGAAGTTTAAATACGTTTTAAAAGGGGAGAGGTAGGATAGGGTTCCGCCGCCCACATGAAAAATTTCGGAGGATGGAATGACCCAAAACTGATATCCTAATTTTTTGATTCTCCAACATAAATCGATTTCTTCCATGTGTGCAAAAAATGATTCGTCAAATCCACCTACTTGATGAAATAATTTTGATCGAATCATAAGAGCAGCTCCTGTAGCCCAAAACACTTCCTGTTCATCATCGTATTGACCATGATCGAGTTCAATCTGATCCACAATTCTTCCCCTACAAAAAGGATAATAGTTTCTGTCTAAATATCCACCGGCTGCACCTGCATGTTCAAAATGTGATTTTTGATGGAAGGATTTGATTTTAGGTTGACAACCCGCGACCATCGGATCTTTCATTTTTTCCAAGAGCGGAAGTAGCCAATTTTCACTTACCTCGATATCACTGTTTAGTAGCAAATAAAATTCGGTGTCAATTTGTTTTAAGGCATCATTGTAACCTTTCGCAAAACCTCCATTTTCAGCATTGATGATAAGCGGAATAGCTGGAAAATTTATTTTTAGAAAATCGATGGAATCGTCGGTAGAGGCATTATCTGCAACGATAATTTTGGCCTGACTAGAACATGCGATGACTTGAGGTAAAAATTTTTCTAAAAATGATTTACCGTTGTAATTTAAAATAACAATTGCGGTGTTTTCCAACATACGGAGGCGAAATTACAAAATAAGTTTTGAATTTCTTAAGGTATCGTTTGTTCTGGTTTTAATATTGTCTGAAAAAATCATTACTTTGATTCCCGAATGAATTTTGAAGGGCGTCATTTGGATTATCGATAGAACCATTTGGCGTATTTCGTTTTGAAAGCATTTGTGGCCAACTTGGATTTTTTAATTCTCCTATCATGTCAGAATGTAAAAGTCGATATGCATTGTTGGTTAAATCGGGATTGTAAAAGACAAAGCGTTTGTTGCTAAACTTTTCAATTTTATTGTATTGCCAAATTTCGTATGGATATTCCGTGGAGGAAACCTCTTTGGTGATAATATTCGTAGGTGCCCCATACTGCAAGTAAACCCTTCCACGATCCGTTTCAAAGCCTTCTTGGAAGTTGTTTCTGTAGATGCGTTCTACCAATTGAACTTGCTCTTTATATTTCATCCAGCCTTCATAAGGGTTGTTAGGTGTCGTTTTTGTCCAAAAGGCTTGAATTAATTTACGCATATTTTCCTCGTCTTTTGTTTTGGAAACTTTAAGGATGTTTCGAACCTCAGCCGGTTTAGAAATAGGAATTAACGATTCCAAGTAAAAGCCAACACTGTCTTTGCTTAAAGAAGCTTGAAAATTTGGGTCGAGGATGATTTGACTTGGATCTACCTCCCTTTCGATGTTATTTGAACGATCAAACTGGTAACTGTTTACAGACAATTCTTTTAAACCTGTTGTTAGAATAGTATACTTTAATTCGTAAGATCCACTTGGTAAGTTGGAGATATCTAGCGTGTTAAAAACAGGAATAACTTCTGTTTTGGCATATTTTACCAAATGCGTAAAGCCAATGACTTCCGATTTTGATTCGCTATCGATCAGCGTTTGTTTAAGTCCAAAAATAGAATCATCCATCAAATGCGTATTGTATACTTCAAAATAAATGGGGATAATTGATAATTCTTGTGGATAGTAATTGGAAAGTCTTGGAATGATTTCGTATCCCGATTTGTTAAATGGACTTTCCACATTTGATTTTTTTGCAAATTCAGCAATTTCAATATCAGAAATACTGATGGTTTGATCATATTCATCGATATATAAAGCCGTTTCAAAAGAAACGTCGTCAGCATCCGAATGGGCATCAAATAGGGTTAATTTCAAATCGTATTTCCCTGGTTGTAAGGCATACCTTCTTAAATCGTAAAAATCTTCAATGATACTATCTTTAAAGATGGGTGTATCCAAACGATATCCGTCTTTGATCATTAAGGAGTCCTTCGAAAAAATGGAAATATTCACACCTAACGTACCTTGAAGACCATTTTCAGTAGCTTGATATTTTACGGTGTGACCAACAAATTGAAAATACAATTCGGTGTAGTTACCTATTTCGGCATTGTAAAATTGTTTTTGGTCAAAGTACACGCGAACCGTTTTTTGCCCCAGTACTTGATGAGCAAGCAATATTAAAAGAAGAGTATATAATGATTTGAACATAACTTAAACTTTAGATAAAGATACAAATATTCAAAAGAAAATAGATGAGATTGTTAAATGGTTGAGTTAAATGCATGAATGAAACAGTAAACGATTGAATATCAACTTGATTTAAGTAAGTGATTAAAAAGTATGAAAAAATCTTTAAAAAATGCTTGTCAATTTCTAAAGTATTAGTACTTTTGCCCCGGAGAGTTGGCAGAGTGGTCGATTGCGGCAGTCTTGAAAACTGTTGAACTGAGAGGTTCCGGGGGTTCGAATCCCTCACTCTCCGCAGAAAAAAAGGGTCTTTTTTAAGACCCTTTTTTTATTTGCCGGAGATGGGATGAGAACCATTGGGTTCGAGCCGAAGCGGAGCGAAGACCTGCGAAGCAAATCCCTCACTCTCCGCAGAAAAAAAGGGTCTTTTTTAAGACCCTTTTTTTATTTGCTGGAGATGGGATGAGAACCATTGGGTTCGTGCTTAAGCTGAGTTTTAACTTGGTCAGTTCATCATCCCAATAAAAGCTTTGGTGATCAAGAATTTTGAGACAAAAAAAAGACCATTCGAAGATGGTCTTTTTTAAATAGGAATCCGATTAAGGATTAAATGTTTTGAGTATGCTGCCATCTGACATGGTGTGAATAACCATACCACTTGCGCTTGATGGAACTTCAATTCCCATTGAGTTGATTGTTCTAACGATATAGGCATCTTTGCGATTATCCACAGAAACAATTTGTGAATACGATTTTTTACCATCGTAATCGGTTTGACTCAATCGGTAATAATTAATTTTATTTTGATAACGTGAATCTGCGAAAGCATATTTCATTTGTTGTTGACTAGTTCCTGAACCATTTATTTTTTTAATGACCTCCCAATTTTCATAGTCTGTACTGTATTCTATTTCAAAATAGGCATTGTTTATTTGTGAAGCCACTTCCCATTCAACCCAATTGGCATTTTCGTATTTTAAAACTGAAAAATACACCAATTCCATAGGGAGAGGTTGGATGTTGGAACCTTCCAATGTATAATGGCAATCAGCATCAGCGTTACCATCCATTACCAAATAAAATGTCTCAGTTCCTATAAAAGCCGAACCTGTAGTTGGTGTGAAAGTAACTGTAAATCCAGTATTAGTAGTTCCAGACCAAGCCAAGTTCGCTAACCCTCCAGCAACAGATGAGTTTAGGGAGCCACCATCAGGTCCTGTTCCACAGGTTTTAACTCCGTAACATCCCTCGTGGGTCAAGCTTGCACAACTACCTGATAATATTCCAAATTGAAAACCACAACCACCTCCAGAGCAGGTTATGTTATATCCCATTATATTAAATGAGGTTGCACCAGCAGCAGGCTTGAATTTTACCCATTGGGTATTTTCCAAAGAACCTGCACAAAGCCAAGATGGAATTGGGTCTGAAGTTGTCGCATCATCATAAGAACCACTAAAAGAACAGTCACCACCATTGTATAGGTTAGTGGGAGATGAACTACTTAAACCTAAAGCACCACTACATTCATTAGATGGTTGTTCAGGTGTGTTAGCATTATAACAGATGTCAAAATTTTGTGCTAAGACTGTATTTCCACTTTTTGGGAATTTAACAAAAATTTGAATAACATATGTTGCACCATTTGTTAATGTATTTGTCCCGTTAAAACTTAACCCGCTGATAGAAAAACTATTGTTTGCTGTTATATTTTCATTACAACCTGTAGCACCATTCACTAATGATCCACATCCAGAAGTATAAATGGCATAACCTACATCAGTAGATGCTCCACCTAACATCGTTAAATTAAATTGACTACAGGTTCCCGCAGTAAATTGAAGGAATACAGATTGATTAGCCGAGCAAAATGCTCCTCCTCCTGGATCATTTGGAATTGATTGATTGGTCAAACAAGCTCCATTGGCAATTGGAATTGCAGTAGCGCAACTAGTACCTTGTGCAAATAAGATTAGGTTAATTCCAATGAAAATAAGTAATAAAAATGGTTTCATACAAGTAGGTGTATCTGTTTAGTAAAGCAAAATTATAACAAAAAAATGTAATAAAAAAAAATACGCATAAATATATACGTATTTTTATGTAATAAGTTGCTTTTAAGATTATTTCATCCAAGCGCGTAACGCAACTAATTGATTTTTATCGGGTTTAGCTACTGCTTTGACCGAGTAATCATTGTAGAAATTACGTTGTACTTCAGGAATTTGAATCGCTACTAATTTACCCATTCGGATGACCGTGAATTTTTTGATTTCATGCTCAAATTGAATCAACCATTGTTCTAATTCCCCTTTTAATAGAAAATCATTAACGGCGATGATTTCATCTTCTAATTGTAAACCTGCAAGCTCTGCCGGTCCTCCAGGATACATGGTTTTCACGATGCAATTTTCTTGATTTTGCAGGTACTTAAATCCTAATTTAGAAGCAGATGGAAGCTTATTCGGTTGATGAATCAATTCGAGTCCTAAAGTATCAAAGGCTTCTGTTAAAATTGTTTCGTACGAATTTGTACCATGGATGTATTGGTCAAAAAAATCATCCCATGAAAGGGAACTGATTTGGGTAAGCACTTTTTTGTAATCTGCTTCACTTATCCCTTTTCCTTTTAGGGTGTAGTCAAAGTAGAGCACTCGCATGACTTCATCTAAACCAAATTTAAACTGTGTAGCTTCTAAAATTTTTACATCCATCACAAATGCAAGTAAACATCCTTCGGTGTAAATGGATACTTTTCTGCCTGGAACCCCAGGTACATAACCGTCTAGCCATGTATCGAATGAAGATTGTGCCACAGAATAATTGAATCTGCCTGGATTGTCAAAGTGTTTTTGTAATTGAGCGTTCATTTCAAGCAGATAGTTTTCTAAGCTGAAAACCTTACTCTTGAGTAGAAATAGATCTCCCATATACGTGGTTACCCCTTCGTAGATATAGCCGAGTTCTGAGTAATTTTCCTTTTTAAAATCGTATGGAAACATCTCTATTGGACGTATGTGCTTCACATTCCACGTGTGGTAAAGT
>JALRIV010000005.1:0-274 GCA_023255275.1 Crocinitomicaceae bacterium | reverse complement strand
GACGATACACCTACTAATTCCTTGTAAAGACTCGAAAATACTTGATGGGTAGGGCCGAGGGTAATGACAGTCGATTTTGAATGTTCTACGCCATGGTAGGACTTATAGGGAAGAAGGTGGATTAAAAAATGGTATTCATCCGTTGGGAATTCTGTAAAGGTTGAAATTTGTTTGTCCGTGAATTTTTTAAAATCCGTAATAAGTCGTTTCCAATCTGGTTTCAATTCACCATTGATCCAAATGTGAAAAATGACTCCATTCGATTCATATTGAT
>JALRIV010000059.1 GCA_023255275.1 Crocinitomicaceae bacterium | reverse complement strand
AAACTGGAATTCCAGCAGCAGCAATAGCAGCCGCAGCATGATCTTGTGTAGAGAAAATGTTACAAGAAGACCAAGTCACCTCTGCACCTAAATCTACTAAGGTTTCGATCAATACCGCTGTTTGAATGGTCATATGCAAACAACCTGCAATTCTAGCTCCAGCTAAAGGTTTTTTACCTGCATACTCATCGCGCAAAGCCATTAATCCTGGCATTTCTGCTTCGGCTAAGGTAATCTCTTTACGACCCCAATCTGCCAAACTCATGTCTTTAACTTTGTAAGCTAATCTTTCTGTTGTGTTATTCATATATCTATTTAAAATTCAATTTCTTGTGCAAAATTACAAAACTCCCTTGGGAATTAAAAATTTAGGCAAATATTATGAGTAATAATTTTAAAAGCCAATTTAAACTTTATTAATAATTAAATTATCAATATGTTTATTTGTGTTTATTATAAATTAAATTTTCCTCCCCCTCCATCCCCCTCCATAGTGGGAAGCCAAAAAAATTACTCATTTTTAATTAAAAAGAACAAAAGTCTAAAATCGTTTGAAATGGTTAATCGGTTAAATTAAATTTCACAAACGTTCTCGAATCAATTGCTCCATACCAGAAACAAAATCAGGATGGGTATTGGAACTTTCAACCAATTGCACTTTTTCCCCTCCGTGTTCTTCAAAAATCTCTTGGTATTCAGTACCAATTTCCACAATGGTTTCTAAACAATCAGCCACAAAAGCAGGACTAAAAACCAACAGGCGTTTCGCACCTTTCTTCCCCCACTCTTCGACTACCTTATCGGAAAAAGGAGTCAACCATTTTTTATCCAATCGGGATTGAAAACATACGGTATAATCGCTTTCTGTTAACCCCAATTTGGCCGCGATCAAACGAGTCGTTGCGTAAGAAGTGGCTTTGTAACAAAATTTATTCTTCGCATTGATTTCAGTTTCACATGGCTGATCGGAACACAAGTCATCGGCTTCATAGACTTTGTCTACTTGTCGCTCTGGCAAACCATGGTATGAAAATAAAATATGATCGTAGGACGACAAATCGTGTTTTTGTGCATTTTTCACCACCGAATCAATATAACCCTCATTGTCCCAAAACTGAGAAATAATTTTGACTTCAGGAATTACCCACCATTTTCGAATAATATCCATGGCTTTTTCCACGGCAGATCCTGTTGATGCACTGGCATATTGCGGAAACAGCGGTAAAATGATGATTTGATCGTAATTTGCTGTTTTCATTCTCGAAAGAACACTTTCCATGGAAGGGTTTTGATAGCGCATGGCTAATTCAACAGTGACATTTTGGTCTTGCAAACGCTCTTGCATTAAATCCTTTAAAGCTTCAGAATGGGTCATCAATGGAGAAACCCCATTGCCAATTTCCCACAATTCCTTGTAAATCTTTGCCGATTTAGGTGCTCTAAAGGGAACAATGATTCCATTCACCAGTAATTTTCTTGGCAACCAAGGAATATCAATCACGCGAGGATCATTTAAAAATTCGCTCAAATATCTACGTACCGAGGATACCGATGGATCATCTGGAGTTCCCAGTTGGATTAATAAAACACCCGTTTTTTTCATTTCTTTATAACATTTATAAACCCTTATTGTTCAGGGCTAAAATAATTTTTTACGCCAATCTTTGGACTCTTCTTCGGAAACCAAATTTAATTTCAACAAGGTATCCACCGTTTTCTGAAATGCCAAGGGATATTCGATTCCTTGGTAGTTCCAATCGGTTTCATTCAACCAGTTTTGCACTTGTCCGGAACGCAAATTATAGCGCCATGAAATCACCTCAACGGTTTGTTCATCTTGTTTTACTTCCAAAGCTTTCGCATTGACAATTTGAAGTATTTTCTTCAACAAATCGGCATGATTCTCTAAGACTTTATTTCGCACAGCAACCACAAAACACGGCCATGGGGTCACCACCTCATCAATGTATCGGCATTTCTTTTGTTCAGTGTATGGAAAGGTGGTGTATTTTTCCCAAAGAAAAGCTTCTGCCTCATGATGCTGTAAGGCCCAAAGTCCGCCGTAAATATCGCCTACTACGTTGAATTTGAGTTGAGTGGTATCCCATTTTTCTTGGTCAGCACGCACATAAGTCATCAGATGGGAACCAGAACCTTCCCTTGAAATGGCAAAGGTTTTATTTTCCAGCTGATCTACCTTGGTGATATCTGAATCGTACGGCACATGAATTCCCCAATGTAAAGGAGAAACCACATAAATTTGTAAGATTTTGGCATCCAATCCTTGTAAAATGGCCTTCGTAATTCCTTCCGTCAAGAGGATGGCAACGTCCAAGGTTTCTGTTTCCAAACCACGGATCATTTGTCCCGTTCCCCCACTCATGTCAGACCAATGCAAGTCTAACCCAATTTCTCTGAATTTTCCCTCTTCTATGGCTAATCTCCAAGGCAAATTAAAGTGCTCTGGAACGCCTCCAATTTTTAAACCGATCATGGTTGATTTTTTTCTAAATATTGTTTTTCGTAAAGCCTGCGGTAAAACCCGTCTTCTTTTTGCAATAAAAGTTCAGGATTCCCCATTTCAACCACTTCTCCTTTCTCCAAAACAATAATTTCATCCGCATTTTGGATGGTGGATAAACGGTGCGCAATGACCAATGAGGTTCTTCCTTTGGTGATTTTTTCAGTTGCCGATTGAATCAAAGCCTCACTTTCATTATCGACAGAAGAGGTAGCTTCATCCAAGATTAAAATTTCTGGATTAAAGACATAAGCGCGCATGAAAGAAATTAACTGACGCTGTCCGACGGATAAGGCATTTCCCCGCTCTCCGATATGAAAATCATACTGTTGTGGCAATTGCATGATAAAATCGTGTGCGCCGACCAATTTAGCCGCCTCAATAACCTTTTCCCGGGATATGCTTTCATCTTGCAGGGTCACATTATTGTAAATACTATCAGAGAACAAAAAGACATCTTGTAAAACGATGGCAATTTTCTTGCGTAAATGTTTGGTATCGATATTTTTCAAGGCCGTGGTTCCGATCGAAATTTCTCCTTCTTGGTAATCGTAAAAACGCGTGAGCAAATTGACAATGGTTGATTTTCCTGCTCCAGTAGCCCCGACAAATGCGATCGTTTTACCTGCTTGGATATCAAAACTAACATTTTTCAACACCCAATCCTTTTCCTTGTAAGCAAAGTAGACCTCTTTGAAATGGATGTCTTCACTCAAGGAAACATTTAAGCCCTCCCCTTGCGATTGCACATCTTCCGTATGATCTAAAATTTCGATGATTCGTTCAGCACGAACCGTTCCTCGTTGCAAGATGTTGAATTTATCCGCCAATTGACGAATGGGGCGAAACAAGAGGTTAATCCAGAGTGTAAACCCAATGATTTGACCAAACATTTGTTGAATCTGTTCGGGTGTTTTTCCTTCGACCTTCAGTGCTCCCCAAACTAAAATGAATGCAATGGACAAAGAAGAAAATAATTCAACAACGGGAAAAAAAATAGAGTTTGCCCAAACAGCTTTAATGTGCGCAGTTCGATGTCCTTTATTAATTTCTTCAAATGCTTCGTATTCTTTTTCTTGACGGTTAAACAATTGCACCAAACTCATACCAGTTACTCTTTCCTGAACAAAGGAATTTAATTTATTCACCTGTTCGCGCTCCAATTGAAATGATTTCCGCATTGCTCTAGCAAAAATTCGGGTAGCGATCAACAACAAAGGCACAGGGATGAGTACCAATAAGGAAAGTTGCCAATCGGTAACAAACATCATGGTTAAGATGACCAACAGCGACAATACATCTCCAGCGATATCGATTAAACCGGAGGAAAAAACTTCCGTGATGGCCTCTAAATCGGAAACAACGCGAGTAACTAAAGAACCTACCGGCCTACTGTCAAAATACTGCACCTTGAAGGAAAGCATGTGCCTGAAAATTTTCATCCGGATATCTTTGATTATATGTTGCGCGAAAAAATTTGAAAAATAAGCGGTCATGAATTGAAGTCCTGCCTCGAGAACAAGTGTGCCAAGAATCAACAAGGTCCAGATTAACAAGCGACTCCCATCTTGCTGTTGCAGAATGTACTCATCGACCATGTGCTTAATCATTAAAGGTCTTGTTGGACCTACAAAAGAAAGCAATATGATTCCGAACAATACTAAAAAAAACAGCTTTTTGTATGGCTTAGCAAATTGAATGAGTCGGGTGAATATTTTTAAATTTATTTTCGCTTTTTCTGCCATAGAACAAAAATATTCATTTCTAAGAAACCTTTATGTTTTTTTAGCATAAATTCTATTTTTCTTTCATCAAATTCAGTAGGAATTGTGTATTTTTATAAAAAGAAAACTTATGATTGTTCACGAATTCACTCACCACCCTTCGATTATGAATCACTTTATCAAAGAGTTAAGGGATAAAAATATCCAAAAGGATGCACATCGTTTTCGAACTAACTTAGAGCGAATGGGTTTTCTTTTAGGTTATGAAATTTCAAAAGAATTAAAACAGCATGCAGTTCAAGTGGAAACTCCGCTTGGCACTTCTGACATGAACACGCTGCAATCGATGCCTGTATTGGCCACAGTATTCAGGGCTGGATTACCCATGCACCAAGGGTTAATGAATTGTTTTGATCAAGCAGAAAGCGCTTTTGTTTCTGCATACCGAAAACACAGATCACCCAAAGATTTCAGCATCGAGATTGAATACTTAAGTGCACCATCCTTGGAAGCAAAAGTACTCATCATCAGTGACACCATGATTGCCACAGGTAATTCCATCATGAGTGTTTACAAAGCCTTATTAAAGCAGGGGAAACCTTCAAAAGTATATATTGCAGCAACTATTGCTTCGAAGGATGGAATTGAATTTTTAAAATCAAAATTACCCGATTCAACCGTTATTTTTGTTGGCGCTATTGATGAAGAATTAACTGCGCATTCATATATCGTTCCGGGATTAGGTGATGCCGGTGATTTGTGTTACGGAGAAAAATTATAAGGTATGTATTGGGCATCTATCATTTCTGTCATTTTACTTTCTACGGTAAAGTTTATGTTTTCACCTTTAGTGGGTGAAGAATTACATCTTCCTTTTTACACCACTTATTTTTCTGCGGTAGCAGGTGGAATTTTAGGCGCAAGTGTATTCTATTATTCTTCTAACTTTTTCATTACTTTATCACTTCGAAAAAAAGCCAAAAAGGAAGCTTTAGCGCTGGAAAAAGGATTACCGATCAAGAAAAAGAAAAAATTCACCCGGGTCAACAAACTGATTGTTTACTTGAAAACACATATTGGTCAAATGGGTATTTGTATCATTACACCGCTTTTTCTATCTGTTCCGGTAGGTTGTTTCATTTCCGCAAAATTCTATGGGAATTCTAAAAAAACATTTCCCTTAATTGTTTTAGGTATGTTCATCAATGGATTAGCCACTACCTCGTTAACGTATTGGATTTTAGATTAATGGATAAACATCTATTTTTTGATTTAGATCGAACCTTGTGGGACTTCGAGCGCAATTCCAAACATGCCTTACAAGAAATCTATGAATCCCTGAGTTTACATCAAATTTTACCCCCATTCGGCACATTTCATTACCATTATCAAAAAAAGAATGGGGAATTATGGCGAAAATATGGCAAAGGGAAAATCACCAAAGAAAAATTACGCACGGAACGTTTTCATCAAACCTTAAAAACCTTTCAAATCGAACATCCGGAATTAGTATCTAAAATTGCTGAATTATATGTGCAAATTTCTCCACGTCAGACCCTTTTATTCCCAGGAGCTATCGAAACTTTAACCGCATTGAAAAACGACGGATATCTCTTGCACATCATTACCAATGGTTTTAAAGAAGTGCAACACATCAAACTCGAACAAAGTAAATTACAACCCTTTTTCGAAATCATACTATGCTCCGAAGAAGTAGGTAAAAACAAACCCGCTTTAGAAGTTTTTCAACATGCCTTGCAATCTTCAGGAGCTAAACCGATGAATAGCATCATGATTGGGGATGATTTGCAAGTAGATATTTTAGGTGCTGAACGAGCAGGCATGCAAAGCATTTTATTTGATCCTGAAAACTTCTACCGAAATTATAGTGGACATAAAGTGCAGCAGTTGAATGAAATCCCTGAAAAACTTCCTTGGATGTTTAAGTAATTAAAATTTGTTCTTGAACTGCAGTTGAATCGGCGTGTAGTGCACTGGATGTTTACTCGGATTCCAAAAATAAATACTCAACTCATCGGTTGGCTTCAATCCGTCAGGTAAATCCACGGCCAGAAAGGCTTTAAAACGCGACGCTTGATTTGCCAAGCGCTTTTGATCCGGAGCGAAGTACAGATAAGCATCGCCATTTTCATAGGTTAACAAACTTCCCTTGCGATTCACTACAGCTACTAAAAATAACTCTCCTGCTTCTTTCATTTCAACAGTACTTTCAACCAGCGCGTATTGATTCATATTTTTATAGGAATACAATTGACCGACAACACGTTTGATTCCACCAAAAAACTCATTCGAATCACAATTTGCTGATTTAAAATCGAATTGGACAGCCTCGTTTTTTTCTCGCTTGAAAAGGTAATGACCCCACATCCGATTACCCACGCCATAAATTTTCTGAGGAAAATAGCGCTGAATCAATTCCAAATACATCGATTTATTCAAGTTGGTATTGTAATTCAAAGCAAAGTAATTCGCCGAAGTAGCCTCCAAACGATCCTTCAAGTCAAAAAGAACAAGGGATGAATTCCAATCCAACAAAGGTTCATCAATTGGATGATCCAAATAAAAATTCAAGTATTTTGGTTCACAAAACGATGCTTGTTCGATGTTCTTTTGTCCGTATTTTCGATAATCTTCATTCAGACACTTTCCTACCGCTTGAAATTCTCCGTAATGAATCAAATCGTTCAAGCGATACACTAAAAAAGTATGGAACACAGAAACGATTAAAATTCCTGAAAAAACAACCCTTCTTACCGCTACTTTGAGCAATTCGACTCTTGAAAAAAGTAGTAAAAAGAAAAAGGGCAACATGAACAACATCACCATATCTCGCAAGACTGGCGTGAAAAATACCGAAATGAGAAATCCAATCAGAAAGGAACTTACAAAGATGCCCGCGGTAAAATTCTCTAATCTGGAACATGGAACCGATCTTCTTTTCCACAAGACATACATAGCAAGGAATGCAAAGCAAATTGCTAAAAGGGAAGAATCATTGAAGTACTGTTTAAAAAAGGTGAAAATCCATGTCCATGTTGGCTTTGGAATCCAATTGCCCACGGTTTGAGTAAGTTGAAAAAGGGTGATGTGAATAAACGGAATATACAAGACTAACGCGAGAACACCTCCCCCAAAAAGCATCCATCGTTGACGAGCGTCCGTAAGGTAAAACAGCCCCAAAACACCCATTACTCCAGCGACCAAAAAAGCGTAGTAATGTGAACTCATAGCGCCCCAAAAACTCAAACCAATGAATAGCAGATATTTCCATGAAAACGACAGTCGGGAAGCTAAGACTTGAATCCAATAAAAGAGGAGCAATAAGAAAAAAACGCCCGAAAGATAGGGCCTGGAAAACACCGTGCCATATATAGGAAAACTAAATCCGATATACAAAAGCGTGCACCAAAAGGCAGTTTCCTTGGTAAAATACTTTTTTGAAATTTGATAGATGAGGAGTGAATTAAGCAGGTAAAATAAGATACTCAAACTTTGTACTCCCCATTCCGAATTCCCCCAAATGTGTACCCAAACCCACAATAGGACTTGGTAAAAAGGGGGATGCATATCGCCGAAGGTGATGCCATAATACCAAAAGGAATTCCATTCATGATATTGCGTTCTCTCCCAGCCACTTAGCTCGTCATTGGACAAACCATGGTGATCCATAAAAACAAATCGAACCAGAAGGCCAATGACCAATAAGAAAATGATGTTGCTATTTTCCTTTAGCCATCGCCACATTATCCATGTAATTCTTGACGCAGTTTTTCATACAAGACCATTCCAGCTGAAACACCGACGTTTAAGGAAGAAATTTCGCCACGCATTGGAATACGCGCTTTGATATCGCTCATATTCAACAAATCAGAAGTGATTCCATCTTCTTCAGATCCCATGATAATGGCTACCGATCCTCTTAAATTCACTTCGTATAAGGGAACAGAGGATTTTTCTGTACAAGCCACTAAGCGAAGTCCACTTTGTTGCAGGTAGAAAAGCGAATTTTTTAAGTTATCGGTTTTACAAACCGGAATACGATTTAAGGCACCGGCAGAAGTTTTAATCGCATCAGAAGTAGCTGTAGCAGATCCTTTGGAAGGGATCAGAATGGCGTCTACACCCTGACACTCAGCCGTTCTTGCAATCGCCCCAAAATTCCGAACATCGGTAATGCGATCCAAGACAAGGATGCACGGTTTTTCTCCTTTTTCAATTTTTTCGTCGATAAAAGTCTCGATATTGAGGTACGTAATAGGAGAAATCATAGCCACCACACCTTGATGATTACCATCGCTCATGGCGTTGATTTTTTCCATTGGGACATACTGTAAGGGATAATTCTTCCCCGTTAATGCATCCCTCAATTGGATGAACGCTTCTTTATTTATTCCCTTTTGAATGAGAATTTTATCGATTTCTCGATCTGCTTTTATCGCTTCAATGACCGAATGTAATCCAAAGATGATATTTTCTTTCGGTTTTCTTCGTTCATAATTTTTCTTTTCGAAATTCCTTCTTTCCATGGTCTTAATATTTGTATTCAAATGTAATTTCAACATCCTCACTTACGGTTTTGGCAACGGGACACGTCTTTCCTGCATGAATCACCTTTTCCGCTTCCAAAGTGCTCCATCCATTATTTCTAACATCTAATTCAATGACAATTTTTCCAATGCGTCGTGGAGAGGAAGCCATTACTTTTAGAACACTTGCGTGTGCATGTTCAAAATTTAAACCATGATTTTTACAATAAATTCCCATGATCGTAATCATACAAGAAGCATAGGCTGTGGCAACCAAATCGGTCGGACTGAAAGCCTCTCCTTTGCCCTCATTATCAAGCGGTGCATCGGTGATTATTTTCATTCCAGATCCAAGGTGAGTTGCTTCTGTTCTAAGGTCTCCTAAATAGACTACTTCTGATGTATTCATATCATGTTTTTTTGTAATTTTGCAAAATTAAGTTTTTACCTCGATCCAATTGCGATTGAATCATACAAAGGTAGATTAAAAAAATGAACATGAGCGAAATCGTTTCAACGGATAACAACGAAATCAGAATAAAAAAACCAAAATGGTTACGGGTAAAGTTACCAACAGGTGAAAATTATAAAAAAGTGAGGTCTCTGGTTGATGAGCACAAGTTGCATACCATCTGCGAGAGTGGAAGTTGTCCGAACATGGGAGAATGCTGGGGAGAAGGAACGGCAACCTTTATGATTTTAGGAAATATTTGTACGCGTTCATGCGGATTTTGTGCCGTAAAAACAGGTCGACCAGACGAAGTAGATGAATTTGAACCCGGAAAAGTAGCGCATTCGGTAAAAACCATGAACATCAAACATGCCGTGATCACTTCAGTAGATCGCGATGATTTAAAAGATGGAGGTTCTAGCATTTGGGCACAGACTGTAAAAGCCATTCGACATCAATCACCTGGAACCACTTTAGAAACATTAATTCCTGACTTTGCAGGAAATTGGGATAATTTACAAGTCATCATCGACGTAGCTCCGGAAATTGTATCTCACAATTTAGAAACAGTCAGAAGACTGACCAAACAAGTGCGTATCCAAGCTAAATACGATCGAAGTTTAGAAGTATTGTTTCGCTTGAAAAAAGGTGGAATGCGCACCAAATCTGGTGTTATGTTAGGCTTGGGTGAAACGGAAGAAGAAGTTCTGGAAACGATGGATGACTTAAGAAGTGTGAATGTGGATATCCTTACCTTAGGACAATACCTACAGCCAACACCAAAACATTTGCCTGTCGCTGAATTTATCACCCCTGAGCAATTTGATAAATACAAAGAAATTGGACTAAAAATGGGCTTTCGCTATGTTGAAAGCGGTCCGTTGGTGCGTTCTTCGTATCATGCAGAAAAACATTTGTTTTAACCATTCAAATAAACTAGAAATTCTAACTTTGTAAAAAAAATAAAAAATGAATGCATTCGATGTCGTAATTATTGGTTCAGGACCTGGTGGATATGTTTCTGCTATCCGATGTGCACAATTAGGTTTTAAAACGGCCTTAATAGAAAAATACAATACCCTAGGAGGAACATGTTTAAATGTAGGATGTATACCTTCTAAAGCCTTATTGGATTCATCAGAACATTTTCACAATGCAGTACACAACTTTGATACACATGGTATTGAAACAGGTAAAGTCAAAGCGAACATCGATAAAATGATTCAACGCAAAAACGATGTAGTTGCGCAAACTTGCAGTGGTGTGAAATTTTTGATGGATAAAAACAACATTACTGTGTTTACCGGTTTAGGTTCTTTTGTAGATAAAAACACCATTAAAATTACTGATGCTGAGGGAAAGACAGAAAACATTACTGGAAAAAACATCGTGATTGCAACCGGTTCAAAACCGAATTTCTTCCCTGGCATGGAACCTGATAAAAAACGAATCATTACTTCGACCGAAGCACTTTCCATGAAAGAAATTCCAAAGAAAATGCTTGTCATTGGTGGTGGAGTTATTGGACTTGAATTAGGTTCTGTATATGCACGATTGGGCACACAAATCGAGGTGATTGAATTCGCAAATACCATCATTCCAACCATGGATGGATCTTTAGGTAAGGAATT
>JALRIV010000058.1 GCA_023255275.1 Crocinitomicaceae bacterium | reverse complement strand
AATAATGTTCTTAGCTTGTTTTTTTGTCGCTACGAAAAGAATTTTTTTCCCAGACTTAGCAATTTGCTTTAGGGCCGCACTCGCTTGATCGAGATGTGCAATTGTCTTATTAAGGTCAATAATGTGGATACCTTTTTTCTCTTCAAAGATATACGGCGCCATTGCCGGGTTCCATTTTCTTTTCATGTGTCCAAAATGAACACCTGCTTCTAATAAATTTTCAAAACTTACTTTAGACATTTTTTTTCTTTTTTAATTGTTTACGTTCCTTTAGTAATCAACAAACAGAGGGGCCTAGGCATGTACTCTGAAGTTTGGATACTAAACAACCGCCAAAATAATTTTTTAACGTTTCGAGAACTGGAATTTTTTACGTGCTTTCGGTTGTCCTGGTTTTTTACGCTCTACCATTCTTGGATCACGTGTCATTAAACCTTCTGCTTTTAATAATGTTTTATTTTCTTCAGCAACTTCAACCAATGCTCTAGAAATCCCTAAACGGATTGCTTCAGCTTGTCCATTGATTCCACCTCCGAAAACATTAACTCTAACATCATACTGCCCTACAGTATCTGTTAAGTTAAAAGGTTGTTCAATTTTAGATTGCAAAACAGCAACCGGAAAAACCTCTTTATAATCTTTTCTGTTCACCGTTACCTTACCTGAACCTTTAGTTAGGTAAACTCTAGCTACAGATGTTTTTCTTCTTCCTAATGTGTTAATTACTTCCATACGATTTATTTGAATGTATCAAGATTTAAAACTTCAGGTTTTTGCGCTTCTTGCTTGTGCTCACTTCCTTTATACACTTTTACATTCGTGAATAATTGACGGCCAAGCGTATTTTTCGGCAACATACCTTTAATCGCTTTTTCAATTAAACGCTCTGGATGTTTTTTTAACATTTCCTCTGCGCTTGTGAATCGCTGTCCACCTGGATATCCAGTGTATCGAACGTATTCCTTGTTAACTAGTTTAGTACCAGAAAACGAAACTTTCTCTGCGTTGATAACGATAACGTTGTCACCACAGTCTGCATGGGGCGTGAAATTTGTTTTGTGTTTACCACGAACAATCTTCGCCACCTTACTTGCTAAACGACCTACAGTTTGGCCTTGTGCATCAACAACGAACCATTTTTTGTTCGCTGTCTGCTTGTTAGCAGAAACGGTTTTGTAACTTAATGTATCCACAATTTTACATTTTTTAAATAAGACAATATCCCTAATTTGGGGGTGCAAAGATACGATATCTATTTTTATTTACCAACCATTATTAAAAAAAAGATTCGACAGGGTTGAAACTCTATCGAATCTGATTCATAAAAGTAATCTTTTGGTACCTATTTCGTTTTGAAAGCGTTAATGGCATTGATGGTAAATTCACTAAGCACTAATGTACCACTCATTTCTGCTCTTTCAGACAACAATTGATCCCAATGATCAGTGCCTTCCCAGAAAACGGCTTTCAATAATTTCATGGCTTCTGGATTGGAATTAGCTAACTTACTGGCAAGTTTTTGAATTTCTGCATCCATTGCTTCTGTGGTGTCAAAAATATCGGTGTATAATCCTTTCCTTTTTGCCCATTCGGCATTACGCCATTCTGTAGCATTAATTGCCAATTCACTCATGGCTGAAAGTCCAATTTTTCGCTGAACAGCAGGACCGACCACAAAAGGACCAATTCCAACGGCTAATTCGGATAACTTCACATCAGCGTGTTTAGTAGCAATGCAATAGTCAACTGCTGATGCAAGACCTACTCCGCCACCAACTGCTTTTCCTTGAACTCTACCTATGATAAATTTTGGACATTTTCGACATGCGTTGATTACATTGGCGAATCCAGAAAAGAATTTTTTTCCAGTTTGCAAATCTTTTATCGAAATTAATTCATCAAAACTAGCTCCTGCACAAAAAGCTTTTTCACCTTTTGAAGAAAGGATAATGACCTTTACACCATTATTTTGTCCAAGCTCGGTAATGGTATCTGCTAATTGATTCAATACTTTACCAGGCAATGAGTTACTTAAAGGATGTTCAAAAATGATGGTAGCAATTCCTTCTTGATTGATATTAAAACTAACGCTACCTTGGTTGACTGCTTCGTTCATAAATGATTTCACTTACAATTTAATTGTTGGCTTTTGGTTTGTAACCTTCTCTGTTGGGATTTTTGGAAAAATTAGTTGTCTTTTTCTTAAATTGTTTTTTCTGCTCAACTTCTTTTTTGGGAGGGCGATTTCCTTTTGGTGAAGCAATCTTTACGTCTAACCTACGGTTGTTGACCTCCATTCCGTTTAATGCTTGAATGGCATTAATAGCATGATCGGTATTTTCCATTTCAACATAACCAAAACCTTTTGATTTTTTTGTTGCATTGTCGTACACTACGTGTGCGTAGGAAACCTCTCCAAAAGAGGAAAAAGTGGTTTTCAAATCTTCAGAAGTGATGTCCCAATCTAAATTTGCGATAAAAATATTTACCATTTTTGTTTTTTTCTTTGTTTGTGTTTCTTAGCTTATTTTAATGAAAAACTGTCTGTACCGATTAGGTTTCCATCACAGTAAATTTTAATTTTATAGTTCCCTTTTACGGCATCTTCGCCTTTTAAATCATAGAAAATGGATAAATCAATGCTTTCATTAGCGTAATCAATCTCCTTTTTATCAGAGTAAGGAATAGTTGCTCCATCAATATTGATGGTGTAATTTGATTTGGATTGCAATGTCCTACCTTCTGGATTGATAACTTGCATATAAACTGGCTTACTTCCTGGATTTGTAATTGGATTGGAACCTATAGTGAAGGTCGATTTAATTTGAATGGTTTTGCTAGCTCTATTCGTTTCTTCCGTTGTGTTATTAAGTTTCATACGCAAACCAACCGAATGGAATCCATAAGCACTCAGTTTAGAACCTTTTTTAACTTGAGCGTCTTTCTCTTCAGCGATTTGTTTGAATTGATCTCTTTCTGCTGTCGTAGAACTAAGTTGTGTTGTTTTCTGATCCAGATCAGAAGTCAATTTAATATTCAAGGTATTTAATGAGTCGATATGTTTCACATAACCCCTCATGATTTTACGAAGGGTTTCATTTTCTTTGCGCATTTGAAACAATTGAGAAGCACTCATTTTTTTATTGCGATCTAATTCATTAACTAATTCTTGAATTTTAGCTTTTTGAATATTTAAACTGTCCGCTTTCGATTGATCCTTTTCAATCAATTTATCATAAGTAGCCAACATGTTTTTAAAGTCAGTCTTTAAATCACTTGACATGTTGTCTACATATCCACTCATCATCTGGTTCATCCCCTCCATGTCCGATTTCAGGGTCAAATTTTCATTCGTACAATCATTCAAAGCACTGTTCTTTTTAGACCATAAAAAAGCCATTACTGCTAACGCAATAAAAAGAGCAATGATAATAAGCAACTGAGAACCGTTCTTTTTTTCAGTAGTTTGGTTTTGATTCAATTCTGACATAATCTAAAAAGTGTTTACCTAAATTTAATGCAAATATATAAACTCCGCAAGTATTTAAATAATTTTTACTTAAAATATTACAAGCAAAGATCTGATTTTGTGAACTCACCGTTAATTCTGCGGTAAATTTGAAGTAGATTTTGGTTTTTCAATTCTTCGGGTAGTATAGCTTCTGGTGCATTTTGAAATGAAATGGGAATGAGGAATCGATTGATACTGTCTATTCCAACGGCTGTAAAACGGGCGTCACTACTGGCGGGATAGGCTCCTCCATGGTGCATTGAAGGTAGGGGTATTACGCCAGTGGGCACTTGGTTAACTATCACTCTTCCAAACTTTTCTATGGGAACCGTTTTCCAATCAATTTCTTGAATGTTTTCAGTGAAAATACTAAGTGTTAATTGTCCTTCAATGTGCTTTAATCCTTCCATTGCTTCCTCCTCATTCTGGCACTCAATAACTAGGGCAAAGGGGCCGAAAAATTCGGTTTGGTATAGATTAGAAGATAAAAACTCCGAAAGACTGATTTTTAAAATGCTATTTTCTGCTCTAGATTTTAAATTTAAAGGTCTTGTTTTTTCTCTAAAGTTTGATGCTAGTTTTTCGTGTATGAAAGGTTCCACTTGCGTTTTTTGGAGCGCTCCTTCCAAAAAGGGAACAACTTGTGGGTTATTGACCGAAAAGATTAATCCCGGTTTGGTGCAAAATTGACCGCCGTTTTCGGTAATGCTTATCGCCAGTTTATTTGCCCAAAGATTTACTGTTTCTGCATTTGATTCTGGATAAATCAATACGGGATTTAATGAACCCATTTCAGCAAATACTGGAATTTTTCTTTTTCTTGACTGCGCTAATTCGTAGATAGCATGACCTCCCTCAAAACTGCCGGTGAAGGCGATGGCTTTAATTTCTGGGTCTAAAATTAGACGTTGGGTCTCTTTTAAATCGATGTCTACCACCTTTATCCAGTCTTCAGGAAAATTTGCTTCCTTCAAAGCTTGCTTGATAAGTGGGTAGATGTGCTGTGTGATTTGAGGCTGAAAAGGGTGGGATTTATAGGTAACCGGACAGCCTGCGGCAAGAGCTGAAATCACATCTCCTCCAACAAGCGCATAAGCTAAAGGAAAGTTGCTAGCTCCGAAAACCAATACTCTTCCGATGGGATGATATGTTTTACGAATATCGTAACCTTTTTCAACATCAACATCAATAGAATTAATGGGAAGTTCAGGTGCAATTAACCAACTTTTAAATGCCTCTATGACAAATATGACCCGATTAAATTCTTTGGTATAGCGTTCTATTGGTAGATTTGATTCTCTGCCATAAATGACACCGATTTCGGCTTGATTTTTAATAAGTAGTTCCTGAAGGTGATCAAGTAAATGGTATCTCCTTTTTTTATCAGGAATCATTTTGAGATGAAATTATGCTTTTTCGATTGAATAAGCGTAGCTCTCCATAATCTGATTCGCTAACAATTTTTTACAAGCTTGCTCTACTTTTTCCTTAGCTTCAGCTTCAGAGTTTGATTCAATAAACAAACGGATATGTCTACCGATACGAACACCATCGATTTCTGATAAACCAATATTTTTCATTCCATTTGTAACTGCTTTCCCTTGTGGGTCTAATAATGCATCTAGAGGCATTACATCAATTTCCGCTTTGAATCTCATTTTCTTTTTTTTACAAAATTAGAATAATTCAATAAATATCATTTAGATTTTTTAAAATTAGTTTATTTTTTTGTTTCTAAATATTCAATAAATGAGAAGATAAAATAGAACAACATGATTAGCGGAATTGCTAATATTTTAATCATTACGATAAAAATAACTGAGGTGATCAAAAATATGAACTTAACTTGATTGTTTTTCCATCCAAATCCTTTGAATTTTAATGCAAGTAGGGGTAATTCAGATACTAGTAAAATGGAGAACACAATGGTTAAAGCACTGAGTAATATGGGATGCACTAAAAATAGCCAGCCACTTTCGTGTATTCCCGGAAATTCATGAAAAAGAAACAAAGGGAAAAAAGTGAAAAATATTGCGTTAATGGGAGTAGGAAGCCCAATGAAGTGATAACTTTGTCGAGTGTCTAGGTTGAATTTGGCCAAACGAAACATCGAAAAGAAAGGAATGGTAAATCCAATAAAAGGCATTAATATGGACCAGTTTAGGGGCTGATTTTGGAGATGATGAATGTATAGGTTCATCGCTTGGTGATTGTTGAAGGTGAAAGAATCAATCCATTGCTCTTGTTGTAGCAAGTGTTGACCAAGAATAAGCATGTTCCACATGATGAATCCAGGTGCTAATCCAAAAGTAATCATGTCTGCAAAGGAATCCAATTGCTTGCCCAATTCACCTGTAACACCAAGTTTTCGGGCTAAGAAACCATCAAAGAAGTCAAATAATGCACCTAAGAAAATAAAATAGGGAGCATATTGAACTTGTCCAATCATGACGAGTAATATGGCTCCGATTCCTGATAGCATGTTGAATGCAGTAAATAAATTGGGAATATTGAACATTTTTATTTTTTATTTTTCTTGAATTACGTATTTTTACTTTCTAAATGACAAAGAACACAATTTTTTTGTGATATTGAAGTTTTTAAGTCATATTTTTATAACATGCATTTACACAAGTATATCATACCAACACTGCTGATTCCCTTTATGAATACGGTCTTCGGACAGGGTAGTTTAGCACCGAAATATTCCAACGAATTTTTATCCATCGGACTTGGAGCAGAGGCTTTAGGGATGGGTAATGCCCATGTTGCTCAAACAGCTAGTGTCAATTCGGGTTATTGGAATCCAGCAGGTTTAACTCAAGTCAATAAATGGTTGGAAGTGGGTTTGATGCACTCTGAATATTTCGCTGGTATTGCTAAGTATGATTATTTAGGATTAGCGCATAGCATAAATGATAAAAGTGCAGTCGGTTTTTCAGCAATTCGTTTTGCAGTTGACGATATACCCAACACTACCCAATTGATCGATAACCAAGGAAACATCGACTACGATCGGATAACTACGTTTACTGCTGCAGACTATGCTTTTTTGTTTTCCTATGCACGCAAGTTAAAAATAGAAGGGTTGAGTTTAGGCGGAAGTTTTAAGGTCGTTCATCGTAAAGTAGGTGATTTTGCAAAATCATGGGGGTTTGGTTTAGATATGGGGTTACAGTATCAGATCAAGAATAAATGGAAGTTTGGTTTAATGGCGCGTGATGTCACTTCTACCTTTAATGCTTGGATTTTTTCGCTTGATCAACAGACACAAGAAGTTTTTATCAATACAGGAAATGCAATTCCTGAAAATGGTCTTGAGTTGACGCTTCCAAGACTTATTTTGGCAGGTTATCGTAAGTTCGAACTGGGTAAAAAAGGTATTTATGCGGCGGGTGAAATCGATTTAGATGTGACCACTGACGGTAAACGTAATGTATTAGTGAAATCTAATGTTTTCTCGATAGACCCCCACATGGGTATAGCATTTGGTTTTAAGGAATTTGTTGCCATACGTGCTGGAATTTCTAACTTACAATATGTCCAAGATTTTTCAGATAAAAAGAAATTAAATTTTCAACCTAGTATTGGCTTAGGGGTAAATTTTAAAGGGTTTTATTTGGATTATGCTTTCACAGATATAGGCGATGCATCTGTGGCTTTATATTCCCATGTAATTAGTTTGCGATTGAAGTTAAACAAACCAAAAAATGCGAAATAGATGATGAGAAAACTACTCCTTTTTTCATGTTTTTATCTATATACTTCGCTTTTGAATGCGCAGATATACGGTAATGAATGGATAAATTATAACCAAAAGTATTACGCATTTCCAATTGTCTATGAAGGGATATACAAGTTGGATTATGCCGCGCTAAATGCCGCTGGAATCCCACTTGCTAGTTTTCAAAGTGCAAATATTCAGGTCTTTGGAAGAGAACAAGAGATTCCGATTATTGTTTTTGATGGTAACGATAACACCTTGGATCCAGGTGATTATGTATTATTCTATGCAGATAGAAATGATGGATGGTTGGATAAAACCCTCTATGATGACCCGAATTGGCAAGGAAATCCGGCATATAGCCTATACAATGATACGATACAGTATTTTTTCACTTGGAATAACAGTACGACTAATAAAAGATTTCAGGTTGAAACGGCGAATGATTATTCTAATTATACCCCTTCGAATTATGTGCTTTCAACCCTAGAGACGTATTTCTCAAATGCATATAATGTTGGGAAAAAGGAAAATAATGTAGCGAGTTCTTTTTACATGCAAGGTGAAGGTTGGGGAACGTCACCGGTAAATGGAGTAGGAGGTTACCTTCAAAATTACTCTATTCCTACGGTTTCTATTTACACAGGAGTTGATGCTCCAAATAGCATCTTTAAAGCGGTTTCAGTTTCGAACTCCGATTTTCAAGGGAATTCAGTTCCAATTGATCACCATTTGAAAATGACTTTAGGTCCTTCTAATTTTCAGTTGATTGACACCCTTTTTGGAGGATACACTTCTATCCCTTTAAATAAAGAGCTTCCAACTAATAACTTATTTGAAGGAAATACAGTTCTAAAATGGAATATTGTTGGAGATTTACCATCGTACATTACGGTAGATTATCAGTCACTGAATTATTTTTCGCTTCAATATCCTAAAATTCCACATTTAAATAATTTAAATAAAGGAAAATTTGAGGTGATTAATGCATCCACCGCCACTAAGGTAAGATTAGATTTTGCAGGATTTAATGGGGTTAAACCTTGTTTGATGGTGCTTGGAGATCAACCAAAATGGGTGGTTCCAGAGCAAAACACAACGGAATTTAAGTGTTTAATACCGAATTCAACCTTCACTACGAACCAAAAATTATGGATTCAAGATTCTGCCAGTATCGTTCAAATTCCGGCATTGTTCCCGGTCAATTCAACAGGGTCCTTTACCAATTTTTTAGCGGGTAATTTGGATAGTGCATTGATCATGATTTACCCAAAAGTACTTGAGTCTTCTGCAATTACTTATAAGAATTATCGCGTTTCCATGGCCGGAGGAGCGCATAATGTGGTTTTCGCGAATGCGGAAGAATTGTACCAACAGTTTGGAGGTGGAATTCATAAACACATCAATGGATTAAGAAGATTTTCTTATTTTGTCTATAAAAATTCCTCAAAGAAACCGGAGGGTTTGTTTTTGATTGGTAAAGGAATTCGAGAGGCAGATGTTTTCTCCACGGTATCAACGGGACCAGGAACACGAAAAAATCCAGCTAATTTTGCCATGTCCTTGTTGCCTTCTTTTGGAGAACCTTCTAGTGATGTTTTGATCACATCCAATTTCCCTGAAACGACAAGAATTATACCTTTGATTCCAACAGGTCGAATTTCAGTTAATTCAAATCAAGAATTATTAGATTATTTAGACAAAGTGATTTTATACGATGCGAATCAGCATCAAAATGATGTGTACAATACTCAAAATAAAGATTGGCAGAAGCAGGTGGTACATTTCTTGGGCGGTTCAGATGCCAGTCAACAAAGCCAGATAGGTTACTTTTGCAATCAAATGAGAGATACCATTGAGTCGACTAAATTTGGTGGTCACGTCACAACAATTGCTAAAATCAATTCAGATCCCTTGAATCCAAGTGAATTAAGTCAAGTAATGGATCGAATTACGAATGGGGTGTCATTAATGCAATTTTTTGGACATGCCTCTGCTACTTCGAGTGGATTTGAGATTAACATTGATGAGCCGCAAAATTGGGGTAATTATGGAAAGTATCCAATTATGTTGGTGAACTCTTGTTACAATGGGAATATTTTCCAAAATGCACCATCCAAGTCAGAGCAATTCGTTTTGGTGAAAGATTACGGAGCGATCGCCTATATTGGTTCCATTGAGGTGGGATACATCCATTCTTTAGGTCATTTTTCAACGCAGTTTTATCGTAATTTGTCACGAATAAAATACGGTGCCACTTTAGCGGCTAATATTTCTCAGACAATCAGTGATTTGTATTTTTATACAGATGATATTCATGAGGCTACATTTACCCAAATGACCTTGCATGGTGACCCGATGATCAAATTGAATTGGCATGAAAAACCTGAAATTGAAATTACAGAATCATCCGTATCATTCTCCCCAAGTGATATTAATCTCACTGTGGACAGTATTCAATTAAACTTAGTAATTACCAATTTAGGACAATCCATTACCAGTCCGATAAATGTGGAAATAAAGCGTAATTTCCCTTCAAGCACGGTGGATTCTACCTATATTCTAAGCATTCCTCGATTGGATTATAAAGATACCTTGAGATTTAAAATGCCATTACAGGCAAATATCAGTGTCGGATTGAATCAGTTTTCGATCAAGGTCGATTTACCTAATTTCTACGACGAACAATATGATGAAATCGGTAACAACCAGTTGGTTAAAAATTTATTCATTAACATAGATGGTATTCAGCCTGTTTTACCTTATGAATTTGCCGTAGTACCTAGAGATACAGTTACGGTTAAAGCCTCAACCATTAATCCAATTGCAGATTGGAATACTTACCGTTTTGAAATCGATACCACCGATTTGTTTAATAGTCCCATGTTGCGTTATGCATTAGTTTCTGGATATGGCGGAGTTAAGGAAGTTCATTATAATCAGTGGATGCAAAATGGAACTAACTCTTCTTTGATATGTGAGGATAGTATGGTTTATTTCTGGCGCGTTGCGGTCGATGAACCGAATCCGAATTGGCGAGAAAGTTCTTTTCAGTACATTGTAAATCGAGAGGGTTGGGGACAAGATCATTTCTTTCAATTTAAGAAGAATGGATTTAACGGAATTGAATACGACCGAAATGTTAGAAAAAAGTTTTTTGGACCTGTAAGTAAAGAGTTAAAGTGCGATAATAAAACCTACCCGTCTTATTACATTCTATATGAAATACAGCAACAAATGATTGATTATGCAATTTGCACATATACACCATCCATTCATGTTGCGGTTATAGATCCATTTACTTTAGAACCGTGGATGACTAGATATGGAACTCAAAATCCAACACATAATTTTGGCAATGCGAACGATAATGGAGCTTGTCGTCCACGACCTGAAGGTTATTTTATTTTTAGACAAAATGACCCATCCCAATTAGCAGCTTTTGAAGATATGATTCAAAATCAAATTCCAGACAGTTTTCATATTCTAATTTACACTCCTGTAAGTACACAATTTTCGAGTTGGGATGCTTTATATCCAAATATTTACAATGTTTTTAATCAATTGGGATCGGATAGTATTATTCCCGGAAGACCAAATAATGACCCATTTATTTTTTACTGTAAAAAAGGGAATCACAATAGTGTTCAAGAATTATTTTCAAATGGATTAAGTGATTTTAGTTTAAAAGTAGATATGCAAGGTTATGATATCGGTGGAAGTGAGACATCCACGTTAATTGGCCCTGCAAGTAGTTGGGGTAATGTGTATTGGAAGCAAGACCCTTACGAGCTCATTAATGCCGATACCACGCGGTTACGGATAAAAGCCTATGATTTAGGAGGGAATTTTATTT
>JALRIV010000057.1 GCA_023255275.1 Crocinitomicaceae bacterium | reverse complement strand
CTTTAGCTAATCCTGCCCATAGTAAACTTGTAGTTTCGTTAGGACCTAAGCCTTTGCGCTTAGTTTCAAATACTGCAACACTTGCGTCGTGGCTGTTGCCTACCAACCCCCATGTAATCATTTGTGACCTACTGATATATAATATATTCCTTTGTCAGCATACATTCTTGAGTCTGCTGTAAAGTTAATTTTAAGACCTGCATCGTCTACCATTTGTCTAAAATCTTCAGGCGATGATCCTGCATAGTTTTCTTGTAATAATACTGACCCGTTGTTAGACAAGAGCAACTTTATACGTTTAAAAAAATCTCTGTGTGCGCTCCAATTATCGTCAACAAGTATTTCTAAAATATGAGCATGATGCATAATGTCAAGACCTAGACTGCTAGCAGCACTTTCAACATCTTTCCAATGAGGAGGATTGCCTACTATCAAATTAAACTGTTGATTATTAGGAACACATTCTAATGTATTTCCTTCATAGATGGTAATATTGTCAACATACTTGCTATATTGTTTTGTACGCTCTAACATTAGAATAGCAGGATTATGCATGTCAACGAAAGAAATATTATTACAAAGATCTGATGCTAACATCCCGTAGCCAATGAATCCTGGACCGCTACACCATTCTAAATTAATCATTCCTTCGCATATTGCCCACGGACTTACGGGTGATATGAACAAAATTCCACCGCTCAGTACCTTGGTGATTGACTTGCATTTAATTGGTCTCAAAAAATGAAAAAATTAATTAGTATTCTCTTTCCTTTCTTATTTGCTTGTAATCCTTCTGAAGGAGTAAAAAAAGAGCATGTTCAGCAAGATCAAGATTCCACAGAAATTGTAATTCCAGTCACTGAGACGATTTTAGATGATCCACATCAAGCTATTGATCAAAAAATCTATCCAAATGGAATTGAAATAGTTTGGTTCCAAAAAGGAAAAGGAGCAAAAATTACGTTGGGTGATGTGGTTGATATTGACTATAAAGTGCGTCTAAGAGACAGTACGATTGTAGATGGAAATTACCTCGCAAAATTAAAATCGATTCCTTTTGCCGTGGGTTACCATATGCAGACACCCGGTTGGGATTTAGCGTTTCAAGAATTGAGCATTGGGGATTTTGTGCGCATCAAAATTCCGTCAAAATTAGGAAGAGGTAAAAAAGGATTTGAGGATGTGATTCCAGCGAACGCAGATAATTATTTGACGGTAAGGGTTTTAAAGAAAAGAATTCCAAGTCTGTCAAGTGGTGGTACACACATGTATTTAGTGCATTCGGATACCTTTCAGGGAAAGCGTTTCAATGAAAAGAATTTCTTGTTGATGCATCTATTGGCAAGTACTCAAAAAAATAGATATTTCACCAATTCCTATGAGAAAAATAAGCCCTTTGGCGTGCAATGGAAGGACAAATACATGAATGAGGGATTGCGGAAATCGTTAAAAAATCGTAAAAAAGGAGATCACCTACTTTTGATAGTCGCTCCACAAGATGCATACGGGGCCAAAGGTTTAGGTCAATTGGTAGGTCCGAATGAAACTATTTTCTACGATATTCAAGTCTTAGAAGTCATATAAATTCACAAAAAATCATTATCTTTGCCCATTATTTAAGAAACGAAAAAAGCTTGCTTCAAAAATTCATATATACCATAATATTCGGTTGTTTATCCTTGACGATAAATGCACAATATGTTATGGATACTATCGATACGGATAAAGGGAAAGTGATCATTTATTCCAACCGAACTTGGGAATACCTTAATGACACTGAATTTGATGGAATTTTGAATGCAGAACTCTATGAACGCATTTCCAGTGATTCAACCATTAAATTATTTCAATCTTGGGATAATGATGTGTGTTATACATCAGATCGTCAGAATAACTTCAATACCCTAAATGATACCATTTGGTTATGTTTGAATCCCAATGGAGATGAAGACTTTACCATGCCCGTACCTGGTATCATGACTTCTCGCTACGGATACCGCAAAGGAAGGTACCATAACGGTATAGATTTAGATTTAAATACCGGCGACACGGTTCGTGCATGTTGGTCAGGAAAAGTAAGGTATGCGAGATACAATGAGGGTGGTTTTGGGAACCTAGTCATCATTCGACATCACAATGGGTTAGAGACATTTTATGCACACTTGAGTAAATTAATCGTGGTGCCTAATCAAGAAGTAAAATCGGGTGATGTTATTGGTCTTGGGGGAAATACAGGTCGTTCATTTGGGTCACATTTACATTTTGAAGTACGTTTTTATGATGGCGCAATAAATCCTGAACAAGTCATTGATTTTGCACATAAAAAGACTAGGGATGATAATTTATTAGTATTTAAATCGCTTTTCAGACCGGGAGCGAAAGTGACCGATATTGATGGAGACGGTGAGGTTGTTGCGGCTCCTCCAGTTAATATTTCTGCGAGAAAATACTACAAAGTGCGTTCTGGAGATACCTTGTCACAAATTGCCGCTAAAAATAACACCACGATTTCTAAAATTTGTCAACTTAATGGTATTCGACCAACTACACTTTTACAAATAGGTAAAAGTTTACGTGTTCGTTAATTTCAAACCACAAAAAACGTATCTTTGATTCAATGAAAAATTTTAAATACATCACCTTCATTTTGTTAGTCGGAATCATCTTCGGTTGTTCGGAGTACAATCAAGTGGTGAAAGAAGATGATTATCAGAAAAAATTTGAATTGGCAGGGAAACTGTACGATAAAAAAGACTATTCGCGTTCAATAGGTTTGTACGAACAGATTTACCAGCGTTTTCCAAAAACAGGTGAAGGCGAATTAGCTTATTTCCGTATTGGTAAATCCTATTTTGAAGAGGAAGACTACGATATGTCCGGCTATTATTTTGGAGCCTTTGTACAACGATTCCCATTTTCGGTGAAGTGTGAAGAGGCTTTTTTTCTAACCGCTCTTTGTTCCGTTAAAAATTCTCCTTCGTATACCTTAGATCAAAATGACACTGAAGTAGCGATCAATCAATTGCAACAATTTATCAACAAATATCCTGAAAGTAAGTTGATCGACACATGTAATTTGATTATGGATAAAATGCGTTCCAAGTTGGAGAAAAAAGATTATAACGCCGTTAAACTATATTCAAAAACTGAAAATTATCGTGCGGCTGTAATTGCTTCTTTGGCTTATTTGGAAGATTATCCAAGATCCATTCATAATGAGGAGGTACATTATTTGTTAGTTAAAAATTCTGAATTACTTTATATTCATAGTGTCGATGTAAAAAAAATAGAGAGAATAGAGCATACTATGGAAAGATATCGTAACTTTGTACAAGATTTTCCAAGATCTAAACATCTGAAGGAGTTGCACAAACTTAACGATCGTTTAGAAATGGAATTGGTTGAATTAAAAGCAATTAAAAAATAAGATGACGTTTAAAAATAGCACAGCAGAACGTTCAACGATCACTAGAGATACCGTTGATTTAGAAGCAAAAACTGGAAACATTTACCAGTCAATTGTTGCAATGGCGAAAAGATCTAATCAAATTTCTGTTGAAATGAAAGAAGAACTTACTCAAAAATTACAAGAGTTTGCATCTTCAACAGACAATTTAGAGGAGATTTTTGAAAATCGTGAGCAAATTGAAATTTCTAAATTTTATGAGAAATTACCAAAGTCTGTAGCAATATCAATTCAAGAATTGTTAGAAGATAAAATCTATTTGAGAAATCAAGAATAAATTTCCTTATGCGAAATAAACGCATTCTTCTTGGTATTTCAGGAGGGATTGCAGCCTATAAAGTAGCATTCCTGATAAGATTATTTAAAAAAGCTGGGGCAGAAGTCAAATGTATCATGACTCCTGCCTCTTCTGATTTTATAAGCCCGCTAGTTGTTTCTACCTTAAGTGAAAACCCCGTTGCTATTGAGTTTTGGAATAAATCTACGGGTGAATGGACGAATCATGTTGATTTAGCACTTTGGGCAGATGTTTTTGTTTTAGCTCCTGCAACCGCCAATACCATTTCAAAAATGGCTCAAGGGCAATGCGATAATTTACTGTTGGCTACCTTTTTATCCTTGAAAACACAATCGATTATTGCGCCTGCTATGGATTTGGACATGTACGCGCATTCAACTACCAAGAGAAATTTAGAACAATTAAAAGCAGATGGAGTGTCAATCATTCCTGCTGAGGAAGGTCCTTTGGCTAGCGGATTAATTGGAACCGGTAGAATGGCGGAACCTGAAATCATCTTTGATTTTACCATGTCGTTCTTTGAATCGAAGGAACCTAAAGTCTTACAAGGAAAAAGAGTTCTTATTACTGCCGGACCTACCTATGAATCCATCGACCCAGTGCGTTTTATTGGAAATCATTCATCTGGAAAAATGGGTTATGAAATTGCTGAAAATGTCCTAAGAAAAGGCGCTGAAGTCGTGTTGATTTCAGGCCCTACTAAATTACATCTCAGTCACCCCAATTTAAAATTGATCTCCGTTTTTTCTGCTGAAGAGATGCTTCAATCAGTTCAAGAGGAATGGAATGCTGCACACATCGGTATCTTTGCTGCTGCTGTTGCGGATTATCGTCCGATGGAGAAAGTAGACCAAAAAATTAAAAAATCAGACGATGCTTTAACGCTTCAATTGGTTAAAAATCCGGATATTTTACATTGGGCTGGGACTCAAAAAGAAAAGCATCAAACCTTGATCGGCTTCGCCCTGGAGACAAATGATGCAATGGCTCACGCTGCTCAGAAATTACAAAAGAAAAACCTGGATTTTATCGTGGTCAATACCTTAGAAGATGAGGGTGCAGGATTTTCCACAGATACGAATAAAATTACCCTATTGGATCGGAACAATAAAACGCAGGTTTTTGAGTTAAAAACAAAGCGCGAAGTTGCGAATGATATTATCGAATATTTGATTACATTTATTGAACAAAAATCCTAAATAATGAAATTTCACCTTGTTTTCATCTTGTTTATCCTTGGGAAATTTTCCCTTCATGCACAAGAATTCAATTGCCAAGTAAGTATCATCAAGGATCAAAAGCTTGAGGTAACGTCGGTTGAATTAGAAATATTTGATCAATTGAAGCAAACGATCACTGATTTGATGAACAACACACAATGGACGAAGGATAAATATAAAGTGGAAGAAAGAGTCAATTGTAATATCCAATTACAAATTAGATCTATTCCGTCACCAGGGGTTTATAAAGGATCCTTGCAAGTTCAAGTCTCTAGGCCGGTATTCAACACCTCGTACAATTCGACGTTGTTTAATTTTCAAGATGATGACATTGAATTTGCTTATTCCAGAAACGCGGTCATGGTTTATGCACCGAATCAGTTTAGAGATAACCTTACTTCTATTATAGCGTTTTACGCGTATTTTATGCTAGGAATGGATTCCGATTCCTTCAGTTTAAAGGGAGGGACCAAACATTTCAATGAAGCACAACAAATCGTGATGAATGCTCAAGCTTCGGGTGCAAAAGGATGGATGTCGAACGAGCAGGGTAAGCGAAACCGCTATTGGTTGGTTGACAATGCGCTTCAAGAATTATTTGAACCTTTTAGGATTTGTAATTACGAGTATCATCGTTTAGGCTTGGATCAAATGTACCAAAATAATGATGCTTCTAGAAAAGCTATTTTTGATGCACTTAATCGATTGAATCAAGTAGTTAGTGCCCGACCAAATTCTGTTAATATTGTCAATTTTGTGCAATCCAAGCAAGTGGAAATCAAAAACATTTTCTTGGAATCCGAGATGTCTGAGAAAAACAGTATTGTCAATTTAATGAAAAAGATAGATCCTGCAAACTCACAAAAATACGAGGAAATTCTGCGCTAATGTTATCTCATTTAAGTATTCAAAATTTTGCGTTAATTGATACCCTTTCACTCTCTTTTGAGCACGGATATAGCGGTATTACTGGAGAAACGGGTTCCGGAAAATCCATCTTATTAAACGCTTTAGGTCTCTTAATTGGCGATCGTGCGGATTATGGGGTAATCGGTTCAAAAAAGGATAAGTCTATTGTAGAAGGCGAATTTAAAGTTAATACCGATTTTATCACTTCGTTCTTATTGGATCACGATATTGATTTCGCCGACCCCATGATTATTCGTCGTGAAATTACCAAACAAGGTAAATCGCGGGCATTCATTAACGATACCCCTGTAAATTTGCAGGTACTAAGGGCATTGGGTGCGCATTTAATTTACATCCATTCCCAATACAATACCCTTGAGTTAAAAGATAAATCCTTTCAAATGGATTTGTTGGATGAACTTGCAGATTTAAAACCTAGTGTAGTAAGCTATCAAGAAAAATTCCATCAATTATCGCATAAAAAAGCGACCTTAAATCGATTAGAGAAAGAAATCGCAGAAAGGAAAGCGAAAGCTGATTATAATCGATTTGTGTTAAACGAATTGGAAAGTTTGGATTTAGTCCAACGAAATTACGAACAAATCGAACAAGATTTAAATGCCTTAGAGCATGCCACGGAAATCATTACCGCTTTCTCGTTTACCGCTCATACGATTCAACAGGAGGGAGGATTGGAGGATCAAATTGCACTTTTGAAGCAAGGCCTAGAAAAAACCAAGAATTTACATCCAAGTATTCAGGAAATTCAACAACGTATTCAAGAGGTTCAACTCGAATTAAAGGACATTGCAGAACAGGCTCAAGATCAGCAAGAATTAATCGACATTCATCCAGAAAAAATCAATCAGTTGAGTCAAGAATTGGATATATTTAATCGAATTTGTTTAAAGTACCAATGTAAAAATCAGCAAGAATTAATTGATTTTGAACAAGATATTGCTTCTCAAGTAGATCAAATTTCAGAAATCGAAACGAACTTTGAAATTTTACAAAAAGAAGTCGCTGCGTTAAGTTTAGAATGTCAACATACAGCCGAATCCTTGCATCAAAATCGTATTGACCAAAGTGAAAAAATTGCGCAAAATATTTCATCCATTCTTCATGAATTAAAATTACCAGACACCTCCATTGTTTTTGCTTTAGAATCCTCACCAACACTTCATGAGCATGGTATTAGTGAATTAAAACTATTGTTTTCCGCGAATAAAGGTGTGTTGCCGATTGAAATTGAAAAAGCAGCCAGTGGGGGAGAACTTTCTCGCGTGATGCTTGCTCTGCAATATTTAATCTCCGCAAAGAAAAATATGCCTACTCTGTTTTTTGATGAAATTGATACTGGTGTGTCCGGTGAAGTGGCACTTAAAATTGGACGCTTATTAAATAAAATGGGCGAACATGCGCAGATTATTGCCATTTCGCATTTACCACAAGTGGTTGCCAAAGCAAAATACCATTATCAAGTCGTTAAACACGAAGTAGAAGGTAGGACGCAAACATTTGTGAAAGAATTAATTGGAGTACAAAAAGTGGAGGAAATCGCCCGACTAATGAGTGGTGAGGTTATCTCAGCTGAAGCGATTCAAAATGCTAAAATTCTCATGGAATCCTAAATGAGTGGTTTAAAGACAAACATACCAAAGGCCAAAAAGCAAATTGATAGTTGTGATCATGTCGTTTTTATCGGAAGTTGTTTCTCTGAGCATTTGTCGAAATCCATGCGAGATCTTGGTTTGCATGTTTCTGCAGATCAAATTGGGACCTTGTTTCACCCATTCAGTATTTCCAAAGTCTTACGACTTGCCATGACAGAAAGTTCTGATGATGCTATTTTTCAGAAAGAGGATGTGTTTTTGAGTTGGAATTTTCCCAGTACTTTATATGCGCTTGATGAGCAAAGTCTTCGAACATCTATTGATCAAGCGTTAAAAAATCTGCATACATCCCTGCGTCAAGCTAATTATTTGTTCATCACTTTTGGTACAAACTTTTATTATTTCCATCAGCAGGAACAAATCAAAGTCGCTAATTGCCACAAAGTACCTGCCACTGAATTCGAAAAAAGACTGGCCTCGGTTCATGAAGTTTACGAAGATTATACGTTACTCCTTCAAGAATTAAAAATATTCAATCCAGCATTGGAAATTGTTTTCACGGTGAGTCCCGTAAGACATGGTAAAGATGGCTTAGTTGAAAATAATCGGAGTAAAGCACGCTTACTTGAAGTGATACATTCCTTGGTGGATGCGAAATTGGCTCAGTATTTTCCTGCCTATGAAATTATTTTAGACGAGTTGCGCGATTATCGTTTTTTTGAAGCAGATTTTGTGCATCCTAATACCGAAGCGATTCGTTATGTTTGGAATCGATTTGTCGCTACTTATTTTAGCGAAGCTAACCTTCAACTGATGGAGGAGGTAAATCAATACCTTTCGGCTAAAAATCATCGCATCATGCACAAAGGTTCCGCAGCAGCAAGAAAACACGAAGCTCATTGCGAGCAACTTCAAACTGCCTTAAAAATTAAATACCCCCAATTAAATTGGAGGTATCTATAGGTATTAGTTGGGTTGATGGTGTTTAGAGTTTAATAACTGTACCTTTGTAGTCTTGTTTTTCTCCTTTTTCAGGTTGTAAAATAACCACTTTCCATGCATACGGTGTGTTTGATTTTACCATTTGACCTGTGTTTCTGTCAATTCCTGTCCATGCGTTGGTTGGATCATTCGATTCGAAAACCACATTGCCATTTGTTGGATCGATAATGGTTAATTGGAATTTCACATCTCTAACCGTTAAAGCAAAGGGCATAAACGAATTCTTTTTTTGATTCGGATTGTTTGGTTCAAAGGCATTAACCGCTAGTAAGTTGTAATTTTCTTCGATGTATATGGTTTTACTTTCTTTGTGCTCACATCCGAATGAATTTGTAACGGTCAATTGCAATTCGTGTTCCCCTTTTTCAAACATGTAGAAATCAAATTCTTTTTGTTGACTGATGGTTTTTCCATCAAGCATCCAGTGGTATTTCGAACCGATTTCATTGGTTTTAGCTGTTAAAGTAGGTAAGCCATTTTGATAAATCAATTGATTAGTGTGTTCAAAATAAGCTTTCGGATTTCCATGAACGACAAATGTTTTTTCTTTCACTTCTTGTTCAGAAGATAAGGTATAAACACCTTCTTGCTTTGCTTTAAAATTAACAGCAGTATGCGGAGGAATATTTAGAACCAATTGTTGGTCATGGTATACTTTCAATGCCACAGCATTGGTGTTTTTAATGGTTGTTTCTTCGTTTATGCATAAATCAGCAACTACGGGAAGATTGACGATTAAAGGTCTGTTATCTGAAGTTCTTGGTGAGTCTTCGTAGTTGGAAGCAGTAATCAATTGTGCTTCTTCCGAGCTTGATTGGGAAATCGTTTTTTGTCTTTGTACAGGCAGTTTTATCGATTCAATGACTTGAACATTATTGGATTCGATGGTGTTTTCCGCAATACCTTGTTCTTCTGAAACAATTTCTTCGTTCAGCGTTTGTGTGGAAGTTGACTTCTTATTATTGGATTTGTGAACCGATTGTTTTGCTTCTGCTAAATTCGACTTTTTAGGGCCATCGTTTTGCGTTAACAGTATGACCGTAGTTACAGCAACAGCAGCGGTTCCAGAAGTAATCAATACCTTTTTCAACCAGCTTTTTGAAGTAGGCAAACCCGAGTTGGGCTTTAAGTTAGAGGCTACGTTAGCCCACGCTTTAGGATCGTATGGCACTTCGTAATGCTCAACTAAATTTTTAATATGATCAAAAGGATTACTCATATTGTTTTATTTGTTCGAGTTTGTTTAAAACAAGTTTATTTAAATTCATTTTTGCTTTGGCTAAGTTAGACTTGGATGTTCCTTCGGAAATACCCAATTTTTCAGCGATTTCTTTATGGGAATAGTTTTCAATGACATATAAATTGAAAACAGTTCGGTAAGCTGGAGATAATTCCTGAATTGCTTCCATGGCCATTTCTGCTTTTAGCATGACATAGTCAGCATCTTCTTGCTCCTCCATTGGATTCACACTTCCCATTTTAAAATCATTGTCGTCATCTGTTCGGTAAGGGTCTTTTTTTGCTTTTCGAATCGAATCGATACTGGTGTTTACCACAATTCTTCTGATCCAGCCTTCAAAGGGACCTTTTTGATCAAATAACGCTAACTTGTCAAAGATCTTTATAAAACTTTCTTGAACGACCTCTTGAGCGGTATCGTGATCTGAGGTGTAACGTAAGGCAACACCCATCATTCTACCATAAAACAACTTAAAAATTTCTTCCTGAGCTTTTCTAGATTGCTTCAGGGCGTCATTAATGAGTTCTTTTAGTTTTTCTTGGTCTTTCACGTGTTTTATATTTTAAAGACGATAACTTCTTTTTTGGGTTGCCTTATTTTGTTAAATATAAAAAAAAATGCACTTAAATGCGTTTTAGAACCTTACAAATGATTAATTTAGTGGTCGAATAATTACAAACAATAAACAATGAAAGTAACTGTAGTAGGAGCAGGAAATGTTGGAGCCACTTGTGCTGATGTTTTAGCTCAAAGAGAAATCGCAAACGAAATCGTTTTGCTAGATATTAAAGAAGGTTTTGCTGAAGGTAAAGCTTTGGATATTTGGGAAACATCTCCAATTAATTTGTACGATTCAAGAACTATTGGTTCTACCAATGATTACACGAAGACGGCTGACTCTGATGTCGTAGTTATTACTTCAGGTTTACCAAGAAAACCAGGAATGTCTCGTGACGATTTAATCGCTACCAATGCGGGAATTGTAAAGACAGTTACTGAAAACATTGTAAAACATTCTCCGAATGCAAAAATCATTATCGTTTCTAATCCATTAGACGTAATGACGTATTGTGCGTATTTGACTGCTAAAATTGATCCAAATAGAGTATTTGGTATGGCGGGTGTACTAGACACAGCTCGTTACCGTTCTTTCTTAGCTTTAGAATTAAATGTTTCTCCAAAAGATATCCAAGCAGTATTGATGGGTGGTCACGGTGATACGATGGTTCCACTTCCTCGTTACACGACGGTTTCTGGTATTCCAGTTACGGAATTGATTTCTGAAGAGAAATTAAATGAAATCATCGAAAGAACTAAATTTGGTGGTGGTGAAATTGTTAAATTATTAGGAACATCTGCTTGGTATGCGCCAGGTGCTGCTGCTGCTCAAATGGTTGAAGCTATCATTCGTGATCAAAAAAGAATTTTCCCAGTTTGTGCATGGTTACAAGGAGAATATGGCATGAAAGACATTTATCTTGGAGTTCCAGTTGTTCTAGGGAAAAATGGAATTGAGAAAATCATTGAGTTACAATTAACAGAAGATGAAAAAGCGCTTTTAGTTGAGTCTGCTGAGGCTGTTAAAAGTGTGATGAATGTGTTAGATGATATGAAT
>JALRIV010000056.1 GCA_023255275.1 Crocinitomicaceae bacterium | reverse complement strand
GATTTACTAGTACTAGGTGGTGACGTTTTTGATCGTATGCCAACAATGGACGAACTAGAAGTTTATTTTGATTTAGTTGCTTCAATTAAGATACCTTGCATTATCTATGCAGGCAATCACGAAGCTTTGAAAAAAGATACTACATTTTTTAGTTACCTAAAGAAAAGTACAAATAGACTTAATAAACTGGTTACAGTTATTGATGACTACTACAGCATTGAAAATATGGATTTTATACCATACAACAAGCTAAAAGACTTTGAAAAAAATCCCGATAATTTTAGTAAAGAACTAAAATTACATGGCAATGTTTGTTTTACTCATGTACGTGGCGAAATTACGCCGCACGTTAAGCCTGAAGTTGATCTTGAACTATTTAATCGCTGGGACGTAGTACTAGCTGGTGACCTACACAGCTATGAAAATTGTCAACTTAATATTCTTTTTGACCATCGATTACTTCGTAGGGATTACCCAAAGTAACATTGAATTCTTTTGAAGTTTTCACTTCTTGGGCTTTAATGCTTAACGCCGGAATGCAAAGTAGCGCAAGCATAAATTTCATTTTTTTCATGTGTTAATCGTTAAATTTGCGCTAAATATAGTCAAATAATTGACGGTATGCTTCACTTCACAAGTACGATTCCTTTATTGCAATAAATCTTCGACAGATTTTCTTGAAACATAGTGATAATGTCCTTTAGCTTTGGAGAACACTTTTTTAGCCCAAGTTTTTCCTTTAGGGGTTTTAATCAATGCCTCATACAGCGGTAAAATGTACTTCCTTCTGCCTACTTTGGTTAAAAATTGTTCTAAGGATTTAGTAATAGGTTGATAACCGCTGCGAATTCCTTTTAAAAACCACTCCGTTTGAATTTCTGCGTTCTTCCAATGGGTAAAATCCAAATGTTTATCCAGTAACAGCATACGTTCTTTGGAAATGGAATCCGGCAAGTATCTCAAGAAAGCCATCCATTCTTGCGTAATGTAGGTCTTGCGTTCTAATTTTTTGCCTATTTTCTTTTTAAAGATGTTTTTACCCTGATTAAAATCTTTCGCTAAAGTTTTAATTTGATCAAATCGGGGTGATTCGATGTGAAAACAATTTTTAGGTAATCCTTCCTCATAAATCCATTCATGGGTATTGAAACTAAAATTATTGGGTAACAATAAATGGTCGTGAAGGTAATCTACGAATACTTCTGAGGTAATTGTTTTAAAGGCAAACTGCTTGAAATAGTTTTTAAGAAATTTATCCAGTCTTTGTCTGCCTAGATCTCTTTCTAATGTTTTTAGGAACATCGCTCCTTTGACATAAGCAATGTCAGTCATGCCATCATCCGGATCTCTACCATTTAACGCCAATTTCAAACGTGTGTCTTCAGGGTGTTTTCCTTTTTGAATGGTATTGATTTCCTGTTCTAACTCTTGAAATTCGATTAACGCAAGCATATCCGCGGTTTCTTTGCCGTATAATTCTTCCATGATTCGGTTTTCAAAATAAACCGTAAACCCTTCGTTTAGCCAAAAATCATTCCAGGTAGCATTCGTGACAAGGTTACCGGACCACGAATGAGCCAATTCATGAGCAATGACCGAGATAAGGCTTCCATCTCCAGCAATCAAGGTGGGATTAGCAAATGTGAGCATCGGGTTTTCCATACCGCCAAAAGGAAACGAATAGGGGAGAATGACCATATCGTATTGATCCCATTGGTACTTGCCATAAATGCGCTCTGCTGCGTTTAAAATTTCAGGTAAATCTTTAAATTCTTTTGCGCAAGCGTCGATCAGTTCCGGTTCCGCATAAACTCCGGTGTGATTTCCTAAAGATGCATAACTTAAATTACCTACCGCTAAAGCAATCAAGTAACACGGAATTGGTTTCGTCATTTTAAAGTGATAAATACCATCTTCGTGAATTTTTGTATCGTTTTTTGCAGACATGATGGCCATTAAATCCTTAGGGACTTTAACATTGGCTTGATAGGTAATGCGGTTTTTAGGTGTTCCTTGAACAGGGATCCAAGATCGGGTAAGAATGGCTTGACCTTGTGTGTACAAAAAAGGATGCTTTTTTCCTTCTGTCAACTCAGGATCTAACCAATCGATCGCTGCACTATTCGGAGATGTTTTGTAATAAATATTGATGTATTTGGTTTTTGGCGTGATTTTCACAATCAAAGGTTGACCTAACAAGGAATCCTTATCCCAAGGACCAATAACGAAATCGGTTTCTTTTTCTTTTGTTTTTCCGAGGGTAATTTTTTGAATATCTAAATCTCGGATGTCAAAAATTGCAGTATCTGTTCCGTAATTGATCATCTCGTGACGCGCAACTCCATAAATGATTTTCTTTTCAAAATTGACATCCAAATCTAAGCTTAGATGTTTTGTTTTAATCATTTTGGTGTTGGAGTAGGTATGCAAATCAAAAACAGAATCTTGAATGAACTGTTGGTAAGCATTGGATTTGGTGTTTTCCTCAGGCGAACACCCCTCCATGATTACAGCGCCAAAAGCGAGGGTAAAAAATAAGATGCCTACGATTAGGGTTTTTAGGTTCATTTTTTCTTTTGCGTTAAATATTTGATGACTTCGGCAGCTCCAAGCAAACCAAATAAGGCTGGCATGTATGAAATTGTTCCGTAGAATGATCGTTTAAAATTAGATCCATCCGTCATTTTTAAGGATGATTTGATTTGTAATTCCGAAGAAAATACCGCTCTTACCTTATGGAATTCTACATTTCGTTTTTTTAATCGTTTTTTCAAATGGGTAGCTAATTTACAGTTATGTGTTTTAGCCAACCGTGTCACTTGCACTTTTGAAGGATCGAGCTTGCCACCAGCTCCCAAATGGGAGATGATTTTGATTTTTAAACGCAAGCAAGCTACAATCCATTCGATTTTAGGCGAAACCGAATCGATGCAGTCCATCACATAATCAGGTTGGTACTCTTCTAGGAGTGTCCATACACGTTCTGGAACGACAAATTCTTGAATGATATTCAATTCAACTTCTGGGTTAATTTCTTTGATGCGTTCCGCAAGTACGACTGCTTTATTTTTACCAATGGTAGAATCTAAAGCCGTTAATTGTCTGTTTTTATTCGTTGGGTCAAATTGGTCACCATCGATTAAAGTGATTTTCCCAACTCCAGCTCTTGCAATAAATTCTCCAGCAAATGAGCCTATTCCTCCCAAACCGACAATCAGTACGTGCGCTTTGTTCAACGCATGCAAATTATCTTTTCCAATAAGTAATTCAGATCGTTCTAACCAATGTGCCATTTTTTAAACGTTGCTTTTACGTTAATTTCAATTTGATTTTCAAGTTCGCGCAAAGATATTCCTTTTATTTCACAAACCTTTTGATAGATTTCAGAAATTTTAAAATTTGTTTGATCGTCTGTTTCGAGAAACAATTGGTCTAAAGGTATTACTTGGATTGCTTCTTGAAGGGGTTGGGATTGAAGAAGATGATGTCCAAGACTGAAATGCACGCGATGCTTGAGTAGTTCTGGGACCAGGTTCGCTTTATTGAATCCATGATATATCCAAGGTTGTTGGGGTTTTAGCTCTTCTTTTAATTTCGCAATTTCGTTCCAAGCCCTAACACAATGTAGGATAACGGGTAACTGATGTTTTTCGGAAAGTTCAAGCTGTTTCTTGAAAAAGAAGCGTTGGGTATCGAAATTGAAAGGAGATCGTTTATCCAAGCCACATTCACCAATGGCCACGCAGTTTTGGTGTTGTATGCGGTTTTTAAAGGCTTGCTCGTCCCATTGATTGGGAAGTTCTTGCGGGTGATGTCCGAAGCTAAAAACGTGTAAATCAGTGTGTTGATTTTCGTTCAAAGAAAGGATTTGATTTTCTTCACCAACAAAATGGGTATGAATATTAAATTGCACAACCATTAAAATTACATTTTTTTAACAATATTCTATTTTTTTTTCTATTTTCACGGACTTAAATAATTAGAAAATGGCTAATAATAACGATTTAATTGACAGAATAGAAGCTCAAGGTACCTTATTTGGTCACCCTAAGGGATTGTATTTATTGTTCTTTACTGAAATGTGGGAGCGTTTTTCCTATTATGGAATGCGAGGGATATTGATGTTGTACATGACCAAGTTGTGGATTGAAAATGGATTAAATATTCCAGAATCATCAGCGTCTTTAATTTATGGATTTTTCACTGGATTCGTATATTTTACGCCTTTAATTGGAGGTTATTTAGCAGATCGTTACATCGGTCAAAGAAAAGCAATTACCATTGGGGGTATCACCATGTTTGCGGGTCAATTGATTCTATTCTTGATGAATTCTCACATTGGTTTAGGTATCGGTTTGGTCTTATTAATTATCGGTAATGGTTTCTTCAAACCAAACATCTCTACTTTGGTAGGGCAATTGTACCGTGATGGCGATGAAAAAAGAGACTCAGCTTTCTCTATTTTTTACATGGGGATTAACCTAGGAGCTTTCTTAGCACCACTAATTGCAGGTTCACTTGCTGAGGATTGGTTTGCGGTAAAAGGAATGAAAGATGGTGCAGAAACCATTTTGTCTTATGGGTTTAAATATGGGTTTTTAGCGGCTGCAATTGGGATGGCTTTAGGACAAATCCTTTTCAATTTGTTGGCAAAAAAATATTTATTAGAGATTGGTGAGAAACCTTTCAAATCTGAAACGGTTGAAATTTCAGAAGTAGCTGACGATTTAGGCAATATTACCTCAGGAAAAGTAGGATTAACGAAGGAAGAAAAGCAACGTATTACGGTTATCTTCATTTTAACTTTCTTTGTCATTTTCTTCTGGGCAGGATTTGAACAAGCTGGTTCTTCCATGACCATTTACACCGATAAATATATCAATCGTAGTTTGTTCGGATGGGAAATTCCTACCACTTATTTTCAGTCTGTGAATCCTTTGTTTATTGTTGCATTAGGACCAATATTTGCTTGGTTCTGGACGTCAAAATACGGTAAACGTTTAAGTACGCCTATTAAAATGAGTTTAGGGATGATCCTTTTAGGATTTGGTTTTGTCATCATGTATTTTGCTACATTTGGTGTAGAAGCAACTGGAAGCGGAGCAACTGAAGTGATTACGAAAAAAGCAGCTTTATCGTTTTTAGTACTTACGTATTTCTTCCACACCATTGGTGAATTATGCTTATCTCCAGTGGGCTTATCCGTAGTTACCAAATTGGCTCCAGTTAAATTAGCCTCTTTGTTAATGGGAGTTTGGATGTTATCTTCGTTTGCAGCAAACATTATTGGTGGATTTATTGCTGCCTATGTGGAGAAGCTTGGAGCAGGAACCATCTTTATCTCTATTGCAATCTTTGTCATTGCGTTAGGTATTTTGATGTTGTTACTAAGCCGTAAGTTATCGCAAATGATGCATGGCGTAAAATAGTATTTTAAAAAAAATCATATCTTTGGAAACAGCATTTCGGTGCTGTTTTCTTTTTTAATAAACCAAGCAAATGAAATTTAGCAATCACCCTAAAGGATTACCTTATTTATTTTTCACGGAAATGTGGGAACGTTTTGGGTATTATTTAATGATCGGTATTTTTACCCTTTACCTCAAAGATTCTGTTAAAGGATTTGGAATGACTGAAGCAGAAGCTTCTGATTTATACGGGACATTTATTGCCTTCGTATTCCTTACGCCCTTTATTGGAGGTTTGCTTGCCGATCGCGTTTTAGGTTACCGTAAATCCATTACCATAGGAGGATTGTTGATGGGGGCAGGGTATTGCTTGATGTCTGTACATAGTCTTCCCATGCTTTACCTTTCCATGTTTTTAGTGATTTTAGGAAATGGATTTTTCAAGCCGAACATCAGTACGCTACTGGGGAATTTATACCAATCTAATGATTATAAAGAACGTAAAGATGAAGGTTACAGTATTTTTTACATGGGAATCAATATTGGAGCCTTTGTCTGTAATTTTTTCGGTGCAGCCTTGTACAACATGATTGGTTGGGATGCGGCGTTCATTGCGGCTGGTATTGGAATGTTTATTGGAATTACTATTTTTTGGGTGGGGACCAAACACATCAAATCAGCTGATGTCATTAAGCCGAAAGGAGAGAAAGATAAATCTTTAATGTATATTTTCGGGGTCATCTTACTGCCGAGTATCTTGTTTGGTTCATTAGGGTATTTGATTCCTGAGCCAATTGTAGGGTCACATACCACCGATGCCTTTTTGTTGGGCTGTATTCCTGTCGTGTTCTTTTATGGTCAATTGTATTACCGTTCTCCCGCTGAAGAAAAAAAACCTATTGCAGCTATGTTGGCGATTTTTGCAGTAGTCATTGCTTTTTGGGCTGTATTCAAGCAAAATGGATCTACACTCAATACTTGGGCGGATCGTTACACGGATCGAGAAATTCCAAGTGCTATTCAACCGGCCATGGGTGCCTTGCGTTTAGTCGACACGATTAAATATCAACAGGATTCTTTGCCATTGATGGACGAACAGTTCAGAATCATTGATAAAAACAAGTCTTTACAATATCCTTCTTACTTTAAAAATATGGAGCCATCCAATATGCCAAAAGAAGGGGAGGCGGTGAAAGCGTTTAATACCAATTTGTTTCAATCCGTAAACCCTTTTTGGGTTATTGTTTTTACTCCTTTGCTGGTGGCTTTCTTTAGCTTTTTAGCACGAAAAGGAAAAGAACCAAGCACACCTGCTAAAATTGCCTTTGGATTATTGATTTCGGCATTGTCTTGCTTGGTCATGGTAGGAGCTGTCTATGCGAATGACAATGGATTAGTCAAATCTTCAGCGTGGTGGTTCATTTCTTCATATGCAGTGGTCACAATCGGTGAATTGTTTTTAAGTCCGATGGGCTTATCAATGGTATCAAAGTTGAGTCCGCCAAGATTAACGGCCTTAATGATGGGAGGATGGTTCTTGGCCACATCTATTGGTAATAAGCTTTCTGGTGTATTAAGCAGCCTTTGGGATGGTTATGAAGATAAAGCCAATTTCTTCTGGGTTAACTTCTTATTGTTAGGCGCTGCTGCCTTGTTGATGTTCGCCATGTTGAAATGGTTGAATAAAATTTTCGCAGCCTATAAAAACTAGGTATTAGCCTTTGTGCGGACAATGCTTTTTCATCGCTTCAAGGGTTGAAGTCGGACAATTGTGTTTGGTCAGATCTTGTAAAATAGATTCAAAATCGCTTGCATTTCTGTTTTGAGATAATTTAAAGGCAGCTTCTTTTTTATCAACTCGAAATCGAAACGCTTTGATTTCCTTCAGATATTGGTGGATTAATTCCTGATTTAAGGTTTCCCAAGCCATTGGATTTTCGCGTTTACGTTCCATCTGATGCGTTAAATCGGAGAGATGACGCAAGGTTTCTTCTTCATTTAAGGGTTCCAAATGGCCGCTCAATTGTACCGATTGGTAATTATAGGTAGGCACGTTGTCATGTCCGTAAACTTGGGAACTGACATAGGTTCCGTTTTGAAGAAAAAGTAATTTCGCTTTTTGGTAAGGCAGTAAGTGTTTCGATTGTTCATTTAAGATGGCCAAATGCCCTTCTAAAATCCAAGTATGATTCTCTTCGCGCTGAATGGAAAAAGGAATAGAGGTGATTAGAATCGCTTCATCCACAGAGGTGATTAAAGATCCAAAAGGATGTTGCTTTAGAAATTCAAATAGCAAATCATCGTCCTGGATTTCAAAGGGATGAGGTGCGTACATTATAAAACACGTTGAAATTCAAAAAATAAATTTTTCTCCTTTTGATCGCCTTCTACTTGTACCTCTAAATGATCATCTGAGTTGAACTTGTAAATGATTTTTTTAGGAAAATCGTGTGCGGGATTTTCAAATACCCATTTGGTTTTGGAACACTGCGTCAATGTAAAGGCAATCGTTTTGCCTCCGTTTTCATTTGGTGATGTGGTTTCGTAGTAAACGGTTTTCTCTCGATCTACCAGTGTCATCGATTCTTGGAAAATCGTATCTTGTTTGTACAGCATGATGCCATTTCCATAAAACGTATCTCCAGATTTCGTCCATTTTTCTTTAAACGTTTCGTGTCGCTGGGTTTGTTCCCATTCTCCAATAATTTTATCGAAGGTTTTCATGGCGGGTTTTGCTTTGCAGCCCCAAAGTGCAATGGCAAAAAGGAAATACATCAACTGTTTCATGATACGTGCATGTTTTGAAGTTCAACAAAATTGGCGTACACGCCTTTTTTAGCGATTAATTCTTCGTGCGAACCGATTTCTTTGATTTGGCCTTTTTCAAGGACTAAAATTTTATTGGCTTTTTTAATAGTTGACAAACGGTGAGCGATAACAAATGAGGTTCTACCTACCATTAATTCATCTAATGCATCTTGCACCAAACGCTCAGATTCTGAATCCAAGGCTGAGGTCGCTTCGTCTAAAATGAGTATGGCAGGATTCTTTAAAATGGCACGTGCAATGGCAATGCGTTGTTTTTGTCCTCCCGATAATTGAATGCCTCGGTCGCCAACTTGCGTTTGTAAGCCCTCTGGAAAGGACGCAATGAATTCCCAAGCGTTTGCCCGTTTAGCGGCATCTATGATTTCGCTTTCCGAAGCGTCGGTTTTTCCAAAAGCAATATTTTCAGCGATGCTACCAGCGAAAAGTATCACTTCTTGAGGTACGATTGCCATGTGTTTTCGTAAATGATGCAACTCAATGTCTTTGGCATCGATCCCATCAAATAAGATGACACCCTGTTGAGGTTGGTAGTAATGCAATAGGAGGGATGCAATCGTAGATTTACCAGCTCCTGATGAGCCGACAAGAGCGATTGTTTCTGTTTTTTCAGCGGTAAAATCCAATTGATTTAACACTTGCACATCTGCGCGTTGAGGGTAGTGAAAATCAACTTTACTAAAGCTGACATTTCCTGTAATTTCAGGAGTGAGTTTTCCAGTTGCTAATTCATTTTCCGTTTTTTCGGCAATGATGTTCATCAAGTTTTCCGTAGCACCGATTGCTTTTTGAATACTAGCGTAAAGTTCTGGAAGTGATCCAATCGAAGCCCCCATCATGATCGTGTACATTACAAAAGAGAAAAAGTTTTTGGATGAAATTTCAGGATTTGGTCCTTGTGTCATTAATAGTCCTTGCCAAATGATGAATACGATTGCGCCAAATAAACAGAAGATGATGAACGAGACAAATGCGCCGCGCCAAAGACCACTTTTTACGTTTAAATCGCGAATCTCTTGGGTGGCTTTTCGGTATTTGTTCAGGGTGAAAATCTCATTGGTAAAAGATTTTACATTGGAAATGCCCGACAAGGCTTCTTCGATAATGGTGGTGGATTCTGCAGAGTAATCTTGCGCTTTTTTGGATAATTTTTTAATGAATCGACCGAATATCACAGCAATGATGGCCATGACAGGAACGGTTGCAAGCATGATCAAGGAAAGTTTCCAAGAGACAAAAACCAGAAATACGATGGAACCAAGTACAATGACGATTTGTCTGAAAAATTCCGCAATCGTCGTACGTAGCGTTTCTTGAATTTGAGAAATATCGTTCGATAATCGACTGGTAAGATCGCCCACTTTGCTTTTGTTGAAAAAATCCATAGGCATATAAATCAAGTGCGCAAAAGCGTCATTTCTAAGGTCGCGCAACGCATTTTCGGTCACATTGGTAAAGATGACCACTCGAAAATAAGAGAAAATGGCTTGAGTAGCAAATAGGATAAAAAGCAATAGTGCAATTTGATTCACGTTTTCCATGGTGAAGAGGGAAGAATTGGAGGAAACTTCTTGCATAGAGGTGCCTGAAGTCCCTAGTAATTGTCCCATTAAGTATGGAAAAAATAAACCTGCCGTGGAAGAAAGTACTAAAAACAACCAGCCAATGGTAAAGGAAAGGCGATAGGGTTTCAGGTAACTGAATATTCCTTTTGCTTTTTGAATGGATTCTTTGGTGATTTTGATTTTTTCAGACTTCTCTTTTTTCGGTCGCAACATGCTTTATGATATTTGAATACAAATTTAGTGTACAAATTGGTTAAATGGAAAAATAACTTCATATATTTGCCCCAGAATGTAGAAGTTTAGGTAGAAAAGGTTTCAAAAAAGGAAATTCTAAATATTTTCAGATTTCTTTTTGTTTATTAAAAAATACTACTATCTTTGCATTCCGAATTTTTGAGAAAAAACGCATAAAGATAATAGAAGATGAAAAGAACGTTTCAACCGTCCGTAAGAAAAAGAAGAAACAAACATGGTTTCAGAAGCCGTATGGCAACTAAAAATGGTCAACGAGTATTGGCTGCACGTAGAAGAAAAGGCAGAAAGAAATTGACTGTTTCTTCTGAACCGATGCACAAACGTTAATTCGTTTCTTTTAACAATATTTAAAATCCGATTTCAATTGAAGTCGGATTTTTTTGTTGCTTGCTATTTTGAATTACAATTTCGTTTATCTTTAGCAGATGGAATCACTACGAAAAACATACATCCCTCCTAAAACATTTGGTACAACAGGCTTTTTAGGAGGTCAGGCGTACCGATATTCCTTCAACAGGATATAAAATTTACATCAGTGAATTTTAAATTTACAGTATTTAATAATACTTCCTTTTGCGGTAAAAAGTTGTTCGTAATGTGTTTTGATGTGAAAAATTTCTTTAGTTACTGCATCAAGATTTTCCGGTAATTCGTGGTATAAATCCCAAGTTAATTCCAAGCATTCATACTTTTTCGATTTTATTTCTTCCTCAGTATATTCAAACAAGAGATCACTGTCGGTTTTTAAATGAACGATTCCTCTCGGTTTTAATAGTTTTTTGTAACGTTCAATAAATGGGGGAGAGGTAAGTCTCTTATTTGGCTTTTTAGGTTGTGGATCGGAAAAGGTCAACCAAATTTCATCTACTTCATTTTCGGCAAAAGCATCATTGATGAAGTCAATTTTGGTTCTACAAAAGGCTACGTTTTGTAAATTATTTTCCAAAGCTTCCGTTGCACCTATGTACATGCGGGAACCTTTGATGTCTACTCCAATGAAATTCTTATGGGGAAAATGTTTCGCCAATCCAACGGAATATTCTCCCTTGCCACAGCCTAATTCCAATACAATGGGGTTGTCATTTTTAAAATAGGCGCTATTCCACTTGCCTTTCATGTGGTAGGTTTCCCCAATAACGGGTTCAAAAAAATTAGCGTAGGTTTTTACTGCTGCAAATCGTCTGATCTTATCTTTTCCCATGCTGCAAAAGTAAAGAGATTCTTTTAAATAACGGTAATTTCAGTGTAGTATCCGGTGTGTTTTCGGACATTAAAAACTGAACCATCGCTAAAAAGTAAATATTGTCCTTTAATTCCTACTAGTTCTCCTTCAATGACAGGTGTTTTGTCAAAACTCAAGCTTTTCACTTTTTCAGGATATCGATCAACAGGATAAACCAATTCAGTTACCTCATCTTCTTCGATGAAAAATT
>JALRIV010000055.1 GCA_023255275.1 Crocinitomicaceae bacterium | reverse complement strand
CTTGGGTTTTGTTCTGCACCGCATTCAACTGTTTCTCTTTGGCTTCCAACTTCGATTTCATGGCTGTATAAGCCGCTTCAATTTGGTTTTCGCGTTCTTGATGACTCAATTTAGGATTATTTTCAATCGCTTCTATCGTTTCATTAAAGCTTGGATCGATGCGTTTTATGGCAGCATTACTTGAAATACTTTCCGCTTTCTCCTTGGAATTGGCTACATCGCTTCCATTGGTTGGATTGGTTGGATTGTTTTGTTGGTTTGACTTTGTTGGATCCGCTTGCTTTGCCACTAAGTATTGTTCACCCGTTTTAAGATCTTGCATCTCTTTGCGGAGTAATTGAATGGCTAAATCCAAATCTGCCAATTCTCTTTTTTGATCGATATCTAAATCACCTTCCTCTAATAAATCGGATTTACGTGTCTCCAATTGCTGAATCATTTTTTGATAGGCCTCGTTTAAAGCCGCATTACGATCTTCTTCTGCTAATTTGACATTAGCGGTTATCGCCTGAATTTCTTGGGTAAAATTTGGATTTATTTTTTGAATGGATGTATTACTTTCATAAGTTGCACCAACCTCTTGATTTTGCGAATTGATAGAAGTCAATTGATTTTTGTTCACCTTTTGTAACTCGCGATCGACAATATCTAAACCTTCTTTGATGTTGGCTAATTCTTCAATTTGCGCAGCATTTAAATTGGGTAAATTTTCCAATTGAATTTCGCGTTTCTTCAATTCATCCTTCATGGCTAAAAGCGCAGCAGACATTTGCACGTTTCGGTCAACTTCACTTAAATTAGGATTAGAACCAATTTTCTGAATTTTGGATGCAAAAGTAGGGTCAATGGATTGAATGAGGTCATTCGAAGCGATGGTTCCGCTGGTCGCGTTGTAATTCACCAACTCATCACTCAAAAGAAAAAGCCCCTCTTGTACTTCTTTCAATTCTTCCAATTGTGAGGTCGTCGGATGCGTGATTTGCTTGAGGAAATATTCTTTATTTTCCAATTGCTTCTTCATCTTATTCAAGCCGTAATTAATTTTTGTACGCTTGGTCGCTTCATCCATATTCGGATTATTTTTCAAAGTCTCAATCTTACTCGCGAAAGCTGGATCGACACTTTTAATCGCTTTGTTCGTGGCAAAAGTACTTTCCACCTTGGTCAAAGGCGATAACCCTTTATTTAAGATTCCAATTCCTTCGGTAAGGGAAGACAGTTCTGCACTTTCTTCGAAGGACAAGGTCCCTTGATTACTCAATTCATTTTCTCGCGTTGTCAGTTGACTTTTCATCAATTCCAATCCCTGAATTAACTTTTCTTTTTTCTCCTCGTCACTTAAATTTGGATTGTTTTCAATGGTTTGAATTTTATTGGCAAAAGAAGGATCGATTTTACGAATAGCGCGGTTTTTTTCCAATTGTTGGTAATTCAATCCGGGATTAACCTCTGATTTCACTTCATGCATTTCTGCAATATTGTTCTCGGAAATAACCGCTAAATTATTTTCAACCATTTGGCTTTCCATGCCTTCCAAGGTTTGGATATCTGTTTTGATTTTGTTATTCGTTGGGTCCTTTTCCAATTGTTTTTCAAGCGCATTGCGCTTTTCAATGACTTTTGCTAGTAATTTTTGCTCCTCAATGTTTTTTAATCGCTGCTTTTCCGCCTCCGATAAGCTTGTGTTTTGTTCGATAGCGGCCAGTTGGGATGCATAATTTGGATCGATTTGTTTGCTCATTTGATCCACTAAAGGATCTGCCTTACTCAATTGTTGAATTCGTGCCTTCGAATTTTTCATCGCCACTTGAAGCACCTCTTTTTTATTCAACAATTGTTGATCGTTTGGCGCTTTGATTAGCAGTTTTTCGACTTTTAAAAACTCAGTTTCAAGACTAAACTGTAATTTTTCTTCCAATGCCAATAAAGGAGTATCCTTATCTTTCACCTTTGATTTTTCAATATTTTCGCGATCTTTAAAATAATTGGATGCCACGGTATTGATCACACTTTCTTCGGTAAACAAATTTTTATTCGCTGCTTGTAACGTATTTTCAGCCACTTGAGCTTCTTTCTTTTTCAACGCTTGTTCGATTTTTGCTTTCAAATCCAACAATTCATTCTTTTCCTTGTTCTGATTGATGCTTGTCCCCTCTTTTTCTAATGCCGATAATCGTTCGTTGATTTCTTTAATCGCTGCACGGTCATTGGAAATTTCGCGCAATAAACGTTCCTCTCTCGATAAATTACCATCATTTTGAATGCCCAATTCATTGTTTTGGTGTGTTTCTGCAATGCTTTTAGCACTTTTTGGACGGTTTAAAACTACATTTCCTTTTAATTCCGGATTCTTACTTTCCAAACTACTGATCTCTTGCGTTAAATAATCATTCAACGTTTTCGCTTTTGATCGATTCAATTGTTTCAGTGAATTTTCAGCATCTTCGCGGGTAGCCTGCACAATGGATTTATTCGATATGGCATCTTGCATCACGGCCAACTGCTCTTCAAATTGGAATTTTTGATTAGACTTTACCGAAATTTGTTTTTTAAGGATGGCTACCTCCTCCTCGTTGAGTTTTAAATTTTCTTTTTGAGAAGCAATTTTAGACTCAATACTTGCCAATTCCTTTTTCGAAGCATTCGACAATTTTTCTTCTAGTAAGGAAATCTCATTGCGTAAGGAGATAATTTCGTTGTGAAATTGCGTCTCTTTGGTCTTTAAATCATCGATTTCTTCATCCAACTTCACAATTTCTTCCACCAAATTTTGAACCATATTGATGGATTTATCGGTAATGCTGTTTTTGATGATTTCTTTTTGCTTTGCAATCAATTCAAGGGCTTCCACCTCTTTATTCTCATTGAATAACTGGGTAATTTGCTCCGTGATATTTTTAAGTTCATTTTTATTTTTGTTCTGATACGATTTGGCCACCACTTGTTTGATGGAATCACTCAACGAGATCAAGTTTTTTGAATTTTCAGCGATGATTTGTTGCTTATTACTCAACAATTCTGCTTCGCGAAGCAAGGTGTATTTTTCCTGCGAAGTTCCAGCTGCGTTTGCTTTGGCAATTTTATCTTTTATTTCTTTTTCGAATTGGCTGTATTCGTTGGCGTTTTCAATCAACTGATTATTGATGTTGTTGTCGATATTTTTCACCAACAACAAATTATCCTCTACCGTTTTAACTTGTTTATTAAGTACATCTACAATTTCGACCAGCATCAAATTATCTAACCCTAATTCCTTAAGCGCACTTTTGTTTTCCTTTGCCTTGTTGAGTTCTACCAAATCAATTTCATGGATATTGACATTCAAATCCGATTTTTTACGTACAATTTGCGCGATAATTGCCTGAGCATCTTCTACTTCTTCATTGAATAAATCGATTAATTTCACCACTTCCTGGTCATTTTCTGTGGTATGCACCGCTTTCTGTTTCAAGGGTCTGAATTCCTTCAAGAAAGGTAAATTGACAATGGTACTGAAGACCTTGTTACTGCCCTCTACTTCCATGGTGAATTCATATTTCCCTCCTTTTGGACAAGTAATGATATAAACACCTTTATCGTTCGTGTTGAATTTTCCAATGAATTCTCCGCTGGCGTAATCTTTCACCGAAAAATCGATGCGTTTATTTTCTGGATTGATATCTGATGAGAATTTCCCTTTGATGACCACCAATTGTAAGGGAACTCTTTCCACCATGACTTTAAATACATTTAAATTACCATCAACGGAATTTCTACTGGAAGCAAAGTAGGCGTTTTTATTTAAGGAATCCACCATGTAAAACAAATCGTCTTCTGGCGAACTGATGGCAAAGTCCATATTTTCAGGAATACCAAAACTATTGGTTTCTGGGTTGTATTTTGACCTAAAAACATCATAGCCACCCATAGAAGAGTGGCCTTTAGAAGAGAAATATAAATACTTGCCGTCTGGGTGCATGTACGGGTAGTCTTCGTCGTAATTTGTATTGACTGCACCCGGAAGCAATTGCGGTAAACCCCATGAACCGTCTGGCAACCTTCGACGAATGTAAATATCTTTTCCTGTTCCTTCATCCTCACCATAACTGGAATAATAGATGAAGTTTGAATTTTCTGGAAAATGGATAAGGGGCGTATGGTTTTTCTTTTTATCCAACTTGGATTGAAATTCTGCAGTGACCAATAAATTTCCGCCAATATCGTTTAACTCATAAATCCTAAAAAATTTATCGGCTGTAATTTCTTTGCGATCCTCAACGGCTAAATCGGAAATGGTCGTCATCAATTTTTTACCATTTTTACACATTTCGATTTGGCGCTTGGCATCGAACAAAGGATCTTCTTTCAATCTTTTGGCGATGTAATTTTCATAAGCAGTAATGGCATCACCGAATTGGTAATTGTATTGTAAAGCCAATCCCAAATAATAGTAGGCTTCAACGGGTGTGTTTTGATCTTTAACTGCGCGTTGAAAATGGATGATCGCATCGGTTTTTTTGGCAGAATAACTGACCACACATACCCCATATTTGTAATTGATTTCAGCATCCTTGGGATCCAAAGAAACCAAGCGTAAATAAAGGGGCGATGCATCCTTATAGTTTTGCTCTTTAAAAAACTTATCGGCGCTTTTCTTAAGTTCATCAACACTCTGTGCTCTGGAAGAAAGAGCCGCAAACAGCATTAAATAAACACAAAGTAAAAGTAAGCGCATTTCGTTTTTAAATTCTTGAACTGTTGATTAGGTATGCATACGTTTATTTCTTAAAAAGGTTCATTTTATTTTCTTCACCTTTCCATAAACGCTTAATATTCTTGTGGTGTGCAATGATCACCGTGGCAGAAAGTAAGTAACTAAAAATGATTAAATGAATCGATGGAGAATCAAACAAAAACTGAATCAAAATAGGAAAGAAGATGGCTGCAGTTATGGCACCTAACGAAACATAGTGAGAAACGATGAATACGGTAAGAAATACTCCAATACAAATCAACGAAGCAAAGGGATGTAAGCCAATGATGACGCCCAATGACGTAGCCACCCCTTTTCCACCTTTAAATCCGACATAAATAGGAAACACATGACCTAAAACCGCACAAACGGCGTTCACGATTTGCAAATCAATGATTTGATTTTCATCAGGAAATAGTGAAAACCAGGTTGGAAGCGATACGGCAACAAATCCTTTGATAATATCGATGAGTAAAACCGTGATGCCTGGTTTTTTCCCTAAAACCCGAAAGGTATTTGTAGCGCCTGCGTTTTTACTACCGTGTTCTCGGACATCGATATTGTATTTCAATCTTCCCACCCAAACTGCAGTTGGGATAGATCCTAATAAATAGGCAATGATGCCAAAAAGTGCTGCTTCATACATTATTCAAACAATCTTTTAAATTTACTTTTATACACTTGTTGTGTCGAGATTTCATAATAGAAATCTTTAGATTTTCTCTTATCGTCTTTCATCGTTGATAAGTTGTCAATCAACTTTTCGTCCGTGGTAATGATTTTCAACTCACCATCTTTTTTCGGAACAGCATAATCGAAATAATAGTCTTTTCCACCTGGAATCTCGAACAACAATCCAAATTTATCGCTACCTCCACCACTGTAAATCTGTTGGAAGAAAGCCTTATAAGGAATATATTTCATGACTGGTTCGCCATAAATATTCACTAAACCAACTTGATTCGTATTGGAAATTAATCCTTTTTCTTCAAAATTACGTTTGTTGAAAGAAGCTAATTTTAATCCCGTTAACACAAAAGTTTCATCCATTGATCGAGGTACTTTTTTCATGACCCCTTGAATGGTGTAATCGGATTTAATTTTATCTGCAGAAGCGCGATCCACCCACTCCACCATTGCCTGTTCTAAAGTAGTGGTCGTAAAGTCAACCATTTTCAAGCCTTCGGTTTCTTTGATCCCTGTTGCAATTTTTTCAAAACTTCCTTTGTCAACCTTCATCGAAATTTTAGCGGTCAAATTAAACAAGGTTTGATCATTTTCTTGGCTGTAATTCATGGTTCCAACCGTTTCAATTTTGACTTCTTTAGTGTCAAGTCCAAGATTGATGATTCCCTCTCCAGACATCGCACAGTTTTCCACGCTTAAGGCTAAGAAACTTCCACGTTCTGTTTTATTGAGTAATTTCTCCTTCGAACCAATTTGAAACTCTTTAAAACGGTGGTTATACTGCAAATAACCCGAAGAAGTCAACACAACAGGATCTTTTTCAGATATCACCGAAGACAAGAATGTTGGATACAATTTCAAACTATCTAAACTTGGAGCATCACGCCAAAGAATACCTGCAGAAATGGAATTTCCAACCATGTCCTTCATTTTATCAGAAACTGGAATTTGGATGTTTTTCGGATCAATTTCCGTTTTAAAGGCCATCCAATTTCGGTCAAATTTCGTACAATTATGATTTACTTTTGTCGCTCCATCGAAGGTCATAAATGGTTTCGATGCCGTGATGTAATAATTGCCATAGAAATCAAATTCTTTACTTAATTTGAACTGCATATCTTGCGTGATCGTTCCTTTGGAAACGGTTTGCAGTGAGCTATCTACATAAATGCGATCGACCGTCAATAAAGTAGCTACACTATCGTAATCTCGGTAAAAATATTTACCCGAACCTGAGAACGATTTCTTTCCATTAATCACCACATCCGATTTAATAAACGTGTGGTATTTGGTTACGAAATTGGTTACAATTTTTGCATTTTTCAACGAATCCAATTGCGCCGCTTTACGAATAACGGTTTTCATGGAATCGGGATAAATTCGTGCATCAGCAACTTCTATAAACTCAACTTGCTCACAGAAGATAGATTTTTGCTTCAAATCGTATTTAGCTTTTGGTGAACGGAAGCGCAAAGAATCTTGACTCGGATTGGTCGAGAACAAGTTTGGTCCTTCCAATTCAATATCGGTATTGATGGTTACATCTTTCTCATTTTTATCATTCAATTGAATTTGTTCTTCGTCCATATTCCAATCAAAGGATTGCATTTTACACAAGTATTGATTTACTGGAAAATAAATTTGAGATTTCCCTTTATTGGATTTAAATTCTCCAATACGATCTTTAAAAGATATCTTTGCTTTCACATTGGTCGCTTGAAAGGCTAACGGGTCCTCCCCTTTTGTCGCATAGACATTTTTCAAGTTAAATCCAGCAGTATCGGCATTAATTTCCCAACGGTTAAAGTTGTAATCTTGTGAAACCGTAGTGGCTGTTTTAAAGGATAGAAGACCAAATCCGCGCATTCCAGCTGGAGTAACAATCGCAGTACCTTTCATTTTTGCCTGTTTATCGAAGAAGGACAAATCCTCATCAGGTGTAGATGCTACTTTTAACATTTTCGTTTTAGGTAAATACGTGATGTAGGCTCTTTTCGAAGTTACATCTGGGAATTGAACCCCTGTTTCAATAGGTTTATTGTCGAATTGAGCATAACCTATTGCGGAATCTGGTAAGAAATTTAATCCTTTAGAAATGGAGGTGGAATGCACAAAATTAATCGTACCTGCTCCTTGTAACCCATTTCCACTCAGGATGATTTTATTTTTATATTTCGCTGAGGTACCATAAAAGGTATATCCTTCCGCTGGAGCTTGTTTCGAAAATCCGAATGAGTAATCAGGCATAATGACTAAGTCCTCTTTAAAGGCAGGGAATATTCCTGCAGAAGTCAATTCTCCCTTTAATTTCAATTGTTTTTGATCAAAATTATCCAAGGAATCCATTGCAAAAGGTTCAATGGTATAATAGAATCGTGTCGAATCGTAGGCGCCTCTGAAGATTTGCTCATCATTGTAAAAAATCATGGACGGCTTATTGACCACAATTTTTGGATAATCTGTAATCGCTTTGTTTAAACCTGATCTGTTTTTCACATCATCGACATACAATTCTCCCTTGATGGATGAAATTCGCGTCACCATCGGAATTGCTTTAGTACCGTCCTCTTTTTGCAGTGGACTTAGACGAAATAGCGATTTATCGGTTTTAAATAAATTAATTTTATTCTCACGGTAGTTATAATTTGCGGAAAGGGTATTGATTTCCATTTTTCCGGCATTGATCCATCCATTGAACTCAAAATTTCTATTTTCTTTAACAGACACTTCACTGCGATCAGGGAAAAGCACTACATTTTGCTTTTCGGACAAGGTTACCATATCGATCGCATTCAAATCTAAGACTAAAGAACCAAGATCCATTTTACCAAAATACTTTAAATTTCTTCGGTATTCATTGTTTTCAAAATACTGTTGTTGAATGGCTTGTAAATAAGGATCTTTTCGGATTTGTTCTTCACTGTATCCTTTTAATTCTTTCGGACGCATGTCAGCGATGAATGCAATATTATCGTAATCTTTTTTACCTTCTTTACCGAGTACAAAATTCTCCAATTTTTGATTGACTGTAACCATTTTAGCCTCTTGGTCATAGGTAATAAACCCATACATCGCAAGCTCCAACATAATGGTTTTTGCTTGCTCTACTGTCATGCTCAAAGCGGTTGCAAATCGACCTTCATTCATGACAAATTCATCGTATTTATAACAAAATGCATAGACTTTACTTAGTACGTTAACATTTGATAATCCTTGGAATTTTTGAAAAACACCCTCATCGTAATAGTTTTTAGACTCAAAACGAGCAATTTTCTGTTCTTGAGATGTTCCATATTCAAAATCGAAGAAAATATCCTTTTCTTGAGTATTCCATGTAATTTGAGAAACGTAAATATCCAATTGATGGTAGGAATCCGTAAATGGCGCTTGGCCGGCACCAATTTTTGGTCTACTCAAGGTAACTTCAGATTTTTTCAAATCGTAGGTAAAATTGATGGATGGATGCGAAATCGAATCACCAGTATTGAAAAACATACTGCCGTGCGCTCCATTAGAAAGGATTTTTTCATCCGAAATGGAAATGTATTCACTTCGAATTTTTACAAAGCGCAATCCATTTCGCTTCACGATAATTTGCACCAAATCATTCGCACTACCTTGGCCAATTAATTTGTTTCCTTTTAAAACGAATGGACCTAAATAATCCACATCCGGTTTAATGTTTTCAATGCGTAGCGTTTTCTCTTGAGAAAAAAACTGCGGATAAATGATTTCATCGGATAAGGCGTCGTTCACTGCTTTGTCTACAATTCTTCCAAGGACAGGTTTAGGAAAATAAGTGTTTACAAGAAGAACACTATCGAACTTCACTTCATTTGAACCCAATGAAAAGGAATAATCGTTCACAGTAGCATAGGTGGTGTTTTTGTCCAATTTTGCTTTTTCCCAGTTAATTTGGCCACCTTTTCCGTAAAACTTTCTCCCTAAAATATCGATAGCACCTTCTGTATGGGTAACCACTACACTATCTGAGTATGGATTTTCCTTTTTTGATTTTTTACTCATATTGTCGACCGCACCGAACAAATCCCCACCTTTTAGAAGGATCATTGGTTTGTCTTTTTCGTTCTGAAAACTATAGGTTCCATTTCGATAGTACCAATGAAAATCCTTTTTATCCGAAAATTCCCTTTTCGCGAAAAAGGAACTCGTGAGGGATAAAAAATCATCTAACTTTCGGTTATTTTTGCGATCGATGAGCGTTTGGATGGCTTGATGGTAATCTGTAATCACCGTGTTAGGCTGTTTGTCTTTGATCAAAAAGAAAACTCCATATAAGTATTGGTAAATGTTTGGGAAATCCTTCAGTTTTTTTGATTCCATGACATTACAAAAGGCCACCATTTGTTTGAATTGGGCATCTGAAATCATCTGAGACTCTAACAAAGCCGGAGTAAGAATTTCTTTGGCGAAAAAATCAGCATCGTAATTCCCCGATTCTTTGAAAATGGTTTTTACATATTTTGAAAATTTCTCCCGATCTTCAGGATACGATTGAGCGAAGAACGCACCCATCCAGTTAGAAAGCATTAATAATAGTAGAAGTGTCGTTTTTTTCATGTTTATTTTTTTAGTAATTGTAGTCCTCCCCAAGTTTCTTTCTCCATTTTTTTAGCTAAAACCAGACCAAAATTTTCTGCTTTAGCGATCAGTTCGGGAATATCGGATTGAAAGAAGCCACTCAACAAAAGAATACCTCCTTTTTTAAGTAGTTGGCTGTAATGCTCCATTTGTTTAAATAGAATGTTTTTATTGATATTGGCAACGATCAGGTCATACGATTTTAACGGTACAGCATCGATATCGCCACAAATTGCTTGGATTTGAGTACATTCATTACGTTGTGCGTTTTCGATGGTATTCTCAACAGACCAATCTTCAATATCGACCGCAACAATTTCTTTAGCTCCTAATTTTTCCAAGACAATAGCCAACACCCCTGTTCCAGTTCCCATATCCAAAGCCACTGCAGGAACTTCATCCAATTCAAACAGTGCTTTGGTCATCATGTAGGTTGTTTGATGATGTCCAGTTCCGAAGGACATTTTAGGCATAATCTCAACTACCATTGGTTTTACATTTTCCTTTTCGTGAAACGGAGCGATAATCGAAACGTAATCCTCCACATGAACAGGTTCAAATTGCGATTCCCATTGTTCGTTCCAATTTTGTTGTGGAATCACCTTAGATTGAAGGGTACATTGAAAGGCTTGATTTTGATCGCCTAACAAGGTTTGCGCAATGGCCATTTCTTCGGAAACGACAGCAGCATCACCATAGGCTTGTAAACCGTTCATGGTTTCTTGAAATGAATCAAAACCAATTTCAGCCAACTGAGCAATGAGAATATCTACCCATGGATTTTTGGGCTCAAGGGTAATATCGAGTTCTAAAAAATTCATTACGCGTTGATTATAGTTAGAAATGAATCTGCTTTCAAAGAAGCACCTCCAATTAATCCTCCATCAATATTAGGACAAGCAAAAAGTTCTTGCGCATTTTGATCGTTACAACTTCCTCCATATAGAATTGAAATGGATTCTGCAGTATCATGTCCGTATTTTTCGGTTAACCAAGAGCGAATTTCAGCATGCATTTCTTCCGCTTGTTCCGTACTTGCTGTTTTACCTGTACCTATTGCCCAAATCGGTTCATAGGCAATCACTACTTGTTTCATTTCAGCAGCATTCAAATGAAATAAACTTTCCTCCAATTGATTTTTAACAAACTTGAAATGACTACCGTTTTCTCTGATTTCCAAAGGTTCACCACAACAAAAAATCACTTTAGATCCTTGGTGAATGGCGTAATCCAATTTTGTTTTTAACACCGCATTAGTTTCGTTAAAATATTGTCTACGCTCACTGTGTCCGATTAATACCCATTGTATTCCCTCTACAGCCAATTGATCCAAAGCAACTTCACCGGTAAAAGCTCCTTTCTCTGCAGGATAAAAGTTTTGTGCACCAAGCGTTATTTTTTGATTAGTTCCTTGAAGATGTCCCAATTGAAATAAACTCGGAAATAGAAAAACTTCCACTTCACTACCCCAATTTCCTTTTTCGATTTCTTCCAACAACTGCTTTGCTTGAAGCAAATTCAAATTCATTTTCCAATTTCCCGCTACAATTCTTTTTCTCATGGATTATCTTTTATTTTTTTTTAACCATTCTACT
>JALRIV010000054.1 GCA_023255275.1 Crocinitomicaceae bacterium | reverse complement strand
CAAACAAAAGTTGATATTTTTGCTCCTGGTTTTGAAATCTACAACACTGTACCACAAAGCAAATACATGAAACTACAAGGTACTTCAATGGCTGCTCCAATGGTATCTGGAGTTGCAGCTATGTTGAAATCTTATTTCCCTCAATTAACCATGAAGGAAATTAAAGATATCATGTTAAGTTCTGCAGTTTCTTATAAAGGAACACAACAAACAAAACCTGGTTCTGAAGAATTAGTAGATTTCGGAACACTATCTGTCACAGGTGGAGTAATTAATGTGAAAAATGCAGTAAAAGCTTGTATGGCTTTAGAAGCAACCAAAAAATAATTTTACTAACAAAAAAAAAGAGGACTTGAAGGTCCTCTTTTTTTTATCTTAATTTTTCTGCAAATATTTTTTTGAATTTTTCAACTTTCGGTCGGACGACAGATTGACAATAGGCATTCTGCGGATTCAATTCGAAATAATTTCTATGGTAATCTTCCGCTGGAAAATAATTGGAAATTGGACAAATTTCCGTCACCACAGGTAATGGCCAAACCCCTTTATCGTTCAATTGTTGCTTGTAAAAGCTTGCCTGCTCGAATTGCGTTGCATCGTGATAAAAAATCACCGATCGGTATTGCGTACCGATATCATTTCCTTGACGATTCAATTGAGTTGGATCATGCACAAACCAGAATAATTCGAGCAATTCTTCAAAACGAATTACTTCCTCATCGAAAACAATTCTAGCTACTTCTGCATGACCTGTGTTTCCCTTACAAACTTCCTCATAACTTGGATTTAAGGTTTGTCCTCCAGCATAACCTGGCTCCACAGAAACAACACCTTTTAAATCTTTAAAACATGCCTCAATACACCAAAAACATCCAGCACCAAATGTAGCCTCTTTCATATGATCAATTTTTCTTCAAACTTAATGAATTTCTATTTAGGTTAAGAAAAATTAAGCGTAATTTTGGAACATGAAAGATTTACCTAAAAATTTTTGGCTTTTAAGCTTTTCACTCTTCTTTTTTATGGTAAGTTTCAATGCAATAATCCCCGAACTGAACCAATTCATCACCCAACTTGGAGGTGAAAATTCAAAAGGATTAATCATCACCTTGTTCACCATTTCAGCGGCTATTTCAAGGCCTTTTTCTGGTAAATTGTCAGATACCATTGGCCGGAAAAAAGTAATCTTATTTGGCGGAGCCATTGCCATCATAATCACCCTACTCTATCCGCTTTCTCTTAGTGTATACTTCTTTTTAACCCTTCGTTTTTTACATGGTTTTGCGGCAGGATTTCTACCTACAGGAGCGACGGCATTGGTCACCGATATACTCCCTGAAAACAAACGTGGATATGGAATGGGAATTTGGGGCGTATTCATTTCCTTAGGAATTGGATTTGGTCAGTATGCGGGCTCCATGATTGCCTCCCAATATGGACTCAATAATTTATTCTTTTTTGCCACCGCCTTTGCAGTCATTTCCATTTTACTACAATTAGGACTTAAGGAGACCTTAGCCCAAACGCAAACTTTTAAATTTTCATTACTGAAAATTAAATGGAAGGACATTATCGAACCAAGTGTCATTCCCTCAGCATTAGTCATGTTTCTGACAGCGATTTGTTCAGGAATTGTTTTTGTCATTGTTCCAGATTTAGCCCATTTTGTAGGTATCGAAAATAAAGGTAGTTTCTTTGGTATCTATGTTTTATCGACCATTGTCATTCGATTGGCTTCAGGGAGAATTTCAGATCGGATTGGAAGAGCAAATATGATGATCATTTCTGTAAGCATGTTAGCCTTGAGTATGCTCTTAGTGGGTATTACGACAGATATTCATTCTTTTATTTTAGCCGCAATTGTCTTTGGTGTTGCAACTGGATTAAGTTCACCAACCCTATTCGCTTGGACAGCAGATTTATCGGATATAGATCGTCGTGGTGTTGGATCTGGAACCATGTTTATTGCCTTAGAATTAGGAATCATGATTGGGTCCTACAGCACCATGTTCATCTACAATAATCAATTGAATTCCATCTGGCAAACTACTTTTATCGGAATAGCAAGTTGCTTATTTGCCTTGGTTTACTTGATTTTCCATCAATTAAAAAAGCGAAAAATCAAGCAGCTAAATAAGCCCTAATCCATCGATGACCAACATAGATTAATGGTGTCAACGAAATGGCTACCAACAGTTTAAGTAGGTAATTGGTAGGTGCAATTGTAAGAAAATCTGAAAACGAAATACTTCCGGGAAGTACAAAACCAATGTACATCACTATAAACGAATCGATCAATTGAGAAAACACCGTACTTCCTGTAGACCTCAACCAAATTAATCGGTTTCCTGTTTTCGATTTCAACCAATCGAAAACCGTTGCGTCTAGTAATTGCGAAACTAAAAAAGCGACAATACTTCCCACAATCACCATTTGTGCTTGTCCAAAAACCAACTGAAACGAATGGTCATCAGCCAACTTGCTGCCAGGAATTTCTTGTGCTGGTATATTTAAGGCAATACCGACAATTATAAAACAATAGAGGATCAATCCTGCAGTAATCCAAGATAAGCGTTGAACGGCTTTTTTCCCATAAAACTCGTTCAGTAAATCTGTAATGATAAAGACAAAAGGCCAAGGAATAATTCCTACGATCGTTAAAAATGGACCTATCTTGATTAATTTATTACTGATTAACTCTGCAGTAATGGCATTAGTGATGAATAGTCCCGCTAAAATGATGAAAAGCCATTGTTTTTTGTTAGCTAATTTAGCCTCATTGGGGATGTTTAAATTTTCCATCACTTCGATTTAATCCCGTAATCCAAACGTTTGGCCTTAACAAATCGGGGAACATAATACCTTGAACCATTGAACGTATCAATTCCTACTCCTTTTCCGTTGGAGGAATGAATAAATCGAATGACATTGTCTTTTACTTCTACGACTAAGGCAACATGGCCAATGCGTGTTGAATTGACATTACTTCCTTTAAAAAACATTAAATCACCCGGACGAATATCATTTAAACGAACAGTTTCCCCAAACTCTGCCATGCCATAACTGGAATGTACTAAGGAAAAACCAAAATTACCCATAACATAACTCACGAATCCAGAACAATCAAATCCAGAAGGTGTGGATCCAGCATATCGATATGGAGTACCCATAAATGTTTTTGCAAAAGAAATTATTTCATCTACCTTTTTTGAGTTTTTAAGGCTATCTTTTTTATTTACAACTACTAAGGAGGTGTCAATTGAAGTGTTAGTTAAAACGATGGAAGTACTGTCTTGTGCATAAAATTTTTGCATCAAAACAATGAACCCTAAAAATATTATGTGTATTTTTCCCTTCAAATAAACAATTTTACAACGCGAAAATAGAATTTTTTTTTCTATTATTTTCTAAATATAAGTTAAAAGTATGGAACTTCCAGCATTAACAAAGCTATATTACACCATTGGAGAAACAGCAAAAATATTCCAAGTAAACCCTTCATTAATAAGGTTTTGGGAGTCTGAATTTAAAGAATTAAAACTTAAAAAAAACAATCGTGGGAATCGGCTATTTACGCCCAAAGACATTCAAACCTTTAACAAAATATATACCCTGATCAAGGAAAAGGGCTATACCCTAGAAGGCGCCAAAAAGGAGCTGAAATCAAAGCAAATCAAAATGGAAACTACCGAAGAAAACAACCTAAGTGTTGAAGAAATTGTCACTAAATTGGAACAAATCAAACAACGTTTATTGAATCTAAAAAATCAGCAGTTAATCATTTGTTTATTGATCATTTCTGGAAGCTTACAACTCGTTTCTTGTTCAAAAGATAAAACGCCTGATAAAATTGACACTGAACTTTACGCACTCGCCACGAACCAAAACAATAACGTTTGGTACAAATTCAACAACAGTCTTTTACCTAAAAGCAGTGGTTCCGGACACCCTCAATCTGCACTGCGAACCAGATATAATTCAATTGCACAATCAGTACTTGATGCAAATGGTAAAATTATTCAAGGGTCAAGCTTTCCTGAAAATTCGTTAGTCGTAAAGGAATTGTATGACGGAACCAAATTAGACCGCTATGCAATACTTTTAAAGCGATCAAATGATGCGTATGCCGATGCGAACGGATGGGTTTGGGGCTACATCAATGCTGATGGAACTGTGGCATCAAGCGCGATCGATAAGGGTAAATCGTGTATTTCCTGTCATTCACAAACTGGAAACATTGATTATATGTTGATGAATAAATTTTACCCTTAATTCTTTTTGCTAAACTTTGTGAAAGGAATAAATCGAGGCACACTGTCTTGATAGTTTTTATATTTAGGATATTTACCTGCTGAAATTTCTTCTGAAAAATCAGAACTCCCCTTAAATAAAACGACTAACAGCAAGGCACCTGAAATGGACCAATTCAACCATGAACCTGTTGCAAGGACACTGAAAAAATAAAATACAATCCAAATAGACTGTTCTGCCGCATAATTCGGATGTCTAACAATTGACCACAAACCCTTAGCTACAAAACCGTCTTGATACTCACCAAGATCTTCATTATTATTGATTCTTCTGTACTTTTCTTTTTGATAATCGTATTGTTGTTGGTCAGCTATGTATTCAATAATCACTAAAGCAATAAACAAAGCAGCGAGAAAATAATCTCCAAAACCAAGAGGCTTATTCCCTACCGTTGCTGCGGTAAGAATAGGAAGTGTAAACAAGAAAATCAAGGAATTTTGATAAAAACAGATGAAAAAGAAGTTGAATAATGACCATACCCAAGGCTTGTTGAAACCTGGTTTTTTTCTCAAAATTTCCCAGCGGTAATCTTCCTCACCTGCCCAAAAATCCCATGTATAAGCTCCTCTTCTGGCAAAGTTATAGGTTAATCGCACTCCCCAAATCGTAGCTAAAATCGACATTAAAACCATACGATCATTGAATCCTGCTAAATACGTCATATACCAAGTATATCCAATCGGAACAATACTCCAAATTTTGTCGACCTGAGAATTATTTTTCGATAACTCACCAACGATAAAGGTGTACGCAATAACCCCGACGACTACCCAAATCGCACTCATCAAAATTTCCGACTGAAAGGAGGTTAAAGGTGTTCCAAATAAAAAGGAAAATAACGGCACCACAAACAGGGTGAAAATCAACAATAAAATTGTTCCTAGCATATTAATTCAAATTAAAATTTAAGTCTTTGAGGTGTGTTAATGCCTCATATATTTCTCGTTCTGTAATTTTTTGATCAATTAAAACCTGACCAATCGATTGAAGTAAACAACATAAGATGGTATTTTGTTCATTCTTCTTGTCATTTTTAATTAATTCAATGATGGCCTCAATTTCAGCATCCTTTAAATCAATTAGGGCATAGTGCGAAAGTATTACGGTTTCAATCTCTTGCATTTCCTTTAGCGACAATAAACCTTTCTTGAATGAAATGTAATTTTCGCAGATCATACCATAAGCTACAGCTAAACCATGGCTAATTTGAAACGATTGATCCATGAAATAACTTTCAATACCATGTCCCAAGGTATGTCCAAAATTTAATTTCTTACGAAGACCTTGTTCTAAAAAATCAGCTTCAACAATGGTATTTTTAATTTGAACAGATTTTTCAATTAAAACACTCAATTTCTGCACATTCCAATCTTCGGTATCTTTTAATTCTTCCCAATATTGTAAACTATCAATCAAACCATGCTTTAACATTTCAGCATAGCCATTGACAATTTCATCAATCGGCAAGGTAGTAATAAATGCAGGGTCGATAAAAACGGCTTTAGGCTTTGCAAATGTGCCGATTAAATTTTTCAATTGATTGAAATTTACACCTGTTTTACCTCCAACAGATGCATCGACCATGGCAAGTAAGGAAGTAGGAATATTAATAAATGACAAACCTCTTTTATAGGTTGACGCGATAAAGCCCCCCAAATCGGAAACCATTCCACCCCCTAAATTGATGATGACATCCTTTCTGCCAAATTGATATTCGCTTAAAGCACCCCAAATTTGCGTACAAATCTCCAAGTTTTTATTCTCTTCGCCCACCGGCAATAAAAATACTTCAGCTTCACTTAAGAGAGTGAACGAGGTTAATAAGTACTCCAAACAGAAATCGTGGGTGTTTTCATCAACAAGAATGGCAACCTTAGCATTTGAACAATTTTCGTTTAACCATGAATTCAAACCTGAATCGGGTAAACTACAGATTTCAATAAGATAATCTTGCGTTGATATAACTGCCATTGATGTTGTAAAATTTGGATTAAATATATATAAAAACTTATTGTAATTTGACACAAAAGAAATAAATTTACCCTATGATTTCATTTGATAACACCGAAATTGCATTTAAAGGCAAGACAGACAAAGATTTAAAGAGAGCACACATGCTTTTTAATTTAGTAGGAAAACCTTCCCTTGTTAAAATAGGCAAGGTATTTACACCATTTGCACTTAAAATGCATCTACCGATTAAAGGGCTCATCAAATCGACCATATTTAAGCAATTTTGTGGTGGTGAAACCATTGAAGAATGCACCCAAAAAACCATTGAATTGGCTAACTATGGGATTGGAACCATTTTAGATTATTCTGTGGAAGGAAAAACGACCGCAGAAGATTTTGACCATACCGTAAAAGAAATCATTTCTACGGTTTATGCGGCCAAAGGAAATCCAAAAATCCCATTTGCTGTTTTTAAAATTACTGGAATCGCTGAATTTAAAAAATTGGAAAACTGCAACCAAGACTTCAATACTTTAAACGAAGAACAACAATACGATTTAAAACAAATCATGCACCGAGTGGATCAAATTGCTCGTGCAGCTTATGAATCGAATGTTCCCTTATTTATTGATGCAGAAGAAACGTGGATTCAAGATACGATTGACCAAATCGCTTTTGAAATGATGTTAAAATACAACAAAGAGAAAGCGATCATTTTTAACACCCTACAAATGTATCGCCATGATCGTATTGACTTTTTGCGCAAGGCAATTCAACAAGCAAAAGAACATCAACTATTTTACGGTATCAAATTAGTTAGGGGAGCTTACATGGAAAAAGAGCGGGAAAGAGCTAAAGAAAAAGGGTACCCATCTCCTATTCAACCCAATAAGGAAGCAACTGATCGAGATTTTAATCTTGCTTTAGAAATTATCTTATCTGAATTAAATCATTTGGCTTTATGCGCTGGAACTCACAACGAAGACAGCTCTTTATTATTGACTACATTAGTCGATAAGTACCAAATTGCAAAAACGGATTCACGCATTTATTTCGCTCAATTATTGGGTATGAGTGATCACATTTCATACAATCTTGCCGACGCAAATTACAATGTCGCGAAATATGTTCCTTACGGACCTGTGAATGAAGTCCTACCCTACCTATTAAGGAGAGCAGATGAAAACACCTCCGTTGCTGGTCAAACTGGACGTGAATTATCTTTGATCATCAAAGAAAGAAAGCGAAGAGGAATTTAAAGTTTCTCTTTATACAAGTATTTTTTTTGCAGCGATTCAAAAGGTCGGTAAACGTAATAGACATGTCCACCATTTACTTGAACATTTTCAACGTATCGAAACTTTAAAGGGTATTTCTGTTCGATCACTCCTGTTTTCAAATTGATTTTAGCAACAAAACCATATCCATTTTTCTCAAAATACGCATAAACTTCAAGGGTTTTAGGATCTTGTATTAATTGTTTTTTCCAACCCGTTTCTTTTGGGTGATAATGATGAAATATTGGAACTGTATTCAATACCTCTCCATTTTTAGAATAACTGATCAGCCGATCTTTGTAATAATCAAATATGTATAAGGTGTCCTGAACTTGAAAAAACGGCGCATAGAGTTGCTTGTAATAGATGGATTGAGTAAAAATCTGTGCTCCAACCCAAATCTCAGCATCTATTCCTGTTTCTATCTCTTTTTCTTTAGCCCACAGTTTGGTTCGAACATCTGCCCATTTGTACTCTGAGCGATACAACTCCATCATCAAATCATCTTGAATGGTCATGATTTTAGTATAAGTACTATCCAATTGATCGTAACTGAAATAATCAAAAGCAGGATAATCTTTATTGAAATTCGAAAAAAACAATTTCGAATCGTTTGTATCGATGATTGGCTCGACATACTGCTTAAAATAATCTCTGTTCAACTTACTGATTAAAATATCTTGTTTGACTTGTTTCAATGCATAAACATGTTGTTCTCCTAAAGCGCAAACTTGCTTTCTAAAGTCCATTTTTAGGGACTTAATCGACTCCGGTAGTCCTATTTCTTGGGATGATTGCTCTCCATCGAAAAGGAGTAAAGTGGTTCCCGACTTCCTGTTTTTAGCATAAACCAATAAAAAATACTTTCCATCATCCATAATGGCATAATCGGCAACGCTGTATTGTGTTGATTCAAAAACAGTATCCACTTTGCCAGGTGCACTCACCGTAATGGTTTTGAAATCTTGAATTTTGATCGGTTTTAGTTTGATTAAAATATTATTCCTCCCATTTTTAGTGATGGTATAAGTCTGGGGCTCATACAATCCGTGAGAAAATTCCAACTTAAGGTTTTCTTGAGCGATCATAGGCAAATCAAATTCTCCTAAAATGGAGGAAAAAGCCTTGTAGATTGAATCCTTTATTGAATAGGTTACCGAAACATTGCCGACTCTTTCCTTGGTGTTTTCATCGATAAACTTAAAATGAAAGAATATTAAGTCTTGTTCTTGCGCAAAAAAATGGGAAGAAAGAAAGTAAAAGTAACCAACTAGAAATACACGAAGTAACATAAGTCTTTATTTCTCTAAGGATGCAATAGTTTACTAATTTCCATAAAAAAAGTCTCCTAAGAGACTTTTCATTAATTGATCTTCAAACACCAATTATTATCGTCTTGAATTTCTCCTGATTTTACCTGATCCAAATACGTTTTTATTTTGTTAGAAAGGGTTCTTGTTTCAATAGCTGGCAATTGAAAGACTTCATCACGGAAACCAATTTTCGCAATTGGCGCAATGGTTGCAGCTGTTCCAGCACCAAAAGCATCTTCTAACGAACCATTTTTTGCTGCTTCGATCACTTCTTTCACCGAAACTTTTCGTTCCTCTACTGGAATACCCCACATTTTTGCAATTTCCAATACAGAACGTTTAGTCACCCCTCTTAAAATCGTATCACTATCCTCTGAAGGGGAAATCATTTTACCGTTGATAACAAACACAATATTCATGGTTCCAGATTCTTCAATATACTCATGAGAAATAGCATCTGTCCAAATTAACTGATGAAACCCTTGAGATTGTGCTAATTTTGCCGGATAAAGCGCTGCAGCATAATTTCCTGCCGCTTTTGCTCTTCCAACGCCACCATTCGCTGCACGCGTGTAAAACTCTTCAATTTTCACGTTAACAGGTTCGGTATAGTATGCACCAACCGGACAAGCAAAAATGGCAAATCGATAGGAATCAGAAGGTTTAACACCAATATAACTATCAGTAGCAAACATAAAAGGTCTCAAATAAAGTGAATAGCCTTCTTTTTGAGGAATCCAATCTTTTTCAATTTTAATAAATTGAGCAAGTAGAGATACAAAAACATTTTCATCAATTTCTGCCATGCACATTCTTGCACATGATTCACGAAAACGAGCGGCATTCATTTCTGGTCTAAAAACTGAAATTTTACCATCCACCATACGGTTCGCCTTCATCCCTTCAAAAACAGCTTGACCATAATGTAAAGCAGAAGTTGCAGGATGTAAATTTAAGTTATCAAAAGGCACAATTTCTGGCGTTTTCCAAGCTCCATTTATATAATCCATAATTAAAATATGATCAGAAAACACTCTTCCAAAGGGCAGATTTTCCCAATCTACTTGGGTGATTTTTGATTCGTTTACTTTAGTTATTTGTATTGTTAAGTTTTCTGTCGTCATAATTTTTAAAAATGAGGAACGAAGATACATATTTTCTAGACAACTACAAACTATTACCAAACTTGAAGTTCATTAACATAAGGGATTTTATATATTTGTAATGGAATGGAAAAAAGTAGATTAATTCTGAAGCACCATTGGGGATTTGATCAATTTCGTCCCTTGCAAGAAGATATTGTCGATGACGCTATTAACGGTTTTGATGTCTTAGCTTTACTACCTACTGGAGGTGGAAAATCAATCTGTTTTCAAGTTCCTGGAATTGCTAGAGAAGGTTTGACCTTGGTGGTTTCTCCCTTAATTGCCTTAATGCAAGACCAAGTGTATCAATTAAAATCTCGCGGCATTCAAGCAGAATTACTCATTTCGGGTATGAGTTTACGAGAAATCGATGTTTTACTTGACAATTGCAAATTTGGCAACATCAAATTTTTATACACTTCCCCAGAGCGACTGGGATCTACCCTCTTTTTAGAACGATTTAAACAAATGCAAATCGGTTTGATCGTGGTGGATGAAGCGCATTGTATTTCGGAATGGGGTCATGATTTCAGACCAGCTTTTTTAGAAATAGCAAAACTTCGGAATTATTTTCCAGAGGTTCCCATGATGGCCTTAACCGCAACGGCAACCCAAGAAGTTCAAAACGATATTATCGTTCAATTAGGACTAAAAAAACCTAAAGTCCATCAAGCTTCCTTTGTGCGCAAAAATCTGAGTTATCAGGTTGAAAAATCCAATCAAAAAACCACCTCAATTGTTCACTATTTAGAAGGAAAAAAAGGACAATGCGGAATCATTTATGCGCAAACTCGAAAAAGCGTGAAGCAAATCACCCAATACTTGCATCAATTGAAATTCAAAGTGGGCATCTATCATGGCGGTATGACAAAGGAAGATCGCGAAATTATGCTAAAATCTTGGTTGTCGGGTGAAATTGAAATCATGGTCGCTACAAACGCCTTTGGAATGGGAATTGATAAACCCAACGTACGATTTGTCATTCATGCAGAATTTCCGAGTTCATTGGAAGCATATTTCCAAGAGGCCGGTCGAGGAGGAAGAGATGGCCTAGAGGCGGAGGCAATACTATTCTATCAAGAAAAGGAAATTGAAGACCATCGCTTGAAAATCAAGTTTGAATTTCCTCCGAAAGAAGAAATTCTTAAAGTTTATAGGGGGCTGTGTAATTACCTTAAAATTGCATTCGGTTCAGGAAATCAAGAAACTTTTTCGCTAGATGTTACTCATTTTATCCACACTTTTCAATTGGATCCCAAAATAACGAATGCCGCATTGAAAATATTACAATTGAATCAGACCCTATCAATTTCTGAAAGCATTCAATACAAACATAAAATTCAAATGTTAATCGGAAATCCTGTTTTGTACAATTTTCAGATCAAACATCCTAACCTATCCCCTTTAATATCGACTTTATCTAGAAGTTATCCTGGTATTTACGATTACTTTATTGAAATCAACGAAGCGGCAATTTTGAAACAATTGCAAATCAATGAGGCCACCCTTGAAAAGCAATTGGAATTTCTCGAACAATATGGTGTAATTGATATCCATTGGAAATCCAAATTGCCAAAAATCACATTTTTAATTGATCGTCCTCAAAACGATCAATTAGTGATTCAAGAAAAAGTGTATTCGAATCGATTGAAGCGAATGCAAGACAAACTCGATGCCATGATTGGATTTCTGGAAAATAATGCCTGCAGACCTCAACAAATTATCGCTTATTTCGGTCAAAAAAGTGAAGCTTGTGGAAAATGCGATGTTTGTTTGGCATCCGATTCATACAAATCACAT
>JALRIV010000053.1:3094-11910 GCA_023255275.1 Crocinitomicaceae bacterium | reverse complement strand
GCAAACGCATCATGGTATCTTGAAAGGCTTTAATTGCAAAATTGAGTTCATCATAATCTTGTTCTGCCGCCATCATGAAAATCATACCCACATTGGCTCCCGCAGAAAAATTCTGACCTTCATTATAAATAACCAAACCTTGATACTCTTTTTCAGCGATATCAATTGCTTTATTGATGGCTTGAATCACTCCACCTCCGATGGTGTTCATTTTCGTATGTACCTCTAGGTTTAAGATGCCATCTCCCAAATGTGAAAGGGTCGCATCTGCGTTTTTCCATACGGTTTCAGCATGTCTTTTGGCTTCTAAGATGATTTTTCCTTCACCACCCGGAATGGTTTGATACGCTTTCAAGGGTGGAGAATATACTTGTTTCTCTCCGTTGTTTAACGCATAGAAGGAGGTGATGCCTTGGGCTTTCATGGCGTGAACCCAATCGTGCGCGTTTTTATTCTCTTGTGCAATAAGCTTCAAGCCTTCCTCTAAGCCGATTATATCCCAAACTTCGAAAGGACCTAATTCCCAACCAAATCCAGCTTTTAACGCGTCGTCAATTTGATACAATTCATCCGATATTTCGGGAATCCGATTGGACACATAAGCGAACAATCCACCAAATATCTTTCTGTAAAATTCACCCGCTTGATCTTTTCCAGCGAACAACATTTTCGTGCGCGCTTTTAAATCTTCGACTGGTTTGGTCATTTCAAGGGTTGGAAATTTCACCTTTTCTGCTGAACGGTATTCGAGTGTTTTTAAATCCAACACTAAAATTTCCGAACTCCCGTCTTCTTTTTTAACTTTTTTGTAAAATCCTTGATTGGTTTTTGATCCTAACCAATTGTTTTCCATCATTTTGGAAATGTAATTGGGAAGGGTGAACAGTTTTCGCTCTTCGTCATTTGGACAATTCGCAGCCAAACCGTTGGCAACATGAACTAAGGTATCTAAACCTACTACATCACAAGTTCTGAAGGTGGCTGATTTCGGTCTACCTAAAACCGGTCCCGTTAATTTATCGACTTGTTCTACCGTCAAGTTCATTTCTTCTACAATATGGAACAACGACATGATCGAATATACCCCAATTCGATTTGAAATAAATGCAGGCGTGTCTTTACAAAGCACTGTTTTTTTACCCAGCATGTGCGTGCCAAAATGCATGCAGAAATCAACTACCTCTTGCGAAGTATGTGCCGTGGGAATGATTTCCAATAAAGGCAAGTAACGCGGTGGGTTAAAGAAATGTGTTCCTAAAAAGTGCTTTTTAAAATCTTCGGAACGTCCATCGGTCATCATGTGAATGGGAATTCCAGACGTATTCGAAGAAATGAGGGTGCCTGGTTTTCTAAATTTTTCTACTTTTTCAAAAAGTTGTTGTTTGATATCCAAGCGTTCAACTACCACCTCTATGATCCAATCGCATTCGCTTATTTTTGAAAGGTCATCCTCCAAATTGCCAAGCGAAACTAAAGGAATGACTTTCTTGCTGTAGATTGGGGAAGGGTTAGCGCTCAGCGTTGCCTGAAAAGCATCGTTTACGATCCTGTTTTTAACTACCTTGTCCTGAAGACTTAGTCCTTTTTTAGTTTCTTGTTCATTAAGTTCTCGTGGTGGAATATCTAATAAAAGTACTTGAACGCCAACGTTGGCAAAATGACAAGCGATTCTAGAACCCATGACACCAGAGCCCAAAATGGCAACTTTACGAATTAATCTGTTCATTTCTTAAAATATTTTGATACACTTTATACGGAAAAGTGGTTTACGTAAATGTAAAAAAAATATGGAAAGAAAACTATTTTAACCTTAAATTTCTGAGACCTATCTGAAATTTCAAAAATGTAGTTTACAGTAAACGGTTTAGTGTAAACAATTCTGTATAAAACATGAACGGTATAACTTATAGATGACTACCATACTTTTTCAGAGATGTGAACGGTTCCCTTAAAGTGGGCGATGGTTTTATGGTGTTGGTCTGCAACGATAACTTCGTAACGTCCTACCGTTTTTCCGCGGTGAATTTCAGTTGCTGTTGCGATGAGTTTTTCTCCTGCTTTTGCGGGGCGAATATGTGAGATGGAAGTTTCGATGCTTACACATTGATAACCATAGGCATTGGAAGCAAAGGCAAGTGCTGAATCAGCTAAGGCATAAGAAATTCCTCCGTGTAAAATGGAAAACCCATTCACCATTTCGGAATGGGCTTCCATACTGAGTGTACAACTTCCTTGATCGATTTGTTCTACTTGAATGCCTAACCAATTGCTAAAAGCATCTTCTTGCAGCATCGTTTGAACAATTTCAAGGGGAGATTTCATTATGCTTGAATTTTGCGACCTAGTAAACTGATGATCGCAATGGTTACAATGAATAATTGTGTAGCTGTTTCGTCGTCTAACGTAGATCCATCCTCGTCTTCTGTGGAAATTTCCATCGCCATGAATTGCGCTAAATGAGGTTGGTCACAAAAGTCTTCTAATTCATCATCATTTTCACTTTCAAAATAGGTGTCTAAAAGTTGGAAGTAAGGCTCTTCAAAAGCATCAATGTCTTCTTCAGTCACTTCAGCAACGGTCAATCCTTCTTGTGCGAAACATTCACATAAAAGGCAAAAATAATAAATCAGATAGCCCTCTAATTGTTCATTTTCGTATTCTCGGGGTGCTGACATCACGTAACCTAATAGAGTGGGTTGCGCTAACGAATAAGTTTCGCTTAATTTTTCTAGTCCATCATCGTCCAGGTGATCAACTTTTTTGATGGCCGCTTCAATGCTAGCCAAGGTTACATGCTTCATCGCTTTTTTTAATGTAAAAATAAGCAAAGCTTTTCTAATCCATTCTGCTTTCCTATTGAATTAATTAACAATCTATTTTTGAATGCGAATAATTTTGTAATTTCAGCAAAATTTGAATTATGTCCCATTTTAACCCTGCTTTTCTCGATTTTTTTAAATCGCTAGCAGCCAATAACCACAAGGAATGGTTTGATGAAAATCGCTCCATTTATGAAAAGGAAGTCAAAGAACCTTTCAAAAAATTTGTGCAATTGGTCATTCTACAAATCGCCAAAAAATATCCTGAATTTCAAGGTTTGGAAGCTAAAGATTGTATTTTTCGCATCAATCGCGACATTCGTTTTTCCAAAGATAAGACGCCTTATAAGACACAAGTTTCGGCTGTTGTTGCTCCGGAAGGAAAAAAAAGTAAAGCCATCAATGGAGTTTATTTTGAGCTGAGTCCTGAGCATGTGCGCGTTTACGGAGGAATTTATGAATTGGATAAAGATGACCTTTACTTTATCCGCGAAGGCATTACTGAAAACTTGGACACCTTTCAAAAATTATATCGAGACAAGACATTTGTCAAGCTTTTTGGGGAATTGTTGGGTGAAAAAAACAAAGTTTTGCCGAAAGAATTTCAAGCATATATCGACCAAGAGCCTTTGATTTTAAATAAACAATGGTATTTTTATGCCCAGTTTCCTGCGGAAGAAGTGCTAAAGGAGGATTTAGACCAAACCATCTTGCACTGTTTTGAGGTAGGTAGACCGATAGAACAATTTTTTAATCAATTAATAAAACGCTAATATGAAACAAATTTGTTTAATCCTTTTTGTGGCTTTTCAAGTCGTTAGTTTTGCGCAAAAGAAGGAATTAAAGCTAGATGTCGCTGTGATGCAACAACGCAGTTTAGTGACGGAAAAAATGTATTTTTTTAAATGGATTCCGAATACCACAGAATATTCATACTTGGAAAAATTCACCAATTTAGCCATTGGTTCAACTACAAAGCCAGCGAAAAAGGCTTTAACAATTTCCGAGTTTAATTTAAGTGTAGGAGCAGAGTTGAATTGGTTTTCTAACTTCGAATGGCTCAGTAGCGATGAGTTTATGGTCAATGATGGCAATCATTTTTACACGTATAACCGCAAACTGAATAAAGGTAAGCAATGGGCTTCCATCGCTGAAAATGCGGCAAACGCTACCTTGTCTTCGAACCATCAAGCAATTGCATACACGGTAGATAATCAAATTGAGATTTGGAAAGATGGCGCTGTTACGAAAGTGACCCAGCATCAAGATAAAAATACCGTAGCAGGACAATCCATTGCACGCAATGAATTTGGAATCGGTGGCGGTTTATTTTGGGCACCTACGAATGATCAATTGGCTTTTTATCAAAAGGATGAAAGTGATGTGGCGGACTACCCTTTGCTTGACATCACGACCACACCGGGATCCTTGCGTTCGATTAAATACCCGATGGCAGGTCAGAAATCAGAAAAACCTAGTGTTGGGATTTATCATTTGACCAAAAAAACCTTGGTGTTTATTCATCCTAAAAGCGGTAAAGACAGTTATTTAACCAATCTTTCTTGGACACCAGATGGAAAGCACATCTTGGTGGCAGAAGTCAATCGCGGACAAAACCACATGTGGTTGCAATTGTATACTTCAGAAGGTCAATTTGTAAAAACGCTTTTTGAAGAAACCAGCAATACCTGGATTGAACCAGAACATCCAGCGTTCTTCCCAAATGCTTCTAACCAATTCATTTGGATTTCAGAAAGAGACGGATTTGATAACCTTTACCTTTATGATTTGACGGGTAAATTAATCAAGCAATTGACGAAAAATACCTTCGTGGCCAAAGAGATTGTCAAAGCAAGTCATAAAGGAGATGCAGTTTATTTCACAGCAACTGGTCCAAGTCCTCTTAATTACTTATTGTACAAAGTGACTTTAAAAGGGAAACAAAGCCTGATTACTAAAAACGAAGGAACGCATGAAATGGAAATTTCAAGTAACGATGCGTATGTGTTAGACCAGTTTTCTGCACACGATGTACCTTCAAAAACCTTGTTGTTGGATGCCAATGGGAAGGAATTAAAAACACTCATGACGGCTACTTCTAAATTGAATGAATATCAAGTAGGTAAATGTGAAATCGGAACGCTCAAAGCAAAAGATGGTATGGATTTATATTACCGAACCATTTTCCCAAGTAATTTTGATCCTCGTAAAAAATACCCCGTGATGGTTTATGTCTATGGTGGACCTCATGCACAAATGATTACGAATTCCTATTTAGATGGTGCTAATCTTTGGATGTATTGGATGGCTGAGCAAGGTTATATCGTCTATACGTTGGATAATCATGGGTCAGCGAATCGAGGAAAAGCTTTTGAAAGCGTGATCCATCGTCAATTAGGAACCGTTGAAATGGAAGATCAATTGTTGGGTGTCGATTATTTAAAATCTCAAGTGTATGTAGATACTAATAGATTGGCCGTGCACGGTTGGTCCTTCGGTGGGTTTATGACTACGTCGTTGATGTTGCGTCAACCCGATGTATTCAAAGTAGGTGTTGCTGGAGGTCCTGTAACCGATTGGAAATACTATGAAATCATGTACGGAGAGCGTTACATGGATCAACCAGAAGAAAACCCTGAAGGATATGCTGCAAATGCATTAACCAATTATACGAAGAATTTAAAAGGTGACTTACTACTGATTCATGGAACTGTTGACGATGTGGTGGTGATGCAACACAACTTCGCTTTGGTGAAAAAGTTTGTCGAGGATGGCGTACAAATGGATTTCTTCCCTTACCCTATGCATCCTCATAATGTTGGAGGGAAAGACCGAGTGCATTTAATGACGAAAGTGTTGAACTACATCATTGAGCATAACCAATAAGTATTTTTTAACTGAATAGGTAAAGTCGCTAGCAATAGCGGCTTTATTTTTTTGAAGTAGCGACCATTCCCAGCGTAGCCGAAACGATGGCTAAGATCGGCGCAAAGGAAGCAATGATCCAAAATAGAATATGCAATAGACGAGCGCTTAAGGTCTCCCACCAACCCAGGTCATTGGCACCAAAAATCAACGATAAATCGACAGGCACATAAATGAGTAATGAGAAAATAGCTCCGGTTACAAAAACAAATCCCCTGTTTTTACGGACAATTAAGATGCTTTCGTTCACACTTTTTTGATGTCGCTCATTGGTATAATCAATAAATGAAAAGCCATAGAAATAGGCGCCAATAAAAAAGGCGAGATAGGGAGTAGGATCGAAGGCAGTCCATTGTTGCATAAAAAATCCGACAGCATAAATGGGAATTAGTAAAGCATATTTCCACATGATATTGCGCATCGTGATTTTTAAGGCGCGTTGCACATCCGTTTTTAATTGCTGTAAATTGTAAGCGTAGGATTTCCCTGTTTGGTATTGTTCTGTCTTTTGGCTCAAAAATGCCAACAAAGGCGATAAAAAAATCACTACCATGTATTTGGTAAATTCCATAATGATCAGTGAAATGCTTACTTCAATCGTTAATAAAATGAAATTCCAAAAAATATCTTGAATATTGGACGGGTCTATTCGATGAGGTAATTTCAAAAGGTAAGTGCCCAAGTAGTAGAGAATACCCATCAATAAAAACGGAAAAAAGGTAAACCAATACAGTTTATATTCCTTAATAAACAACAGTGCTTTTCCTTGTTGTTTGATCCCAAAAAGAAAACTGTTGATCAACTCCATGCGTTCAATTTTGTGGATAAAGTTAAGTTAAAAGATTGTTTTATTATCTTTGTACTTTAATTTTTCAATAAAATACATGAGCACACATAGTCTTTTTGCAATTTCACCCGTAGATGGTCGTTACGCGAGTAAAACAAAAGAATTACAAGCCTTCTTTTCAGAGTTTGGATTAATCAAATACCGCGTTTTAGTCGAAATTGAATATTTTATTGCCTTGGCTCATGCTGGCGTATTGGTTGATTTCCCGCAAGGAAAGGAAGATGCGTTACGAGCAATTTATCAAGATTTTACGGAGCAGGACGCCCTTGCTATTAAAGAAATTGAGAAAACCACCAATCACGATGTGAAAGCGGTGGAATATTTTATCAAAAAGAAGATGGAAGATTTAGGTTTAGCAGCCTATCTTGAATTCATCCATTTTGGTTTAACCTCACAAGATATCAATAACACAGCCATTCCCCTTTCTTTAAAAGAGGCGATAGAGCAAGTGTATGTGCCAACCCTTCAAGAAGTCATTGACACCTTACACAAAGACGCAAAAGAATGGAAATCGATTTCAATGTTGGCGAAAACACACGGTCAACCTGCGTCCCCAACACGTCTTGGAAAAGAAATCTATGTTTTTGTAGAGCGTTTAACGGTACAATTGAACCAATTAAAACAAATTCCTTATTCTGCAAAATTTGGGGGTGCTACCGGAAACTTTAATGCACATCACGTGGCATATCCTGAGCGCGATTGGGTGAAATTTGGTAACGATTTTGTAAACCAACAATTGGGCTTATCAAGAAGTCAAACCACCACACAAATTGAGCATTACGATAACATGGCCGCTTTGTTTGATTGTTTGAAACGAATCAATACCATCATTCTTGATCTTGACCGCGATATGTGGACGTATATTTCCATGGAATATTTCAAACAGAAATTGAAAGAAGGAGAAGTAGGTTCATCCGCAATGCCGCATAAAGTAAATCCAATTGATTTTGAAAATTCAGAAGGAAATATTGGTGTAGCTAACGCCCTTTTCGAGCATTTATCGGCAAAATTACCGGTATCGAGATTACAACGTGATTTAACGGATTCTACCGTATTACGCGTCATTGGAGTTCCTCTAGCACATACCTTAATTGCCTTTAAATCGACCTTAAATGGATTGCATAAGTTATTGTTGAACGAAAAAGCTATTGCCTCCGACTTAGAAGCAAATTGGGCGGTGGTTGCAGAAGCGATACAAACCATCTTAAGAAAAGAAGGGTATCCAAAACCATACGAAGCATTGAAAGGATTGACGCGTAAAAATGAACAAGTCACTAAACAATCGGTGCATGAATTTGTGGATACGTTACACGTATCGGATGAAATTAAGTTGCAATTAAAACAAATTTCACCAGAGAATTACACGGGTATTTTTAATTTATAGATTGAAAACAATTACAAGCATATTCTTCTTTTTTTATGGCTTCGCTTTTTTAAGTCAAAGCAATAAATTAGAATGGGGGTCGCTTGCTAAACCGAGCAGTGAATTATACAAAGTAATGGCTTTAGAAGGGAACGACTTTGTCACCCTTCGTGGTCCTGCAAATCAATTTGCTTCGAGTTATCGCTTAGAATACCGGTCTAATTTAGAAGTACTTACCAAAGGAAATATTTCCATCAAGTTAGAAAACGGAATAGCGAATTTTGAAAATGCCTTGACAATAGGAAATCGCATTTATGTGTTACTCAATGATGTCTACGAAAAAACCAATTCCATTTACATTCAAGAGTACACTGCGGATCTAAAACCTATTGACATTCCCAGAGCATTGGTTACGATCGAATTTGATTCAAGAAGGAATAAGGGATCTTTTTTTATCGAACAAAGCAAGGATAAAAACTATTTTGTGCTCTTATGGGAAATTCCTGGACAAAAGGAAGAACGCGATCGCTATGGATTTAAAATTTTTGATAAAAATTTAGTCGAATTAAATTCAGGCGACTATAAACTGCCTTTTGAAGGGGCAAATACGACTATCGATCAGCATATCTTATCAAACTCAGGAGATTATTTCATTTCGGTAACTGAGTATTTCCCCATTGAAAAAAAGGGGATTTTTCGCAAAGAACAACACTTTAAGGCCGTTCACCTTTTGCAAGTGCACGAAGAAGGATTAGAGGATTTTGTCATCAACATGGAAGAGAAAAGGGTAGAGGCTTTGCAGTTGGAAACCAATGATGCAGGACTTTTTACCGCAGTTGGGGTATATGGCGATAAAGGGACA
>JALRIV010000053.1:0-2996 GCA_023255275.1 Crocinitomicaceae bacterium | reverse complement strand
AGAGGAGTTTATTACAAAAAACTGGAATGAAAAACAATTAGAGAAAGCAAATCGTGATAAAATGAATGGAAAGGGAAATCCATTATTGCACAATTTTGTGATGAGGGATGTCTTTTTAACCGCTGAAGGAAATTTAGTGGGTTCCATTGAACAGTATTATACCCAAGTGGTATCTTATACGGATTCCAGAGGTTATTCAAGAAGCACTACCTATTATTATTACAACGATATCATTTGTTTCAAAATAAAAAAAGACGGTGGATTTGAATGGATCAATCGGATTCCTAAAAACCAAGCTTCGGTAAACGATGGAGGATTTTATAGCTCTTATTTTTCCTTTTTAGAGAAAGATCAGTTGAAAATTATTTTTAATGACCATTTGGGTAATTACGACCGTGAAGGGGAGGCCGAAGATGTCATCAATTACAGTTTTAGTACAGGAAAAAAGAATGCTGTCGGTATGTTAAGCGTGGATTTAGAAACCGGAAACTACGATCGAAGAGCCTTGTTTAAAGGCAAGGATGAAGAAGCCATTATCATTCCTCGCTTTTTTAAATGGAATACCCAAAAAGATCAAATTCTTTTCTATGCCCGATTTGGGAGAAAAGAACGTTTTGGCAGGTATTACTTAAGTAAGTAGTAGATTATTTGGTTGATTTTCTCCATCTTTTGAGTGCGTAAACAAACGCGAGACCCACATTTAGGTATAAAGCAAAAAGGCCTAAATAATCTCCTTTATGTTGATAAAAGGTTTGTCCTTTTTGTTTGAAGATGGTATCGCTGATACAAGCAGGAACCCAATAGTTCGTTTGAGTGAGTATTTTTCCTGTTGGATCTATAATTGCGCTCGAACCTGTGTTTGCACTACGAACAACGTATCTTCTATTTTCTATGGCTCTGAGTGAACCCAATGCTAAATGCTGTCGGTATCCGGGTGTATTCCCCCACCATCCGTCGTTAGTGATGATAGCAATAAAATCGGCTCCTTTTTTAACTTGGGTGCGAACAAAATCGCCGTAAATGGATTCGTAACAAATAACCGGTGCGAATAAGATTGAATTTCCCATTACATGAGGTTCTTCTTCGATACCGAGAGTGCCCGAGGTGCCTCCGTTGTCAATCGATAATTCTTCAATGAAGGGAAAGATATTGGAAAAGGGTAATTTTTCTACCCCAAGAACCAATTTGCTTTTGTGATTGATTTGGGTATGAAATTGGGTATCCATAAATAAGGCTGTATTGTAAAATTCAATATATCCCGGACCATCAGGTAATTTTCTAGAGGCGCGCGATTTTTTAGTATCGAAGATTTCATAAGTTGCGGCACCGATAATCCAATTTCCTTTTGTTTTTTGAATATGTTCTCGAAGTTTTAAGGCGCTTATTTCTTGTTCCCAATTGGGTTCGTAAAATTGATTAGCGATTGCTGTTTCCGGGGCAATGTAAAAATCAATTTGCTTGAGACCTTTCGTTAAGGCGATCATTTTATCCATTTGAATTTCGATGGGATCATTGAATTTTTCAAGGTATGGATCAATATTGGGTTGCAGTAATGCCACTCGAATGGAATCTTTCTTTTCAATCGTGTAAGAAATTAAGTTTGAAAGAATTACCGGTAAAGCTAAGCATCCAATAAAAAGTAATGCGTTTGTTTTAGCAATTTGTTTTGTTTTCAAGTACTTAAAAAGGATCTGGAAACCTAAGTGATTGATGGTAAGCACCCAAATGGAACCCCCTAAAACCCCGGTAATGGAATACCACTGTACCCAATCGGTTTGTAGGGCAAAGACATTTCCAAAAGTTAGCCAAGGCCAAGATAATTCCCAATTAAAATGCAAAAATTCAAATCCCACCCAAATACTGATGAGGGCTAGTAGTCCGAAGGAATCTCCTAATTTTCTTAACAAAAGATGATAGCTAAAAAAGGCAATGGCCATTAAAAGACTGTTCAATACAAATGCCATGATGGCTCCCCCTTGGCTTGCATTCCAAATCCACCAAGTGGTGCCCACGTTATAAATTAAAAATGTCAAATAAGCATGGATGAATAGTTTTCCTGGACGGTAGCTTTTGATCCTGATTTCTTGTTCTACAAAAAGTAAAGGGATGAGCGCTATGAAGATCAAATAAGTTTGACTTCCCGAGTAGGGAAATGAAAAAGTCAGCAATAATCCGCTGCATATAGACAAAAGAAATCGAGTGCTTTTTGACATCATGGTTCAAATATACATCAAAAAAAAAGTGGCCACTTCACAGCAGCCACTTTTTTTCAATCGAATGGAATTAATCAAATTTAATTTTCATTTCTACACGTCTATTTTTTTGACGACCTTCTTCCGTTGCATTATCTGCAATCGGTTTCATTTCACCATAGTAATACGCGTGTAATCTTTTCGCATCAACCCCTTTAGAAACCAAGTATGCTTTCACAGCCTCAGCTCTTTTTTGAGATAGAATAAGGTTTTTCTGGTCATTACCCACATTGTCGGTATGTCCTTCCATTTCTAATTCCCAAGTAGATTTTTTAACCAACACCTTCGCCAATTCATCTAACGAATTAAATGATCCTGCTAAAATGATGTCTTTTCCACTTTCAAATTCTAAATTATCGAAAGCAGTTTTCAAAATTTCTTGAACCTCTTGCGTGATTTCTGGACATCCTTTGTTGGCAATGGTTCCCGGTGTACCCGGACATTCGTCATCTTTATCCAATACACCATCTTTATCGGTATCCATGTACGGACAGCCTTTGTTTGCTAGAGGTCCTGCCAATTGTGGACAAGCGTCGTCTTTGTCTAATAAACCATCACCATCCGTATCTGGCCATGGACATCCATTATTTTCAGGTACTCCATATTCATTCGGACAATAATCCACCGCATCGATAATTCCGTCTTTATCCGAGTCTGGACAACCATTTAACGCAACAGGACCTGGGTCGTCAGGACATGCATCATCCATGTCGATAATCGAGTCGTTATCTCGATCAGGACAAC
>JALRIV010000052.1:2802-11912 GCA_023255275.1 Crocinitomicaceae bacterium | reverse complement strand
ATAATTTTGAGGCAAGCGAAGCGCGTGATAATTTAATTGAACTCCTAAACTGAATTTTTCAAACAGAGGCATCGCATAGCCAATACCTGAAGAAATTCTTCGAAACTGATCATGTCCAAAGTAATAAGCTCCGCAAGAAATCACACCCCGACCCAAAGGAGTTGCCATCACCAAATGTTGCGATTGAAATTCTTTAAGTAAAAATTTGTTTTGATAAGCTAATCCAATCTGTGTGGATTTGATTTTGGTTATTCCAGCAGGATTATGAAAATAAGCATAAACATCGTTCAAGGCTACATCTGTGTTTCCCATGGTTAGTGCGCGCGACCCAACATGTTGTTGACTTTCAATGCATAGTGGATTCAGCGCTAAAATGAATATCATTCGTTTCAACATGAATCAAATTTATAATAAATAAAACTAAAAATTTAATTTTTAAGACAATTATTTTTTAAATCGATATCGGATTCCTCATAAAAACTCCAATTGCTTAGGCCATCCTCGGATTCAGCATAAAAATAAATAGTTTTACTTTTTTCTTCGGGCATCTTCAAATTGACTTGAAATTTCACGCGGTAGCCTTTGTCTGATTTTTGAATCGTTTGGATCATCGGATTGTGATACACATGTGAAGCCGGCAAGGGCGAAAATCGCCTTGTAAATAGACTGTCATTTTTTTGGTAGTTCGCTACCACACAGGGATGCGTCATCGCAACGTATTTCAACGTGTTTCCTTTGTTCCAAGCATTAACATACAGAGATACTGCTTGATTAAGACTTTGCTCTTGTGTAGCATTTAAAGTACATGCCCCCAATAAGAAAGTAAAAAACGTATAAATAATTGTTTTTTTCACGGAATAAAAATAATGTAATTTGAAGTAAATTTTAAGAAAAAAATGTACTTTAGTTGCAAACTTAAATGAAATGAATAAACTTTTACTATCCATAGCCTTTTTTGCTTTTGGAAAATTAGGCTTCGCACAGCTCACCAACCACACCTTGCAAGTTGGTTCAGAATCAAGATCTTATTTGATGTATAAACCTGTGAATTATCAATCAAGTGAATTTTTACCTGTGGTGATTGTTTTACACGGACTTGGTGACACAGGACAAGGAATGTCTCAAGCAGGATTTAATCAAATTGCAGATACTGCCAGATATATTGCCATTTACCCTGATGGAAAAACAAATTCGTTTGGACAAACAGGGTGGAATAACGGTACTTTGCTTTCCACGACATCCAATGATGTAGGTTTTATGAATCAACTTATCGATTCCATGATTTTAAATCACAATGCTAACCCAAGTCGTATTTACGTTACTGGATTTTCCATGGGAAGTATTATGTCGCATTATTTGGCTGCATGTGAATTAAATTCAAGAATTGCTGCCATTGCTGGAATGTCGGGCACGGCTGCTACTTCGGTCATCAGTAATTGTGTTCCGGTTTACAAAACACCAGTGATGCATTTACATGGCACGGCTGACGGGACTGTTCCCTATGGCGCTAATCCATTACCTTCCCTCAGTTTAGTTCCAGAAACCATGAATTTCTGGAGAAATGTTCATGGCTGTACCACCACCACCGACTCCACTCGAATTTTTGACGCAGTACCAGGCGATAATATCACTATTGATCGATTTTTGTATAATAGTTGCACCACAAATAATGCATTAGAACTTTGGAGATTGAATGGGGCAGATCATGTTTTCTTATATCCACCGGTGAATGACATTCTTGAATCTGCGGAAGTTTGGCGTTTTTTCCTACGATTCCAACACACTAATCCAGCAACAGCAGGAATTGAAGCATTAGCTGATCTTAAACGAATTTATCCAAATCCTGCAAAAGAAGTATTGACTATTGAATCCAGTAAACCAATGCAAGCTGTCATTTATGATTCTTTTGGTAAAAAACATGGAGAAATGAATTTGAACACAGGGGAAAATCAAATCCATGTGGGTAACCTGACAAACGGAATGTATTTTATTAAAACACAAGGTTCAAATCAAGCTTATCGATTTACCATCGAATAAAATTCTGTTTCATCAGAAGTTACAAAATCAAATTTTAGTTCAATCATATCCTGGATTCGAAGGAATTCAGGATATTTTTTTGCTTCAATGCGATGTTTGAATACCTTTGTTCCTAAAAGTTGAACCTCTGTGAAAACTTTATCGGACTCAATTTGATAAAAACTTTTTCCATTGGATAATTTTCGATAAATTGGAAATGACATAGCTACAATTTTAACAAAGATGACAAAAAAAGAAAAAGCAAACTATATTATTGAAAAATTAGAGGAACTTTATCCCGAAACAACCATTCCTTTAGATCATCAAGATGCCTATACTTTGTTAATTGCGGTGCTATTATCGGCTCAATGTACCGATGAACGGGTGAATAAGATTACTCCCTTATTGTTTGCAAAGGCCGATACACCTGAAAAAATGATAACGCTGTCGGTGGAAGAAATTCGAGAAATCATCAAACCCTGCGGATTATCCCCCAAAAAATCAGCTGCCATTCATCAACTTTCACATATCCTTCTAGAACAGCATGAAGGTAAAGTGCCACCCTCCTTTGAAGAATTAGAGGCTCTTCCTGGAGTAGGACATAAAACTGCTTCTGTGGTCATGGCTCAAGCATTTGGCGTTCCAGCATTCCCAGTGGATACCCATATCCAGCGTTTGATGACCAATTGGGGAATGTCATCTGGTAAAAATGTGGTGGAAACGGAAAAAGAAGCAAAAAAATGGTTTCCGAAGGAAAAATGGAATAAACTGCATTTACAAATCATCTTTTACGGCAGAGAATATTCGCCTGCAAGAAGTCCATGGTTTGAAAAGGACATCATTACCCGAACCATTGGAACTAAAAAAGGAATCGAAAAACTTAAAAAATGAGAATCGTTTTCACGATATGGATCTTATTATGCTGCTTCAATGTAAAAGCACAATCAAATGACACCCTATATTTAATCTTTTTAGGAGGGCAATCCAACATGGCGGGCTTGGGAAAAAACAAGGAACTCCCCGATTCCATTCAACATTACCATTTCAAGAGTATGATTTTTCAGGGAAATCCAGTCAGAAATGGAGACAGCACAGGAGGTTATGGAAAATGGGAGCAATTAAAACCGGGACATGGTAGTGGTTTTGCATTCAAACATGAAAAGAATCGCTTAAGTCATTTATTTGGAATCGAATTGGGAATGGCCTATTATTTGGAGCATCAATATCCGAAGAAACAATTTGCTTTTATTAAATATGCAAAAGGAGGAAGCAGCCTTGAGCCCGACTTAGATCAATATGGCTCATGGATTGATACTACTAAAATAAATCAATTGGATTTCGCCATAAGAACAATTGATTCTGCTTTGGTTCAACTTCAACACCATGCAACAAGTAAAATAACCCTCAAACCCATTTTAATTGGATGGCTACAAGGTGAAACCGATGCTTGTCATCAAAAGGGAGTAGCAAATTATCCTAAAAATATTGGAGTCATCATGAATGCGCTTCGTTTACATTTAGGATATTCAAAGATTCCAATCTGTATACAAACGATACACAATCCTGAAGCACAATGTGGGGTTAAAACCATGCCTTTTTATGAAGATTTAGCCTCTGTTTTCCATGAATTACCGTTACAAATACCAACTACAAAAATTCTTGCACCACTTAATCAAGTTGTATTTTTAAAGGATTTATGGCATTATACAACTGAATCTTACTTATATTTGGGTCAAGAATTTGGTAAACAATGCGCTTTTTAATAGTATACATTTTTCTTATTCATTTTTTCTCCTTCAGCATCGGTCAAGACACTTATGCCAAAAAGCAACTGGTTTGGATTCAACAAAACTCAGAAAACAATCCTCAAGAGTGCTTCGAAAAACTTTTACAACTTGAAAAAAAGAGATTCCGTTCCTTTGATTTTCGATTTGAAGTAGTTGAAGAACTCGCTCGTTTCAGTCTATTTGAATTGAGAGATTTTAGCAAAGCGATGCAATACATGGATACCTTAAAAGAAGAGGTTGAACAGCAAAAGGACTTTCGCTTTCAAATTAAATTGCACAACAGTATTGGAGAACTCTATTATTTTGAGGGGATCAATATTTCAAAATCTTATGAAGAATTTAAAAAAGCCCTAGATCTTTTAAACACGCACAACAGTGATTATTTAAGTGAGGTCATTTACAACAACTATGCTTTATCACTTATGAGTGAGGGGAAATTCGAAGCTTCCAATCGATATTTAAAAAAAGCGCTCCCGATTTCAAAAGCAAAAAATAACTATTGGCTTAATTCCATTATTTTGAACAACCTAGGTGTAAATTACTTGTATTTAAATCAAAAGGATTCAGCTGAAGTTTATTTTCTAGGTTCTTTGCAATTTGCTCAGTTAACTCCAGAAAAAACAGATGATTTTCAACGAAATTTATTTCTCGGTTTATTCTGCAACGACCAAAACCAACCGGATCGAGCATTAGGTTATTTCAAACAAGCTGAAAAATCAGCCTCAAAAAACAAATCCTTTCAAAATAAAATGACTTTATACAAAGGTCTTGCTAAAAGTCATGAATTAAAGAAAGATTATCCGAGCGCTCTTGCGGCAAAAAACAAACAACTGCAATTTAAAGACTCTGTCGAATATTACAACCTCAAAAAAGAGGCGTTTGTGTACGATTATGAAATATCTCTTAAAAAATTACGAACTAAGAATCAAGTCGAGCGGGTTAAAAATCAAAAAATTAAATTACAAATTGTAATCGCCGTGATGGCTATTTTCATTTTAATGGGCGCCATTGGGTTTTTAATGGTAAGGGGACGAAAAAATAAACAATTGATGCTCATCGAAAAGGAAAGAGCCCTGCTTGAACAAGAAAATTTAAGAAAAGAAAAAATCATTGCTGAAAAAGAAAGCGCCAGTAAAGCTATGTTTTTATTGGAAAAAGACAACCTCTTGCACAATATTACGAACAAATTGAAAGACACCTTACCTCAAATGGAAGATGATTCTCAACGCGTCGTGCAAGAAGTCATTCGAGATTTGAAAGGCACCGTAAATGTAAAACGCTGGGAAGAATTTGAAATCCGTTTTTTAAAAATCAATCCACACTTTTTTGAAAAACTTGAAGCAGACTTTCCTCAATTATCTGCTAATGAAAAGAAACTATGCGCTTTTCTTTCCATGAATTTAAACTCGAAAGAAATTTCAAACATCACAGGACAAACCCCACATGCGATTAACATTGCACGAGGAAGATTGCGTAAAAAACTTCAGATCAACCAAACCACTGTTGAACTCAATGCCTTTTTAAAAAAATACAGTTGATATTTTTAGTTGTGTATATATGTTGTATATACGCTTTTTTTGGTAAAGCCTTGCTTGTCAAATAACTTTGCTGAAAACTTCATGCTTATGAAAACTAAACTTATTCTACTAAATTTTTTATTTGTTCCAATATTTTTGTCATTTGGTCAATTTTCATGGAATTCATGGATTGCTGGCTCTACTTCTGGGACTATTTCAACAGGGTCATGTACTGCCAATGTAGCAATTACTCAATCTGATAACACACAAACATTCGCAGATGGCTCACCTAAATACAATCCTAACGGGACTTGGGGTAACGGAAACGGCCTTTCGATTCATCATGACTGGACAGGTGTAGATAAAAGTACAACTGTAACAATAAATTTTAATACAGCCGTAAATAATCCTTGCTTTCAAATTGATGACATCAATACACAAAGATTATGTTATGTTGGTTGCTCTAGTAATTGGAGCGATGAAGTAATTGTTACTGGAACTAGAACTTTCGGTACAGGAACCATTACAGTGTCAAGTGATGCCGCAATTCTTTCAGATAATTTTAACGTTTCTTATTCAGGTGCTGGAAACACCACTGCTACTGTATCAGCAAAACCAAATTGCGACCCATTCAATCGCTTTGTGCAATTTTGTCTATCAGGTACTTTTACGCAAATTCGAATAACTTATAAATCAGGGCCTTGGTTTTCAAGACCTACCGGTTCATCTTTTATAGGTTCTGCAAATTGCAATGCTAATTCAACCCTATGTAGAAATGAATCAACTGTAAATTGCAGTATAACAGACGCAGATCCAGACAAACAATATATAAAAATAGGGAGTATTTCTTCTACTAATTGCTTCACCGCAATGCCCGTAGAATTCGCTTACTTCAACTATCAGTGTACCGATCAAACCCAATTAGTTTGGGAAACGAATTCCGAACGAAATAATGATTATTTCATGGTTTATGAATCGAGTGATGGCGTAAATTTTGAACCTATTCGACAAATCGATGGGGTTGGTAATAGCCTTACGCCTACCCAATATCAAACTCCGGTATTTGGATCGAGATTACAAACGATGTATTATAAATTAGAACAAGTTGATTTTGATGGCACCACAACCGAATTAGCGACACTAAGCATCCCTGCGAATTGTCAATCCTCCGATGAACTGTATGTGGTAGGTCCCAATCCGTTCAAAAACGAATTAACGATTGAACACCACAACCAAGAGCATAGTCAATTGTCAATCATAAATGCAGAAGGAAAATTAATCTACGAAAGTACTTTAGAAGAAACAAAAAATCAACACTTCATTCCAACAGACTCATGGAGCAAAGGTGTTTATGTAGTTCGTATACAAAGTAAAACGAAAATAGAAAACTTTAGAATCATTAAAGATTAGTCTGGGTAATAATAGTTTAAGTTTAAAGTTTAAGTTTGTTAGGTTTCATTTTACCCATAAAAGGTGGAAGTCATTCCACCTTTTTTATTTTCTATTGGATACAACCGCTTTATACACCAAGAAAACTCCTGCCAAAACAAGCGGAATACTTAGTAATTGACCTGTATTTAAAATCCATTGATTATCGTTATCGTTTTGCCCAATTTTAACAAATTCCACTAGGAAACGAGCTCCGAAAATCAGGATTAAAAACAAACCAAAGACCAATCCTGGCTGTTGAAATGATTTTCTATTCTTGATGAAATACATCAGCACTAAAAATGAAATGAAGTAACAAATCGCTTCGTATAATTGGGCTGGATGACGAACAGGAATCGTATCCCAATCGCAACCATCGATGTAATGGCAGTCGTGATTCATGAACTTGAAACCCCAAGGTAAATTCGTTTCAACGCCCACCATTTCATGATTGACTAAATTACCCAAACGAATGAAGGTTCCTGCAATGGCAATTGGCGCAGAAATACGATCAAGAATCCAGATATATGGTTTTAGAACAACTTTTTTGGCATAATAAAACAAGGCAATTAAAATAACCACAGCAGCACCATGACTAGCAAGACCGCCTTCCCATATTTTGAAAATATTTTCAGGATGCGATAGGTAACCTTGTTCGAATTGTCCGTCTGCATTAAGCCCATCGAAATAAGGACCATAAAAAAACACATGTCCTAAGCGTGCCCCAATGATGGTAGATAAAATCATATACATCACCAATTTGTCCATCATGGCTTCAGGAATTCCCTCTTCCTTGTATATTTTTTTAATGATGAAATAGCCTAAAATCAGACCCGTAACGAATAAAAGTCCATACAAATTTGGCGTACTATATCCATCGATCAATTGTGCGTCAACATCCCATTTAATAAATAAATTCATTTTACCTTATTTTGTTTGAATTAAAGATAATGGTTTTTCATTATTGACCTTATAAATAAGCGCATTTGATCTTCCTTTTTTAAAAATTTGATTGGAATTATTTTTTCCTTTGCGCAATTCCTTCTGAACTTCCTCAGGAAGGTGAATGGTCTCTTGACATTCAGTAGAACAGCAATTCTCAAAAGATTTCTTGCAGTCATCGCATTGAATAAACAACAAATGACAAGCATCATTGACACAATTGGTGTGCACATCTGCAGGCTTTCCACATTGATGACAATTGGAAATAATATCCTCGGTGATGCGCTCTCCTCTCCGCTCATCAAAAACAAAGTTCTTGCCAACGAAACGGTTCTCAATACCTAAATTCTTGCAATCGTTAGCATATTTAATGATTCCGCCTTCCAATTGATGTACATTTTTAAATCCACGATGCTTAAAGTAAGCCGAAGCTTTTTCGCATCGAATTCCTCCGGTGCAATACATCACTAAATTCTTATCTTCATTGCCCTTTAAATAGGTTTCTTCAATGTAAGGCAATGATTCACGAAACGTATCTACATCGGGAAGGATCGCATCTTTAAAATGACCTACCTCCGATTCATAATGATTTCTAAAATCAATTAAAATGGTGTCAGGCTGTGTCACTAATTGATTAAACTCTTCCGCATTTAGATGAACCCCCTTGTTCGTCACATCAAACGTATCGTCATCTAAACCATCTGCTAAGATTTTATTTCGCACCTTAATTTTTAATTTTAAAAAAGGAAACTCCGCCTCCGATTCATCGACGGCAATATTTAAGCGAATTCCATTCAAAAAATCAATGGTATAAAGCTCGTCCCTGAAGCGTTCAAATTCATCAGCAGGAACGGCAAGTTGCGCATTAATACCTTCTTTGGCGACATAAATTCTTCCTACGACGCCTAAGTCTTGAAACAATAAAAACAATTGATTTCGAAACGATGAGGGATCAGCAATTTGAGCATATTGATAGAAAGAAATCGTAATTAATTTCTGTCCTCTTTCTCTCATTTTAATTGCTAATTCCTCTTTACTTAATGTATTCCACAGTTGCATGCTATGTTGCTATTAATTAAAAAGAAAGTGCAAAGTTACGAAAAAAATGAAGCATCTAAAAAATAAAAATATTTCGTTAACTTCGTTATATGTATAAAACCATTTGTTTTTTCACAATTCTAACATTTACTTTATCTGCTTGTAGATTATCGTCTTCAAAAGATCCGAAGCGTTTATTTCAAAAGAACAATTTCAATTTCACTTTGGATCAATCGATACGCTATATGGATATCCAATTCAAGCTTTCCAAGTCTTTTCAAAAAAACAATTATTTAAAATTACCCATTCAAAAAAACGGAAAAGTGTATTATATTCCTCAAATGAGTCTTTTTTTCAGTATTGAAAAGTTTGGAGAACATGA
>JALRIV010000052.1:0-2794 GCA_023255275.1 Crocinitomicaceae bacterium | reverse complement strand
CCATTCAAAAAAACGGAAAAGTGTATTATATTCCTCAAATGAGTCTTTTTTTCAGTATTGAAAAGTTTGGAGAACATGAAATTTGGAGAGAAAAGGAATTTGTTGATGCAGAAGATGCCAAGTTTGCGATGGCCTCTTATTATCGTAGGACATTGCAGCAAAAATACCGTTACGGTAAAAGTTCCTTATTTCGCGAGAAGAAAATCAACCCAAAGGATCGCGCATTCATTGGCGTTTTTCACGAAAGTGTCAAAGCAAATGAATATTCCAATACCCACTTTTTAGGTTTTATTGAAATCAAACAGGAAATTTACGTATGTCAATTGATGGGAAAACAAGAAAATATGGCCTATTTATGGGATGATTTCAAACGTATTTTAAAGACAGTCCATTGAAATCGAAGTTGAGAAATATTCTTTCTGACCAATTACCCGGGGAAGATATACACTTGGAAGTCACTCCACTAGGAAGAATGAGGTCGAGCGAAGCTAAACAACAGTCGAGTTTGATCAAACCTTCAGCTGTAGCCGTTTTGTTGTATCAGCAGCATGGTGAGTGGTACACCCTATTAACGGAACGTCCTATTTATCCGGGAAATCATAGCGGACAAATCAGTTTTCCTGGCGGCAAATATGAATCAGAAGATGAAATATTGCTCCATACCTCCATTCGAGAATGCCACGAAGAGGTTGCGTTTAAACCAGATACTTCCCAATTGATTGGAAAATTAACGGATGTTTTTATCCCCCACTCTCATTTTCACATTGAACCTTATCTCTTCCTGATTGATCAGCAGACGCCAAATTTTCAAAAAAATGATCGAGAAGTAGCTTCACTGATTCAATTGCCGATTAGCCATTTGATTGATCAAAAAAATTTAATATTTACGCAGCAAAAAGGACTTCGTGATACCTTATTGGATCAAGTTCCCACCTTTACATTTCAACATTATGAAATATGGGGAGCTACCGCACTGATTTTAAATGAAGTCAAACACATTTGGAAACAACTCTAGGTCTTAAAAAACAAAAAGAGAAACAAATTCAATTGGAACGTGTTTCTCTTTTCATTAAACCATGCTAAAACTATAAACCTAAAACTACAACTATGAAACGTTGTTTATGATGTTACAAAGGTAATACAAATTAATTGTTGCTAAAAATTTTAAGATTAAATTTTTGTTAAATTATCCTAAAGCGACATCTAAAATCATCATGACTAAAAACCCCCCAATAAATCCGAGAACAGCTAGGTCAGTGTATTTGTCGCGTTGAGTTTCAGGAATAACTTCCTCTACGACCACAAAGATCATAGCGCCAGCAGCAAAGGCCAATGCAAAAGGTAAAATGGGTTGCATGTAAATTACGGCAACAGCACCAATGACCCCTGCAATGGGTTCAACAATTGCGGATAATTGTCCGTAAAAGAAACTCTTTCTTCTAGAAAAACCTGCTCTTCTCAGCGGCATTGCCACCGCAAAACCTTCGGGAAAATTCTGAATTCCTATCCCAATGGCCAAGGCAATGGCAGGAATTAAGGCCTCTTCCATTCCCGTACCCACAGCTCCAAACATGACCCCGACTGCTAAACCTTCGGGAATATTGTGTAAGGTAATGGCCAACACGAGTAAAGTCGTTTTATGCAACTGGGTTTTCATACCCTCTTTTTCTTCTTCTTTGAAATTGATATGGAGGTGAGGCAATTTCTTATCTAAAAAATATAGGAATAGCGCACCAATCAGAAAACCTACCGCAGCAGGCATCCATTTCATGGAAGGGTACATGGTTTCAGACATTTCGATGGAGGGCGCTAACAAGGACCAAAAACTGGCAGCAACCATCACTCCACCGGTAAAACCCAGCATGGCATCTAACCAGGCGCGATGTAAGGTTTTAAAAAAGAAAACTAATGAAGCCCCAGCTGCGGTGACCAACCAAGTAAAACTTGTTGCAATAAATGCAGCCAAAACTGGGTCTATGGAAGCGAAAAATTCAACAATTGATTTCACGTTTTTTTCTGACAAATATAGTCATTTTAACCATTTTTAAGAAAGATTGAAAAGGGAAGGATTAAAGAACAAAATTAAATGACTATCTTTGCGCCAAAATTATCATTTAAAGAATACATAATGGCAACAAATAGAACATTTACCATGTTAAAACCAGATGCAATCGAAAATGGGCATATGGGGAAAATTATCGATATGATTATCGGTGCTGGATTTGAAATTAAAGCGATGAAATACACGCGTTTATCAGAAGATCAAGCAAAAAAGTTTTATGAAGTACATTCAGAAAGACCTTTCTATGGTGAATTAGTAGAATACATGACTTCAGGTCCTATTGTTGCTGCTATTTTAGAAAAAGAAAATGCAGTTGCAGATTTTAGAGCATTAATTGGTGCTACTGATCCAGCAGAAGCAGCTGAAGGTACCATCCGTAAAGCTTATGCTGAATCTAAAGGTAGAAATGCTGTACACGGTTCCGATTCAGACGAGAATGCTGAAATTGAAGGAAAATTTCATTTCGCTGCAAACGAGATATTCTAAGTTTTAGAACATTATATACAATAAAAAAGTCGGGTAAATTACCCGACTTTTTTATTGTTACTAACTAACATACTGCTAACACTATATCCTTTTAATTTTTATGACTTTTCCCTTTTTAATTCGTAATAATCTTTGGTAAGTTTTAAATAAACCTTTTCGTTGTAAATTTATACGATTAATAAAAATAACTTTTTTTACATCCAAATATTTAGGAATATCAGAATTGTATAATGTATCTACGATATA
>JALRIV010000051.1 GCA_023255275.1 Crocinitomicaceae bacterium | reverse complement strand
GAATCAGAATGGCAACGACATACAAGTCACCCAATTCGCTTCTCCCCAGCTCTTTGACTTAAACGAGGATGGATTGATCGACTTACTGGTGGGAGACAAAACCGGCATCATCAACTATTATCAAAATACAGGGACAACGAATAACTTTGCCTTTGAATTAAAAAACAATCAACTCGGAAATATTGACGTCAGCGGAGTAAATCCAGATGGCTACATCGTCCCCCATTTTTTCAAACACGGAGATAGCATCGCTCTATTTCTAGGGGGGATTGAAGGAAAATTAAGTTATTACAGCGGGATTAAAAACCATCTGCAACCCGGACAAACATTTCAATTGGTCAACCCCGATTTTTTGCATATTGAAGCAGAAGCATATAGCGCTTTTTGGGTAAATGATATCGACAATGATCAATTCCTCGATTTATTTATCGGAAATGACTTAGGAGGTTTATATCGATTTGAAGTCGACCCGAATAGCACGGCAAGCCTATGGGAATTAGAGAAAAAATTCCTTCCCTACATAGTTCCAAACCCTTCAAAAGAATTCATTCAAATCAAAGGGCTAGCATCAAACTTTCGTTATGAAATTTTCGATCTTCAAGGCAAATCTTTGGTGAACGGACATCAAAGTTCTGTTGATAAAATTGACATCGGTGCATTTGAACAAGGAACCTATTTCATCAAAATCGACGATCAAAACATTCATTACACCATCAAATTTATGAAGTTTTAATTACAAGGGAAGAATCCACTGCGAATAATCTTTGTCGACAAATAAAAGTGTAGGCTTTTCTTCAAAAATACCAAAGAGTGTTGAACCGCTTCCTGACATCGCCGCATAGATAGCACCCGATTCATAAAAAGTCATTTTAATCTCCTTCAATTCGGGATATTTACTAAAAACAGATGGTTCAAAATCGTTTTTCAAGTTTGATTTCCAACTATATATATCACCCGTAATGATTTCTTCGATGGTTTGTGGTTGGTTTTGTCCGAGGATAATTCCCGCATAGGCTTCTTGCGTAGAGACATGAATAGCGGGATTCAACAAATAAAGCCATTTACCCTTCAAATCTAGATTTACATCGGTTAATAGTTCACCTCTTCCTTTGCCAATTTGAGGTTTGTTGCGAATAAAAAAAGGACAATCACTTCCCAACTGCGCAGCCAAAACAGCAAGTTCCTTGTCCGAACACTTCAAATCGAACATTTGATTTAAAGCCAAAAGCACCGAAGCAGCATCAGATGAACCACCACCCAAACCAGCACCCATAGGGATTTGTTTTCGGAGATGCATTTTAACCTTAGGAATAGTATAGTGAGAAGCCATCAATTGAAAAGCCTTACTGCATAGATTATCTGAAGGATTTCCAACAATCTCAATACCACTTGATTGAAATTCAAAATCCTCAGCTGGAAGCACTTCTAACACATCATACAATGGAATTGGAATCATACAAGTAGTTAATTCGTGATAGCCATCATTTCGTTTAAAATGAACGTTTAATCCCAAATTAATTTTAGCTTGTGGAAATAATATCATAAAACAAAGTTAAAAGAACTAAACTATTTTTGTAACTTTCGGCCATCAAATTATAATGTATGAGTACGTATTTAGATTTTGAAGAACCTATTAAAGAGTTGGAGGAACAAATTGAAAACACCAAAGAAATCGGTGCAAGCACAGAGATTGATATGAGTGATAAGATCAATGAATTACAGGATGTTTTATCTAAAAAAACAAAAGAAATATTCAGTAATTTGACTCCATGGCAGCGTGTTCAATTGTCTCGCCATCCAGACAGACCGTATACCTTAGCTTATATTGATGCAATTACCGAGGGAACTTTCCAAGAATTGCATGGTGATCGAAGTGTAAAAGACGATAAAGCTATGGTGGGAGGATTCGGACTTTTAGATGGACAAACTGTGATGTTTATTGGTCAACAAAAAGGAATTAACACCAAAATGCGTCAATACCGTAATTTTGGAATGCCAAATCCTGAAGGTTATCGTAAAGCTTTACGATTAATGAAATTAGCAGAAAAATTCAACAAACCTATTGTTACGTTTATTGATACTCCAGGAGCATTCCCAGGTTTAGAAGCAGAAGAGAGAGGACAAGGAGAGGCGATCGCTAGAAACATTTATGAAATGATGCGCTTAAAAGTTCCTGTAATTTGTATCATCATTGGTGAAGGTGCATCCGGTGGAGCGTTAGGAATTGGCGTTGGTGATAAAGTGGTGATGTTGGAAAATACTTGGTATTCAGTAATTTCTCCTGAATCTTGTTCTTCTATTTTATGGAGAAGTTGGGAGCATAAAGAAAAGGCTGCAGCCGCTTTAAAATTGACTTCAGAAGACATGTATAAAAATAAATTAGTAGATGATGTGATTAAAGAACCCGTTAACGGCGCACATCGCGATCATGAACTCATTTTTAGTACTGTCAAAAAACATATTAAAAAATACATCAAAGAACTAGAAAAAGAAGACCCCAACAAAAGAATTGATCAACGTATCGAGAAATTCAACAAAATGGGGGTTTGGAAATAATTTTTTTTGACTTTAAGTATCCTCGGTAAATTTATTTTCCGAGGATTCTTCATTTAACGAGGCATATTTTTTAACAACCAAATAAAAGTTGTATTTTTGTTGCGAATTCGACAATATCCCTTTAATAAAACGGAAATTTTCGATTCATTTTTTACATTTAAAACACTTATTATCTTATGACAAGATTGTTTTTTTTCGTTCTATTACTGGTTGCTAGTAGTTCGGCATATGCACAAGTTTCTAAAATCGTTCAAGGAAATATCATAGACGAAAAAACAAATAATCCAACTGAAAAAGTGGATTTAAAAATTGTCAATAAAAGCACCAAAAAAACATTCCGAGCAGAGACTGACGATAACGGTTATTTCGCTTTTAGAAATGTACCTTATGGAGAATATACGCTAACCGTATACGATGCAGATTATAACGGTAAAACATTTGATTTTAACATCAATGAAGACCATAAAAACGTCTTTACTTTTGAACCTTTTAAAATCGAATTGAAGGTTTCATGGATGTTTAACTGGGGAGATTCAAAATCCACTAATAAAGCTGGAAAATCCATCATCAAAGAACACTATTGGTCACATTTAGTGGCTAAAATCATCCTAGGAATTTACGCTGGATGTTTGATTTTAATTTTCTTTTATTCGGTTTTACAATTCTCGCTTTCAATTGCTTACGCTAGAAATCGCAAAAAGAAATTAATCGAAATCAAACCCGTTTTTGATCCAAATGATACGCCTAAAGTAACGGTGCAACTACCTATGTACAATGAAATGTATGTTGCAGAGCGCATTATCGAAGTAGTTTCACAATTTGACTATCCTTCGGATAAATTACAAATTCAAGTGTTAGATGATTCTACGGACGAAACTACAGAATTAATCGCCAAAAAAGTAGCTGAAGTCGCTGCAAAAGGCATTAACATCCAACACATTCACCGCGTAGACAGAACAGGTTATAAGGCAGGTGCTTTAGATGCAGCTATGGATCGTGTTGAAGGAGAATTTATTGCCATCTTTGATTCAGATTTCGAACCTTACCCAGATTTCTTGCAAAAAACAATGCCGTATTTTAAAAATGAAAATATTGGTGTTGTGCAAACCAGATGGGGACATTTGAATAAATCTTACAGTATATTAACCGAATTACAAGCGTTTGGATTGAATGGTCACTTTGCTGCAGAACAAGGAGGAAGAAACGCAGCAGGACACTTCATTAACTTCAATGGTACGGCAGGTATTTGGAGAAAAAAATGCATTGAAGATGCAGGTGGTTGGGAACACGACACCTTAACCGAAGACTTAGACTTAAGTTATCGCGCTCAAATTAAAGGATGGAAATTCAAGTATTTAGAAGACGTTGTTTCTCCTGCTGAGTTACCTATCACCATGTCAGCCCTTAAAAACCAACAACACCGATGGATGAAAGGGGGTGCCGAGTGTTTTGTGAAAATGTGGAAAACCATTTTAACGGCTAAAAATGTTAAAATTTCAGATCGTATACACGGATTGTCGCATTTATTCAATTCCTCAGTATTTATCTTTATTCTCATTTTATCGCTTTTCACCTTACCGGTATTGCACATTAAGGACAGTTTTTCTGACCTCAATTACATCATACGATTCGGTTCTTTCTTCATCATCAGTACTGTCTTTTTGATGTATTACTATTGGTTGGCATATCGCGATAAAACGGAAAACAAAGTACTTTCCTTCATGAAATTCTTTGTCCGATTTTTTCAATTTTTAATTGTTTCGATGGGACTTTCCTTAAACAATACCGTTGCTGTAATTGAGGGTTGGTTAGGTATCAAATCCTCGTTTGTTCGAACCCCTAAATTCAACGTAGCTAAGAAAAGCGAATTCAAAGGCAACAAATACGATAAAAAGAAACTTTCGATCATCAATATTGGTGAAGGCGTATTATTCGTTGTGTTTGGTTTCACCGCTATCAATAGAGCTATTTATGGTGATTTAGGAATGGTACCCTTCCACGTCATGTTAGCTACAGGATATGGTTTAGTATTCTTTTATTCTGTTGCAGAAATCAGACAATCGAATAGAGCGTAAATTAAATAGTATTATATACAAGAAGGAGGAGTTAAAGCTCCTCTTTTTTATGCTTACATGTTTTTGAAGGCACAGGATCATGGCCGTGTCCACCCCAAGGGTGGCAAGAAGCAATTCGTTTCATTCCCAAATAAGTGCCTTTGATTGGCCCCCAAACGCGCAAGGCTTCCAACATGTAATTTGAACATGTAGGCACATAGCGACATGATTGAGGGAGAATTGGGGAAATGATCCATTGGTAGATTTTCACCAAAACAATGATCGGGAAATTAAAAACTGCTTTGATCCATTTCATGTCGTAAAAATACAGAAAACCATATTAATCAAGCTAATAAAGGGAAATTAAGTTGATTTGTTAAAATTTTAAAACTATTTTAATTTTTTAAAGCAACCGGCCATTTATTAATTCGTCAAAATAGTATGAACCATAAAAAATGCTACTATGAAGACAAAAATTGCCCTTCTAGGAATAGCATATCTACTCAACTTAGGTATCGTTAATTCCCAACAGCATCCAACAGGATTGGAAGCGAGTCACACGAATGCTAACGACTTGGTAAAAAAGAAAAAAAAGCACGAATTAGCTGAAACTTTTTTCCAAGAAACCACCATACGAGCTGTTTTAAAAAAATGTAATCTCGAAAAAGCATACCAGAATAATCCGGAAGTTCAAACTTTAGTCAGCGAAGAATATGCATTGCTTTCAAAAAAAGTATATGAACTGATTGAAAATAATAGGTATCATGAGAGCGATAAAACTAAAATTCAACAAGAATTTTTTCTTGAATTACTCACAAAAGTAAGTAATCTTTCCTCTAAACCAACTTCACCGCAAGCGCCTGTAAAAAGCTGGAACGGTCCTTGTGAAAACATGGATTTCGAAACTTGCGATTTAAGTGGTTGGACCCTTACATTGGGAGATGTGGACGGAAGTTCAAATTTTAGTTTCGTCAACCCAACTCCGGGAATACCTGGTCCATTTTTTCAAGTGAACAATGCTGGACTAGATCCATTAACCGGTATTTCTAGAGTGAATCCAGACGGTGGATCATGTTCTATTAGATTGGGGAATGGAGGTGTAAACGGTGCACAAGCCGCACGCATGTCACAATCTTTCTTAGTCGACTCGACGAATCGGTTTTTTCAATACAGTTATGCGATCATCGTCCAATCACCTAATGGACATGGATTAAACGAACAACCCTATTTTTCGGTACAAATTTATGATGAATTAGGAAACAGCATACCATGTGGCGCTTATTCGGTAATTGCGGATGCAGCAAATTTAGCAGACTTCAGTCAAGTGGGTACCGCCTTTTACAAAGATTGGACAACCGTTTTTACTAATCTAACAAGCATGATTGGTCAAAATGTAACGATTGAATTTACAGCTGGAGATTGTGCCTTAGGAGGACATTACGGTTATGCCTATATTGATGCTTCATGCGCTGGAGCTGCCATAACCGCTTCTACCGATTGGATTTGTCCGGGCGAAGTATCTATTTTAACGGCTCCTGCTGGATTGAGTGCTTACCAATGGAATACAGGGCAAAACACTCCTGTAATTGTCGTAGGGAATGGAGGAACCTATCAAGTAGATTTAATTCCTTTTCAAGGTGCTGCTTGTGCCTTAAATTTGGATTATACCATCTATATGTATCCTACACCTCAAGCGGATTTCATAACAAATCCAATAGAAGGATGTGTCAATACACCAGTCATTTTTCAGAATACGTCCACAATTCCAGATCCTGGATTGATCATCGGTTACCAATGGAATTTTGGAGATGGAACCCAAACACCAATGTCTAGTGGAGGAATAGCAGGTGTACCGTTAACCGCAGGAACATATTTAGATTTAACCCATCAATTTGCGAATCCAGGAATTTACAACATTACCCTCATCATTCAATCCTCAGATGGGTGTCAAGACAGTATTACTTATCCGTTAACCATTCACCCTAACCCAATCGTTAATGGAGGTCCCGATTTAACCATTTGCCAAGGACAAAGCACTACCCTTATAGGTTTTGGAGCAACAACTTACGCTTGGGATCAAGGGGTAATTAACGGTATTCCTTTTATGCCTAACGCAACAAATAACTATGTGGTGACTGGTACGAATGCTTTTGGGTGTATCGCTACGGATACCGTATTGGTTCAGGTAAATCCTTTACCGCAATTAACGCTTAGTGGTACAACAACGACATGCTTTGGCGACCCAATAAGTTTAAATGCGACAGGAGCAGCTTGGATAACTTGGAATCCAATAATTGCTAATAACACTCCTTTCATCCCAGCTCAATCTGGATATTATGTAGCAACTGGAACTAGTTTAGGATGCACGGCAATAGACTCTATTTTCGTGACAGTAAATCCACTACCCATCCTAATAGCAGGTAACGACACAACGGTTTGCTTGGGTGAAAGCATCCAATTAAATGCACAAGGAGCAAGTAATTACAGTTGGAATCCAAATGTGAATAATGGCATCCCTTTTATTCCCATGAACAGTGCAACCTATACCGTAACTGGAACCCTTTTGGGATGCACCGCAACAGATTCTTTAGTCGTTACTGTTAATTCGCTTCCAAACATTTCTGCTGGTCCAGATCAAATCATTTGTTTAGGATCTGGAGTGACCTTATCAGGATCTGGCGGAATCTCCTACCAATGGAATAATGGAGTCATCGACAACCAAGTTTTCAACCCAGTAAGCACCAGTGTCTATAGCGTAACAGGAACAGACATCAATGGTTGTCAACAAAACGACCAGGTGCTAGTGACCGTAAACCCCATTCCAAATATTCAAGCGGGGATGGACCTAAATCTTTGTCAAGGAAATCAAATTACACTCCAAGCCTCAGGGGGAAACACCTACAGTTGGAGTAATGGAGCAATGAATGGAGCCGTGATTACACCACCACTTGGAAATACTACGTATACCGTAATTGGAACAAGTGCCTTTGGGTGCGTAGCAACGGATAGTTTTAGCGTACAAGTCAATCCATTGCCTTTTGTAGATTTCGACATCAATAAACAAACTGGTTGCGAAGGTGATTTATTAACCCTTGAAAACCTTTCATCGAATAGTATTCAATGCATTTGGCACATTGGCAATTCAATACTGTTGAATAGTTGCAATCCACTTCAAACCTTCAGTCTTTCGGATGAAGGTGTTTACGATGTCTCACTGACCATTACCGATATGAATGGTTGTACAAACACCTTATTGAAACCAGGTTTCATTACCATTTATCCCTATGTATATGCTGACTTTTATGCTTCGAAATACGAATTAACCAGTCTAAATACCCAAGTAGTTTTTACCAACACTTCGGTAAACGCTTTTGGATATCAATGGCAGTTTAACGATGGGACAAATACCACGAATCAAACCCATCCGACGCATGTTTTTCCAGATGGCACTACAGAAGATTATTTGGTGCAATTGGTCGCATTTAGTCCGTTTGGCTGCAACGATACAGTTTACAAAACTATCCGAGTTAAAGAAGAAGTCATCTATTATGTACCGAACACGTTTACACCTAATGGAGATCAATCAAACGATGAATTTTTGCCCATCTTTTCCAGTGGTATAGACCCGTCTGATTTTACACTATACATCTTTGACCGATGGGGAGAATTGGTTTTTGAATCGCATGACCCCGAAAGAGGTTGGAATGGAAGGTACAAGTACAGTGGGCAATATTGTCAAGATGGGACATATAATTGGAAAATCATTTACAAAAAAGCCTACAATCAAGAAAAAGATGTTTGTGTAGGGCATGTAAATATTTTAAGATAAATAATTAGAAAATTGATAAAATAGAAGAATTGTTATAACTTTAAGAATCTTAAATCAAGTTATGAAACAGTTCTTCTATTTTTTTATAGGGTTACTTTCCTTTTCTGCTGTTAGCCAAGGTAATTGGTATGCAGAACAAATTGTGGTGCAACAAGGACTGAAAAAACATACACTGATGGGTGCAAATCAGCTCATTGAAGAAAAGATAGCTTCCTTACCTCAAGCACAATTTTGGAAGCAAATCATGCAGCTTTCGCCCGATTCTTGTTTGATCAATGTGGCTTCTTCAAGATACATTTTGAAAAAAATGAGTATTAAAGACTGGCATAAACAAAGTGAACAAGAAAAAACGGCTTTTAAGGACAGTTTAAAAGCTACCCATCACCTTCAAAGTTCAGAACGAATATTTGTCACTACTGGTAAAAATGATTTTTATCGTTTTCACGCCGTTTATCCAAGTATTTCGGAAGGAATTAAAGCTTTTGAAGCCAATCAGGTGGATCCATGGTATGCTCAAGCCATTTTGCTCATTGAAAGTCCTGGACAATTAAAAAAATCTTCGGTTGGTGCCTATGGAGCCTTCCAATTAATGCCTGGAGTAGCACGAGCTATGGGACTTACAGTTAATAGAAGTGTAGATGAGCGCAAAGACTTTAAACGCTCCGCATACGCAGCATCTCGACTCATCAAAACCATTTGTATACCCGAAGCGAAAAAGATTCTTGAAAGACATCAAATTGCCTACCGTGAGCAAGATTTATGGTTTAGATTATTCGTGCTGCACGTGTACCATGCAGGTGCGCTTAATGTGGCTGCTGTCATTCAAAAAATCCAACCCAACACAGGGTCAATGGATATCATCAAATCCATGTGGCAAAATACGGCCGCTTCCTTCGGAAATAATTCACAGAACTATACGCAATTGGCATTGGCAGCACAATTAATCATCAACGAAATGGTTTTTCAATGGTGCGATGAAATCTACGAGCAACCGATTTTACAAGGTTCACTTTGAATAAAAAACCATGGAAATAGAGTTCACGCAGTGACGCGTGTTCTTTTCGGTAAAACCTTCTCCATAAAACACGTGTCCGAGATGTCCTTGACAATGAGCACAAATAATTTCGGTTCTTCGACCATCACGGTCTAAAACTTTAGTGATTGCACCTTCCACTTCATCGTCAAAAGCAGGCCAACCGCATCCAGAATCAAATTTAGACGCTGAAGTATACAATTTGGCATCACATTGCTTACAGTGGTAATTCCCTGCTTCGAAATGCTTGTTATAAATACCCGTTCCCGGGTACTCTGTACCTTTATTCAAAATGACATGTCGTTCTTCTTCATTTAATTTACGCATTTGAAAGCTCTCCTCTATTAAAAATTGATACCACTAATTTGTCCTGAAAACTTTTCAAGCACGACATCCATAGCTGTTTTTAAAATATTCTCTTGTCCTTTTTTGGAATGAATCACCAATTCACCGCCATCATTCCCGTAGCTTAAGGTAATGTAAGAAACCGATTTTAGCCATTCCATATCATTCCCAAGAGATACTTTTTTCAAATCCAATTGCTCCATATTGATGTAGGCTGTAATCCCATCTTTTCCAAAAGATTCACAACCTGTAGGTACTTGAATACCTTCTCCCCTATTTTTTTCGCTACTTGCTAACTTAAAATCATTTCCTTCATAACTCACAATAGCAGTACCATTCGATAAAAATAGTTGAGCCATATTAGCTATTGGACTACCATTTTTACCAATACCCACATAGGCATTCATTTCAGGAATAAAAGAGCCGGCATTTGGTTCGCCAAATAAAGCAACACCCAATTCACCTGTTAAAATACCAGCTAATGCATCATCTCCCCCTGTCATTAATGCCAATTGAAATTCTCCGCCCATATTGCTTGCTAAATCCGATAAAGCATTAGGGGCAAATTCATCTAAAAAGGCTTGAAGCTTTTTCATGTCAATATTTGTGGCAAACGCTAATTTAGGAGTACCCTTGCCAAGTTTAGCACGAATTGGAGCTTTAGCATCCGTTTTAAAAATCGAATAAGCCTTCATACTTTTAGAAAAGTGATTTTTCGATGCCACTATAATTTTCCCATTTTCAAATCGGACTTCATTCGAAATGTACGAACCTTTTACCATCTCTTGGATTTCGATTTGCTTTTTTTGGTCTAATTTAGAAAGCGCCGTATTCGAAGTCTCATATAAACCAGCAATATTCAAATTGGCAACTATATCCGATGGATTGGATAATAACTTCTCAACAGATTCAAAATCATCACTCTCGGTGGTCTTCAAAAAGGCATTTTCTAAGGCTTTCGAACCTTCATAATTTCCTGATTTTGTGATGATGATCGCCAAATTTTTCTGAATCCCTAAACTGACATCATTCAATTGAAAATAAGCCATATCGCCTTTCTTGTCAAAGTCAAAGCCTTGTTTCTTTAAATGCATCTGAAGGGAATCTGCGTTTTTAACCCCAATGAATAAAAAACTGGAACTTGGGTTTCCGTCTTCATCAAACGGACCCTCCATCGCATAGTAAATGGGCGCATTCAAATCCAAACTTCCTTGATATTTCACCCACTCTCTAGACAATGCCATACCCAATTTCGGAACTTTTTTATATTCCGCTTTATCCAAAATAGTCTTCAACTGAATTTTACCAAATGAAACAACAGCCTTATTAGAAGCAACGAAAGAGCTTACAGCATGAGCTAAAGAGCGTGATTCTTGATCCGTTTTACAAGACCATAATAGCAACAAGCACAGGAAGAATGAGAATCCAATTTTCATAAATGTAATTTTTATCAAATGTATCTTTTTTTTCATAACAAATGGTATGCCAATAGTGAAAATACTTAATTTTACGTCATGCACATGGTCGAACCTTTTTACGATTGGAGAGGGCAATATATTGCCTCGGAAGATCCATTATCTCCTTTTTACAATCGACAATACAGTGAATTTGACTTTCCCCATGCCATTTACAATTTTGCCATTCATCCTCAATGGGATGATTTTGGATCTGAAACTTTAATGTGTAAAATCCTTTATGTAGAGTATGACGACCAATTTTGCATCATTGAATTAATAGGGGAATGGAATGATGCGATTGAAAATGATATCATGACTTTCAAACATGAGGTCATTGAGTCCTTAATGGAAAATGGCATCAATCAATTCATTTTAATTGGTGAAAATGTGCTTAACTTCCATTATTCAGACGATTGTTATTACGAAGAATGGGCTGATGAATTAGAAGATGGTTGGATTGCCACGGTAAATTTTCACGACCATGTCATCGATGAATTTTCACGCATTGGCATTGACCAATATTTTGTCATGGGTGGTGAACTCGAAGATATCGAATGGCGAACCTACCAACCTTTTCAATTTTACAAAAAAATTAATGCCCTTGTTCAAAAAAGGTTAAGGTAAAAAAAAAACAGGACCGAGGCCCTGTTTTTATCTTGTGTAAAAAATCCTACTTAACGAT
>JALRIV010000050.1 GCA_023255275.1 Crocinitomicaceae bacterium | reverse complement strand
AAGCATGTTCCCAAACATCCAACCCTAAAATTGGTGTTCCGTTGCATCCTTCACCCATTAATGGGTTATCTTGGTTAGGAGTTGAACAAACTTCTAATTTGCCGTCTGTACCCACACACAACCAAGCCCATCCTGAACCAAATCGAGTGGCAGCTGCTTTTGAAAAAGTTTCTTTAAACGCATCAAAAGTGCCAAATGCATCTAAAATAGCTTGAGCCAATTCGCCTGTAGGTTCCCCACCTGCGTTTGGAGCCATTACTTCCCAAAATAAATTGTGATTCCAGAATCCTCCTCCGTTATTGCGAACAGCAGGTTTATCTTTACATACTTTTAAAATTTCTTCAATTGATTTTCCTGCTAACTCTGTTCCTTCAATAGCAGCATTTAAATTTGTGGTGTAAGCTTGATGATGTTTGGTGTGATGGATTTCCATCGTTCTTGCATCAATATGTGGCTCTAATGCATCGTAAGCATAAGGTAATTTTGGTAATTCAAATGACATAATTTGTAATTTTTAAATTGTTTCTAAAAATAGGAATATTCTAGAAGATGAACAAAAGAACATTTAAAAAGTTTAGTCAGATTTACTATTTTTTTTGACTTTCGTATTTCTTGGAATATTTCAAAAAAAGTTCTGTTTGATGGTTTTTTAAACTGATGAATTTGCCGTGAATCAAGGCAAGACTTACCTGATTGGTTCGCATATCCAGTGCGTTGCCTTTGGAGACAAACAAACTGGCATCTTTCCCGATTTCAATACTTCCATACTGTTGGTCAATTCCCATGATTTTTGCGGTGTTTAACGTTATACTAGAAATTGCTTCTTCTTCCGATAAGCCATATGCTTGAGCACTACCTGCTAAAAAAGGAAGGTTTCTGGCCTGCATGGCTTCCATATCCCCTTCGTTTTGCAAACAAAACAAAATTCCTTTTTGTTGTAAGTAAAATGGCAGTGTAAAATTTTCATGAATCGCACCATCTTCGGTATGTGGAAGATTATGGATTCGGTTTAACATCAAGGGTATTTTAGCGTCTTTTAAACGATTAGCAATGGGTATGGCTTCATCACCTCCAATAATAACTGGATGGGCAAGTTCTAATTGTTGACTAAAATCGATAATGTCGAGTAATTCTTGAATGAGATTTGCATGGAAATACACTCGCTTTTCCCCTTTGAAACAAGATCTCATGGCGTCGAATCGCAAATTGTTAGTCCCATGGGTGCGTTCATAGTTTTTAGCCTCCTGGAAAAATTGTTTTAATTCATTAACCTTTAAGCGATAGGCTTCTTCTCGTTCTTCTTTTTGCTCAGAAATGAAGTAGGAGGAAGGCCAATTCACATGAATACCATCGTCTTTAAAAATGGTTGCATCCTCCCAATTCCAGCCGTCACAAGCCATAATGGAAGATGTTCCAGAGATAATACCCCCTCTAGGTGTGGGTTGACAGAAGAGCACTCCATTTGTTTTTACCGTACTTATTACATTTGATTCCACGTTGTAGGCGATTTGAGATCTGATTTGCGGGTTAAAGGTTCCTACTTCGTGGAAATCATTGGTTGCTCTAACCGCATCAATTTCAGTTAATCCTAAGGTTGAATTTGGAGCAATGAATCCAGGGTAAACGTGTTGTCCATTCAGATGAATGACAGTATCCCATTCCTTTGGATCAAAGGTATGTGCCAGTGAATTTTTGAGTAATACAATTTTCCCTTTCTCAATACCAATGCTAGCAGATGCAATGGTTTCCCCGTTGCCTACATGCAAATATCCGTGTGTAAAAAGGATTTTATCTTGGGCAAGCATGGCTGTCCAGGAAAGTATAAATAAACTTAAAATATAATTTTTCATCTTAATGTGTGTTTGCGTCTAAACTTCCTTCTTCTCCGATGGTGTCACAATGGAAATGTCTTTTTCTTTTCGGTTTGTAATTGGTTGTTTCAGCCCCTTTTTGATTTAAATGCATCATTTTTTCGATGATTCGAGCCTTTTCCAACGAAATTTGTTTATGTAGTATTTGATCTTGATGAATATCATATTCAACCACCCCGTCAACTAGGGTAAACTGCACTTTGGCATACACACTAAGTGGATTTTGATCCCAAAGTACTAGGTCTGCATCTTTTCCTGCTTTGATACTACCCATGCGATCATCGAGATGTAACATTTTAGCAGGATTTAAGGTGACCAATTTCCAAGCCTCGACTTCCGACATTCCCCCATATTTAACTGTTTTGGCTGCCTCTTGGTTTAATCTTCTACCCATTTCAGCATCATCCGAGTTGATAGAAACTAAAACACCTTGATCATGCATGATTTTCGCATTGTAAGGAATCGCATCATTCACCTCGTATTTATAAGCCCACCAATCGGCAAATGTAGATCCTGCGGCACCGTGTTTTTGCATTTTATCAGCCAATTTATATCCTTCTAATATATGGGTAAACGTATTGATCTTGATGCCAAAAGTATCTGCGACATGCATTAACATGTTGATTTCAGATTGTACATAGGAATGACAGGTTATATTTCGTTGATGATTCAATATTTCTACTAAAATATCCAGTTCTAAGTCCCTAGGAGGAGTAATCCCTTTACCTAATTGGGCTTGTTTTTGTTTTTCTTTATAGGCTTTAGCTCTTGAGAATGCATCCATATATAATTGTTCCACCCCCATACGCGTTTGAGGGAAACGTACACGGTCATCATCACCCCAATTGGATTGTTTAACATTTTCGCCTAATGCAAATTTGATGAATTTTGGTGCGTTAGGAATCAATAATGCATCTGGACTAACACCCCATTTTAGTTTTATTAAAGCAGATTGTCCGCCAATAGGATTCGCTGAACCATGTAATAATTGTGAACTGGTGACTCCTCCAGCTAATTGTCGGTAAATGTTAATATCATCGGAATAAAGAACATCGCCAATATTAACCTCAGCGCTTATGGCTTGCCCTCCTTCGTTGACACCATTGGTCAGCGCAATATGACTGTGTTCATCAATAATTCCAGAGGTCAGATGTTTTCCTTTGGCATCAATAACTTTGGCATCATTTGGAATCACATAATTACTGGTTCCTACAAACGAAATTTTTCCATTTTTCACGATGACAGTAGCATCCTTCAATACGCCCTCATTTTCATTGGTCCAAACGGTAGCGTTTTTAATAATGACATTTTCCGCTTGTTTGCGGCTTAAGCTACCATAAGCCATATTGGGAAACCAAATTTTATCTGAATAGGCCGAATCCAGCTTAATAGCTGCGACGTTGGAGCCTTCATTATTTTTTTCTCTTTTGACACCAGACCAAGTAAACCAATTTCCTTGGCCATCTTTACCATCGCCTTCCAATGCGCCAAATTTCATATTCATTTTGGCGTGTAAGGAAATAAGTCCATTTAAATTTTCATCTTTCATGGCAAATTGAAAAGTGATATCCTTTTCTTTAACTTGAATTTGTACGTTCACTTTTGCAGAATCCGGTGTGTTTTTCAGGTAAATTTTACCATTTGGTTTATCGTTGGTTCCAGAGATTTCCAATTGGTATTTTTGTTGCTTCAATTGAACGTCATAAACACCTAAGTAAGATTCGGTGTTAACCATGGATTTTTGTTCCCATTTTCCTAAACTAGAAATGCCTATTACTCTAGCATCTCCTAAAAATGGATTTCCATCATAAACGTGAAAACTAGCCAGTTTACCCTCTTCTAAAGTTCCCATAAGGCTATCTTTCTTCAAGAACTTTGCTGCTTGTAAGGTTAATGCGTTTAATACTTGTTCTTGACTCAAGCCACGTTCCATGATTAAACGGATATTTTTCCAGAAATCTTTAGCATTGGTGATTCCTTCTGAAGTAATTGAAAACGGAATACGTTTGGTACTCAAAAAGTAAGGATTTGACGGGGCTAATTCCCAATGTTTTAAATCCCTCAAGGCGATTTGATCCATGAGGTAGGGGTCGTTTAAAGCATAGTTTTTAGGAAAATTAATAGGGATAACTAAAGCGGTTTGATCCTTTTTGAAATCATTCATCGCTTGGTATTCATTTCCTGTTCCGATGACGATGAAAGGAATTTTAAATTCATTACTGATTTTTGAGATGCGTTGAACATCGTATTTATCTTTCGAAAAGAAGAAGTTACTTTTTTGAAGTTGGTTGATGCTGTGATGAAAAGAGGCTGAAAAGGGTTGGTTTTTGTTTGATTGATAGTAGGCTAAATCATAGAAAAATTGTCGTAATAAGGCAATTGAACCCATCTGAGAAGAAGGATAACTTTGCTTTGAACTTCCCTTGTCGAAGGAATAAAAATTAGCAGCAAAACCATCAACTACTTTTCGATCTGTCGGTATGTTGCCTAAAGCGATGAGAGGCCCCGTTCCTCTTGCAATTCCATTTTCAAGATGACTTAGAGCCCAGCCGAACCCCATGTCTACATATTTTTTTTCGTCGCCTTCATTCGGAATATATTGATCTAAACCATCGGTTTCAGGATGAATGGCTTCATTCCAATAATAGGGGCCTTGTTTGGAGGTTTCCAATTGCGGTCCGCGCTTATTCGTTTTGTGAGGATTGTTCGCAATCAAATGGGCGTTTATTTCTATAAAACTTGGAATGATAAATTGTTGTTCACAATCTATCACCAAAGCTTCTTTTGGCGTGAAAATAAGACTGCCCACAGCTTTAATTTTATCATCCTCCACCAATAAGGTGCCGTTTTTGATCACTTTGGTCGGGCTCACCATAATGGTTGCGTTGGTGTAAGCAATCAATTTAGGTTGGTGCTCTTTCATGCCATTTTCTGGACGAACTTGGGAAAAAGAGCTAAATGAAATGATAATCAGAAAAATGGGTATAAAACGCATAGTTGATATTTAGAATGCAGGTAAAATTACGAAAAAAAGAAGGGTAAATCATGAAGATTTTGAAACAAAAAAAGAGTGAACGATGTTTTTTGTAAAAAAAATGCTTTGAATCCCGATTTTGGCAATTCTTTTTAGTTATTTTGTGTAAAAATTAAATTATGGACATTCTTATTAAATCACATTCAGGTCTTCGTTGGGTTGCTCTAATTTTATTAATTGCAGCGATTGTTAATGCGCTTACATCCATGAAAAAAGGAAGTTATCTTAAAAAAGATAAAATGTTGAATTTGTTCGCAATGATTGTGTTGCATACACAATTGTTATTGGGTTTCATCTTGTATTTTATTTCTGGAAAAGTGAACTTTCAAGGTTCTTGGATGAAAATTGCCGTTTTTCGTTTCTTCGGATTAGAACATGTGTTACTGATGATTATTGCTATCGTTCTTGTTACCATTGGACGTAAAAAGGCTGAAAAATTAGAGGATACTGCGGCAAAACATCGAAAGATTGCTTTATTTTATGCGATTGGATTGATCTTAATCATCATGGCTATTCCATGGCCTTTTAGAACAGATTTAGGAGGTGCATGGTTTTAAACTATTTTTTGATTTTAAGTCTTTTCTTGGTCGCTTGTCATCACCAAAAAGATAACCGCCCTTCAAAAGATGAAGAACAGCGAGCAGTTGATATAGGAGCATCATTATACCTTAAAAATTGTGCATCATGCCATGGACCAAAAGGTGATTTAGGCTTGGCAAATGCTTCAGATCTCAGTCAATCAAAGCTTACCCCTGAGGAAGTCGGACATCGAATTGAATCTGGTGGTAATGGAATGCCTCCATTTGCTTCTTATTTTACAGCAAAAGAATTGGAAGAAATTGTGAAACACGTAACAACATTGAAAAGAAAATGACAGAAGGTCATGTGGTGGTAGATGCCGTTGAAGAACATTGTATCTTAGTGGGTATTATTACTCAGGAAATTAAGGAGGAACAGGCAAAAGAATATTTAGACGAACTTGAGTTTTTGGCAGAAACCGCAGGTGCAATTACGGTAAAAAGGTTTACGCAGAAATTGCCTATGGCTCATCCTAGAACTTTTGTTGGATCGGGTAAGTTGATTGAAATCAAGGAGTTCATTCAGCAAAATCCAGTTGAACTGGTCATTTTTGATGATGAATTATCTCCGTCGCAATTGCGAAATATTGAGCGCGAATTGGAAGTAAAAATTCTCGATCGAAATATTTTAATATTAGATATTTTCGCCAGTAGAGCGCGTACTTCTCATGCAAAAACTCAAGTTGAATTGGCTCAATTGCAATACATGTTGCCTCGATTAACTCGAATGTGGACGCATCTTGAACGCCAAAAAGGAGGGATTGGTTTGAGGGGACCTGGAGAGTCTCAAATTGAATCCGATCGAAGAATCATTCAATCTAGAATTTCATTGATGAAGGAGCGTTTGAAGGAAATCGACAAACAGATGGCCGTTCAACGCGGAAATCGAGGAGATTTGGTCAGAGTGGCTTTGGTTGGATATACCAACGTTGGAAAGAGTACACTCATGAATTTATTAGCGAAGTCTGAAGTGTTTGCGGAGAATAAACTTTTTGCGACTTTAGATACAACGGTTCGCAAAGTGGTGATTGAAAATTTACCTTTTCTATTAACCGATACGGTTGGATTTATTCGTAAATTGCCTCATCAGTTGGTAGAGTCGTTTAAATCAACGTTGGATGAGGTCAGAGAGGCTGATTTATTGATCCATGTTGTTGATTTATCACATCCTACTTTTGATGATCAAATTGAAGTGGTCAATCAAACCATAAGTGAATTAACGAATTCCGATAAGCCAACCATCATTGTTTTTAACAAAATGGATGCCTATCACCCCGATTTTGAAGCTTTGGAGCAAACCCAAGAGGAAGCGATACAAATTGCTTTGGATGATTTGAAGAAAACTTGGATGTCTAAAATGAATCAAACTAAAGTCGTATTTATTTCTGCTGAAACGAAGGAAAATATTGATGAGTTAAAAAGTACGATTTACGAAGATGTGAAGAAGATCTTCCAAGAAAGATACCCATACCATCATTTTTTATTTTAATAGCTTTAAGGTTGATCGTAATCCAATCTTAATTTCCCCATCAATTTATAGATTTCCAAATAGGTGTCCATTTTATTGAATTGATTTTCGTAATGCTGGATTAGGGTGTTTTGATAGTTATTTTGATAAATGGTTAAATCAATGGAGTTGATACTTCCACTTTGAAATTTAGCTTTTGCTAACTCCCAAGCTTTTTGTGCATAGACTAAATTTTCAGCTGAAATTTGAGTTAATTGCCTACGAACCTCATACAACTGAATTAAATTTTGTAGGGAATAACTGAGTGATTTTTCAAAGCTTTGAATGTTTAAGCTGGTAATTTCTTCTTGTATCTTCGAAACTTCAACAGCTCTCTTAGTTTTCCAATTGTTAAAGATCGTGTACCTTAAATTCAAGTTGCCATAATAGGTTAGGGTAGTGGTCTCTAAGGTTTGATTGGAATTATTGTTTAACTGTCTAAATTGAGCATAGGAAGGGTTAAATCCCAATTGTAAACTCAATGTTGGGTACAAGAACGATTTTTGGTATGCCGTCTGTGTTTTTTGTAATTCCAGTGAGATGTATTGATTTTTAATGTTTTGGTTGTTTCCCATCATCTCAGCATAAGCCGCGTCATAAGTGTAGCTGGGAAGTTCAATATCGAGTTTGTCAGTTAAAATCGGTAAAGCATTGCGTTCTGATTCATCTTGCACATTCATCAATACCAAAAGGTTCCGAATAGCGTTTTCATAAGATATTTTTTGAATCAAATAATTGGTGCTATCGGTCAAGTATTGATTGCGAAATTGAAGTTGCTCTAAGGAATTTGATGTTGTGTATTTTTCTTTTACTTGGTAATAATCAAATTTCTTTTTGGAATAAATCTTTAAGGAATCGAAAAGATCCATGCGTTCCTTTTGCACATAGGCAGCGTAATAAGCCTTTAACACATCTTGAATGGTATTTTCCATAATCGCAAAGGCATTACCTCTAGATTGCTCTTCCAATTGCTCTAATCGTTGTTTAGTCATTTTTACAGCAAGACCTGAAAAGATGTTCCAATTTGCCGCTAAGGATGGAGCAAGTCCTTGGTTTAAAATAATTCCGGGCGTAAAGGTAAAAGGGTTGTTGGTATTATCTTGAATCGTGTTATTTAAACCCGCACTAAGGGTAACGGTTGGAAATAAGCCCGCTTCACTCCATTTGTTATTCTTTTCGGTAATTTGAATTTGTTTTTCAGCAATCTGCACTTGAAAATTATTTTCTAAAGCAATCATGACTGCATCTTTTGCAGATAGGTTTTTTTGACTAAAACCAAGGGTTGAAGCGATAAAAAGACTAAGAATTGCGCCAATATATTTATTCATATTCAGTTTCAATTTTATGTTTTAAAGCAGGTTCTACTTCTAATTCGTTAAATTTCCTTCCATGCCACATCCATTTTCCGATTCGTGCGCGCCCATTCCAAAATAATATGGCAGCTGGGTAAAAGAAAAGAATAAAAATGGTCCCAAACAATACCCCGAATGCTATGGAAGTAGCCATAGGGATTAAGAACTGAGCCTGCATACTTTTTTCATAGATCATCGGTAATAAACCAGCCACGGTTGTTAGCGAGGTTAATAAAATTGGTCTGAAACGCGAAGTTGCAGCTTCAAGGACCGCTTCTTTAACGGAATTTCCTTCCAATAGCAAGTCGTTATAACGATCTAAAAATACAATAGCATCGTTTACTAATACACCAATCAGCGCAATCATCCCGAAAACAGATAGAATAGAAACGGGTATTCCTATTAATCCGTGACCTAAAATGGCTCCACCTAATCCAGCAGGAATAACTAACATAATCAAGAAGGACTGAGAAATACTATTAAAATGGAGTGTAATTAATATGAACATCAAAAGCAGACAAACGAGAGCTACATATTGCATCGAGTTTCCTGTTTTTTGACTTCGTTCAAATTGCCCCAGTTTTATGGTGCTGACCTCTGGAAATATGTTTTCAATTTTAGGAAGTACTTGCTTGAAAACTTTTTGGTTGATGACACCTACCTGATCCGGATCTTCACTTTCAGCATCTATTTTAATGATACGTTGTCCGTTTCTTCGTTTCAAGGCTTCTGGAGCTCTACCCATTTTAAAGGATGCAATTTCTTTAAGCGGAATTTGGGCGCCAAGTGCATTCTTGATTTTCATGTTTTCTAATGCATGATAAGAATTTCGATCTTGAAGCGGATAGCGCACCCAAATTTTCACTTCATCGGTGCCAATAATTACGCGTTGAGCCTCTTGACCAAAGAATCCTTGCCTGATTTGATTCAACACTTCACCCTTTGAGACCCCAAACATTTCGGCATGTGGTTTTAAGGTGATGTCAATTTCGTTTTTTCCAGGGGGCATATTGTCTTTGATATTCATCACGCCTGGAATGTTAGCCATCTCTTTTCGAACCATGTCCTTTGCAAGAAGGATACTCTTTTCATTGGTAGAGGTAAGTCCGAATTCGATTTCCTTTCCAAAACGGTTAAATCCGCCTACATAAAGTTCTTGTGCAAGTTTGCCTTCGTTAGAGTTTTTAATGCGCATTAAAACACGATTGATAAATGTATCAACAGGGGTTTTTGAATTTTCCGAATTGACAAAAACTGAAACGGTACCAGCGTGATTTCCAGCTTGACCAATACTCTGAGAAAAACCTGTTGTCGAAGTGTAATAACTCATTAATGTATCTTTATTTTCGCGTTGAATACGATCATTTTCTTCGAGCATAATTTGCGTTGCTTTGGCAATGAATCGATCCGTTTGCGTTTTAGAATCTCCTGGCATGTATGCGGCTTCAATGGTGAAAAAGTCAGGTGGGATATTGGGGAAAAAAGTAGCAGATATGATTCCTTTTCCTAACATCACAAAAGCGGAAATGGTAAAAATCATTGGGACAAAGAAGCTGAATCGATACCACTTTCTTTTATCACCAATACTCAGAATTAAGGCTTGACGATAACCGTTATCTCTGAATTTTTTAATGATTTGATCGGCAAATCCACGTACTTTTAATTCCATAGGTGATTTCGAAAAACCTGCGAGAAAAATGGAGACACCCAAAATGATGATGGAAAAAGGAAGCAGTAAGGCTCCGAAGGTAATTTGAGTATGGGTAATTAAATAGGCTCCAAAATAGATCAGAGCAAAACTGATGCCCACTATCAATAAACCTTGTCTCATTGAAAATTTGAAATCGCGATTTTCCTTTAACATGTTTTTGTGCGCAAGGTGAGCAGGTAGCATGATAAAAACTTCAATAAGCGAAAAAGATAAACAAGCAATTGCCACAAAGGCCATCTCGCGCATCATTTCTAATCCTTCGACAAAAAACAGTACACTGAACGCAACAATGGTTGTAAGAACGGACGAGAAAACAGATGGTAACACTTCCATAGTACCGTCTAATGCAGCTTGACGAGCCGATTTTCCGCGTTCAAAATGGGAATAAATATTTTCAGCAATCACAATTCCATCGTCTACCAAAATACCAACCACCAAGATCATTCCAAACAAGGAAATCATGTTGATGGTCATTCCATAAACCGACCCAAGAATGAACATTCCTAAAAAGGAGAATGGAATCCCGAAAGCTACCCAAGCGGAAAGTTTGACATTAAGAAATAAACCAAGAAATAACAATACTAAGATAAGTCCGGTTAGACCGTTTGAAGTGAGTAAGTCAATACGACCATTTAACATGCTGTTGAATTCGTAAAATATGTTGAATTCATAATTAGGGTTTTCTTTATCAAATTTTTTCTTGTAGGCATAGATCGCTTCAGTAATTTTAGAAATATCTTGAGTAGGTGTTTTTTCAATTTGAAACGACACCGCTGGGTTTCCATTGAATTTGGATTCTTGCGAGCTTTCTGAGTAGCCCAGCACCACATCTGCAACATCGCCAATAACAATGGCGCTCCCTGAGCCGTCTAAGCGTAAAGGGATTTTTTCAATTTCTTCAGGATAAATGGACTTACTATTGGAACGGATGTTCATTTCTTGGTTGCCTCCTCGTATGATTCCTGCAGTAATGTCTAAATTTTTAGAACTAATAGCAGCGGCGATTTCTTGCATGGAAATGGCGTATTTCAATAAGTCATTTTCCCTTACGTTGATACTTATTTCTTTGGTTGGAAAACCGTTTTTGGTGATTTGTGTAATTTCCTTAGAATTGAGTAAATCTTGTTCTACTTTAGTAGCAAGGTCGGTTAATGCGATGGAATTACTTTGTTTGGTTTTGGAAGAAATTCCTACAAAAGCCACGATACTTCCCATTCCTCCAGATTTCACCTTGGTGATGATGGGTCTTTCTGCTCCTTGAGGGAAAGAATTGATCGAATTGATGGCGTTTTCAACCTCTGCTTGTAGCTCGTCCATGTTAGCATCTTGATAGGCTTTAATAGTGACATTGGAGAAGTTTTCTTGCGAATTTGAATTGACCTCTTCAATGGCATCCATCCCTTTCACCGCTTGTTCTATTTTAATGGTCACCCCTTCCTCCATTTCTTTTGGAGAAGCACCAGGGTAAAAGACTGAAACCGTTATGGTATTAGGGTCTAATTCAGGGAAAAATGATTTTTTCATGGTCACAATGGAGAAGATTCCAAAGAGAATCACGAGGGCGATAAACGTATTTCCCCAAATGGGTTTATTGATAAAAAATTGTATGAAATTTCTCATGGTGTATTTTGTAGCGAATTATCGATTAATACCTTTATACTTCAAACTTTCTACAACTTGATTAGGGTAGGCTAGAACAATGGTGGATCCATCCTCAAGTCCAGATACAAATAATGAATCTGGTTTTGCACCAATCACTTCGACTTTCTTCGCGATTAATTTGTCGTTTTTAAGAACGTAAATTTCTTCGTTCGACACTGCATTTCTAGGTACTACCATGGATTTTTTAGTGACAGTCTCATTGATTTCAGCGGTTAAAAACATGCCGTGATATAAGGTTTTTTTAGGTAAGGCTTGGATTGAAAAATACACGTCTACCGATTGTGTTTTTTGATTGATATTAGAGGAAATTCGAGCAATTTTACCTTTACC